>JAJTGP010000263.1 GCA_021299265.1 Hyphomonadaceae bacterium | reverse complement strand
TTTAGATGTCCCGCTTTGACCGCCCCTTTATTGACGAAGTGCTGACGCGCGCCTCCATTCTGGATGTGGTCGGTCGCAAAGTGACGTGGGATAAGCGTAAGTCCAATCTTTCGCGCGGCGATATGTGGGCCTGTTGTCCATTTCATAATGAGGCGACGCCCAGTTTCCATGCCGTCGACGCCAAGGGCACGTATCATTGCTTTGGCTGTGGCCAGCACGGCAATGCCATCGACTTTATCATCGCGACCGAAAATGTGCCTTTCCCCGAAGCGGTAGAACGTTTGGCCCGGGACCTTGGTATTCCACTGCCCGCCCGCGACCCAGAGGCCGTCACCAAGGACGATCAAGCCAAGCGCCTAACCAATGCCTTGGATGCCGCACGTGCCGCCTTTGCCCAAGCGCTGCGCAGCCCGGAAGGCGCTAAAGCGCGTGGCTATTTGACCAAGCGTGGCTTGAATGAGGCTGATTGGGATCGTTTCGGTCTGGGCTTTAGCCCCAATAGTCGGACTTGGCTGAAAGATCGGCTGACCCAAGGTGGCCACCAATTAGCCGATCTGGTCGATGCAGGCCTATTAAAAATGCCCGATGATGGCAGCAGCCCGTTTGATTTTTACCGGGGCCGGGTGATGTTTACCATTGCGGACACACGCGATCGTACGGTCTCGTTTGGGGCCCGCACGCTCGACCCCGATGGGCAACCCAAATATCTCAATGGCCCCGACAGTCCCGTCTTCAACAAAAGCCGCAATCTCTACCGCTATGCGCAGGCGCGGTCCGCCGCCAAGGACAAGCCCATATTGGTTGCCGAAGGCTATATGGACGTGATTGCGCTGGAGCGCGCGGGCTTTGCGGCTGTGGCACCTTTGGGTACGGCCCTGACTGAAGACCAATTAGGCCTGATCTGGAAAGCGTCTAAGCGGCCCATCCTGTGCTTTGATGGCGATAAAGCAGGCCTTAAGGCGGCAGAGCGCGCGCTCGATCGCGCCTTACCGCTGGTGTCGGCCGACAAGACCTTGGCCTTTGGCTTTTTGCCCGAAGGCCAAGACCCCGACGATATGATCAAGGCCAAAGGCGCAGCGGGCATCGAAGCGGTTCTGGAATCGGCTCTGGCGCTCGGCAGCTTTTTGTTCCAGCGCGAACAGGAGCGCGAGCCATTGGTAACGGCAGAAGCGCGCGCGGGTCTGCGCAAGCGCTTGCGGCAGCTCACAGGCCAAGTCACGGACGCTGATTTACAGCGTGAACTCAATGAAGACATGCGCCGCAATCTCGATGCGCTATTTGCGCCCGCCGCTCGGCCAGCCTTTGTACCCAAGGCACGCGGGAAGGGGGGCGACACCGGCCCGATCGGCAGCGCGACAGCCGAATTACGCTTGAAAATCAAGGCTGGAACCGTGCGCCCCAAGCGAACTTTGGTGGACATCGTCACGGCCCCCTTGCTGCGGCCTGAGCTTCTTGAAAGCCATGAAGAGGCGTTTGCCGGCCTTGTACTCGACCATCAAGGCCTGAATTTACTGCGCCACGGTCTTTTAGACCTGCATCATGCGGGAACGACTATTGATTTTGAGAGCGTTCGTCTCCATCTGAACCAATTAGGTCAAAGTGAAGCTGTGCGCTTTCTCGATGAAGCGCGGCGGTCGCCGGTCAACCCCCATGCGCGGCCTGAGCTGAGTGTGGAGGAGGCCAAGCGTGCTTGGCTGATCGCGCTGCAGCGTTTGGAGACCCATCGGGCTCTGGCGTCGGACGCAGCCGAAGCCGTATCTGCGGCGGGCAGTGGCGATGAAGCAGCGTTTGAGCGGCTGAAGCGTCTGGTTGGTGAGCGCCGTGCGCTGCGCGCCGATGAGACCAGCTCCGCTGGAGTATCCATCGTCGGGGGAGAGGGTTTCTCTCTGCCGGCAGAAGATTAGAAAGTCGGCGCGTACTTCAAGCAGTACGGGCTGGCTGTGCCGTTGTTTTCAACGGTAAACTGGACAGGCACCGCTAGCTGACCTTTTCAAAAAGATCAGCTATAGGGGCAGGAAAATCGGGTTCGTGCCAGATTGTCGTTAAAAGACAGGCTGGCAGGGATTTATTATGGCAATCAGGTGCGTCATGTGACGACATGACGGAACCAAGAGGCGGCACATTCATGGTAGAAAAAGTTGAAGAAGCGCAATCCGCAGAGACCCCCGATGCGCCACTTCTGGACTTGAACAATGCTGCGGTGAAGAAATTCATCAAAGCTGGCAAAGTACGTGGCTGGGTCACGGTCGACGAACTCAACAAAATTCTACCGTCGGAAGATTTCACGTCTGAGCAAATTGAAGACGTGATGGCTCAATTGAGCGAAATGGGCGTCAATCTGATTGAAGCAGAAGAAGACGCGCAAGAAGAAGGTGGCGAAGTCGCGACCGTCTCTTCGTCCAGCTCGGCTGTCGTCATTCAAACCGGCAATACCAAAGAAGGCCAAGACCGTACCGACGATCCCGTCCGCATGTATTTACGGGAAATGGGCGCGGTAGAGCTTTTGTCGCGCGAAGGCGAAATTGCCATCGCCAAGCGTATCGAGGCAGGCCGCGACGCCATGATCCGCGGCTTGTGCGAAAGCCCGTTGACCTTTGAAGCCATCATGGTGTGGCGCGACGAATTGCAGACCGGTCGCGTCCTCTTGCGTGAAATCATCGACCTTGAAGCGACCTATGGGGCAGAAAATGCGCCACCCGTGGTCGAAGAAGAGGAAGAGGAAGAAGAAGAAGTCATCTCCAACAGCGATGACGAAGATGATGAAGATGGCGCGCGTGCTGCTCGTGCGGCCCGCGCTGAAGCCGAAGAAGACGAAGGCGCTGCCTTGTCTATGTCGGCCATGGAAGGCGAATTGCGCGATGGCATTATGGGCATCCTTGATACGGTTGCTGCCCACTTTGACGCCTTCCGTGCGCTTAAGGATCGCTCCCTTGACGCCCGTATTCGCGGTGTATCGATCACCGATGACGACATGGCCGCGATGGATGCTTTGCAGAGCAGCATCATCGACGAACTGAAGAGCCTTAAGCTCAACAATGCCCGGATCGAGGCACTGGTCGAACAGCTTTATACGATCAACAAGCGCTCCATCGGTTTGGAAGGCAAATTGATGCGTCTGGCGGAAAGCTGTGGCATTGGCCGTCCAGATTTCGCCAAGGCCTATCAAGGCCATGAAATGGACCCAAGCTGGCTCGACACCGTCAAGGAAAAGACCAAGTCGTGGACCCGCTTTGCGGTGGATCAACGCGACCGGGCGGATGAAATCCGTCAAGAGATTTTCACCCTCGCCCAAGAAACCGGCGTGCCGATCGATGAATTCCGTCGCATCGTCCAAACCGTGCAAAAGGGTGAGCGCGAAGCCCGTCAGGCCAAGAAGGAAATGGTGGAAGCCAACCTCCGCTTGGTGATCTCGATTGCCAAGAAATACACCAATCGTGGCTTGCAATTCCTCGACCTCATTCAAGAGGGCAATATTGGTTTGATGAAGGCGGTCGATAAGTTCGAATATCGTCGCGGCTATAAATTCTCGACCTATGCGACTTGGTGGATCCGTCAGGCCATCACCCGCTCCATCGCCGACCAAGCGCGCACGATTCGTATTCCCGTGCATATGATCGAGACGATCAACAAGCTGGTCCGCACCTCGCGCCAGATGTTGCATGAGATTGGTCGCGAACCAACGCCAGAGGAATTGGCTGAAAAGCTCGGCCTGCCTTTGGAAAAAGTCCGCAAAGTCATGAAGATTGCCAAAGAGCCGATCAGCCTTGAAACCCCAATCGGGGACGAGGAAGATAGCCATCTGGGTGACTTCATTGAAGACAAGAATGCGATCCTGCCCGTGGAAGCCGCCATTCAGTCCAACCTGCGCGAAACCACCACGCGGGTTCTGGCCAGTCTGACGCCACGTGAAGAACGCGTGCTGCGCATGCGCTTTGGCATCGGCATGAACACCGACCACACATTGGAAGAAGTCGGTCAACAGTTCAGCGTAACCCGCGAACGCATCCGCCAAATCGAAGCCAAAGCCCTGCGCAAACTCAAGCATCCTTCGCGGTCACGGAAACTACGCAGCTTCTTGGATAACTAAAGGCGCTTTTACCCCTTCAGTCCCTTCGGGACACATCGGCGCATGCGGCAGCGTTGCCGCTCTCCCCTCTCCTATTGGGAAAGGGGAGCGAGTGGCCGCTGTGGTTGGAAAAAGACGCTTTTATCTGGACGCTCTTTGGTGCCCAGTCTGGTCACCCAACCGCTTTGAATAGCGTGGCCGGGCAATCGAGGTTGGCCTTTGGTGCAGGCAGGGCCTGCACCAAAGCCTTCGAGATGAAAACACCCCTTCAGG
>JAJTGP010000083.1 GCA_021299265.1 Hyphomonadaceae bacterium | reverse complement strand
TTCTCGATTGGTTCAAATCAAGCAGCCCGACGGGTTCTGCGCCCCAGCCCACTGTGACACGCGCAGCAATCGCCCATCTTTGGTTTGAATCTATACATCCCTTTGAAGATGGTAATGGGCGGATCGGTCGCGCCATTGCAGAGCTTGCACTAGCACAAGCCACTAGCGCACCCAGCCTCACGGTTTTGTCTGAGGCCATAAAGCTTCACCGACGTGCCTATTACGCTAAGCTGCATGAGGCGAGCCTTTCAAATAAGATCGATCCCTGGATCGACTGGTTTGGTGAAACCGTACTAGCCGCCCAACAGAACACCCGTCGGCGCGTCCTCTTTGTCATCGCAAAGACGAGGATGCTGAGTGAACTTCAATCTCGCATCAATGCGCGACAAGAACGAGCACTTCTGCGCCTATTTGAGGCAGGGCCATCTGGGTTTGAAGGGGGAATGAGCGCGTCCAACTATCAGAAAATCACCGGCGCTTCCCCCGCCACGGCAACCCGTGATCTCGTCAATTTGGTCGATCTCGGTGCCATAATACGAACAGGTGAAAATCGAAATGCGCGGTATTGGTTGAATTGGGAGAATGAGTAAGCCTTCGATCATTTTTATTGGGATCAATCTTTAGGACGCGGAGCACATCTATTTCTGCAGATAGCTTTTGGTCTGCTTTGCGCCAGTCGTTTCCAATCAGGGCGAGTTCTGGGCTTCCCTAAAGCGGACATTCATCAGTTGGCAGATTAGTTGCGCTTCATCTCCGTCGAACATCCTGCAGACTTATGGCTGGATTCTAAGCGGCAGCTTAATTCGGCAGTCTCGCAATTCGAAAACCATCTAATTTATGTGGACTTGGTTCATGTTCGATACGATTTGCAGACCGTGATCGCACTGGATCGAGATGAGAAGCGCCACCGCGACTAACGTGGGTAGAACAACTTGGGGGCCGATAACTTGAACCATCCGAAGGTTGAAGAGAATAATCAGGATGATAGCAGTCCTCAACCAACTCCGATCTGTTCCCGATCATATCATGCAAACCAAAAGAATTGGCAATTTTACCCCCAACCGGTTGGAAGCAGGTTATCTTCACTCAGTACATTCTAACCTCGGATATGAGAAAGGCTTACTCAGGTGTAACTTGCTGGCATTTGGCGCTTGCAGGAAATCAAGTTACCGGCTTATCTTTGAATTTGAACGCGTCTGGCTGATGTTTGGATAATTGACGCAGCCTAAAAAAACTATTTACAAAGAGCGGCTAAGCGCAAAACACAGTTTGAAATTTTTCTGGTTTAGGGAGTTAAAATGCCGCGACCGAAATGCAGCGCACCCATAATGAATGAGGCGAAGCCGGTAGTAAGCCTATTGTCGAAACGGCGTTTTTTGCTGGGCGCGGCGTCGCTTCCGGCAATCACGATAGCAATGCCCGCGAATGCTCAACTGCTCGATCCCTCTAGAATGGGCCAGAGTACATCGTCTGCGGCTGGAAGCGCGTTCGTTCGCGGCGTAGCGCCACGGGACGGGAGTGCGCGCTCCTGGTTCGTCACGGTAGCCGATGCGTTGGAGAGGCTGTTTTCCAAAGTGCAGGCGGGCGGAAACGAGCATAATCGGCTGGTGTCGAACGAGAGCGACCTGAAGAACCAAGTAAACAAGGCAGAGATCAACAAGGATTCTGTCCTCGACGAGTTTCGCAATGGCATGTTCTGCTCGGGATGCAATCAGACCCGCTCCCAGATCCTCGCGAAGGGTGAAAGCTTTCCCCATTCCGGCCAGTCGATCATTCGGGCAACGGCTGAACAGATCGCAGCCAAGGAGCAAGAACTCAACGTCGCCATCAACAGGCTGAAGTCTGCTCTCAACGAGGCGATCCAGCGCGTTAGGTTGTTGGCCGAAGATCTGCAGGAGGCATTTGATCAGATCCAAGCCGGAAGCGGACTATTTAGCACAGCGCTTTACAATTGGAAATCGACGATCGTCTCGCATGAAAATGAGTTGAGCGAAGCCTTCATCCGGAAGCGCAATGCGGCTTTCGCGGCGGCTGCGGAGGTCAGTAACAAAGGGGAGAAGTCTTCCGATCTTCAGGAAGTGCGCGCCGCATTGTCAGATCTCGACATGTGGGAGGACATTGTGCGCAAACTGAACGCGTCGATGATAGCGGACTGGAACGCAACTCAGGCAGCACTCACTGAGATGCACACGATCGCACGTACGCGCCATGATCGCCTGATGGCGGAAGGAAACCGGATAACCCATGCGCTTGGTGTAACTGGACTCTCAACGGGATTTACCGGAGCCTATTATTATCTCCTGAAGGGAGCTGGTCCTGATGTTGCGCCCGGACGGTTTGGTGGCGAAGGTTCTGAAGGCCTGCGCTTCCGGCTTGGCGATGCGACACCTACCCGGCGCGGCGAGATCCTCTCCAGCGTTCAGGGCTTCGTCAATCAATACAGGTCCAAGCCATTTTCTCTTAAGCTGCAGTTTTCAAGGGCGCCGGAGTTCGACTCTGATCCCTTGAGGTCGGAAAGGCGCAATGTTGAAATCCGC
>JAJTGP010000174.1 GCA_021299265.1 Hyphomonadaceae bacterium | reverse complement strand
TCTTCAATCAAAATCGCAATCAACCCAAATCCATGCCCCCAGACCATCAAGCACAAACCTCCCGCGGAGCGGGTTCGTTCTTCGGCCAACCATTGCCGAAGTGCCGCCGGTCTCAAATGCGCCAGTTATTGCCGTTTAGGGCGGTTCGGAGGACCGTCGAAACCGGACATTGCGATAGGCGTTTCTGATACTCGCTGCACCGCAAGAAAGTGTAAGCGATTTGGCGGTGTCAGAGCCGACCGATTATAGCGCTGTTAGCTTGGGCCTTTGCTGAGCCTGTCAATTACACGATGCAGCACCAGCATGGGCTGGTCGTCGCCGTTCGTAGCCGCGAGGCCAGCGTGCAGTAAAGCTGCAAGCAGTAAATCGGCCATGCCTGCGACTTCGTCAGCGGCAATTATGCCGGCCTCTGCCCAGTGATCCAGCCCGTGCGAGAGAAGTGGCAAACCAATCCGCCCACAACGAGAACGCCAGTCGGCCCAACCAAGGACCGCTGGACCATCTATCAGGACGATACGTTGAATAGTTGCGTCTGCGATGGCATCGGCGAAAAGCTTCGTCCCAACTGCAACTTCGTGAACCCCATGCGTATGGTTCATGGTGTCGGTGAAGAGCCGCTCGGCAAGACGCTCTAGCACTTGATCCAGTACGTGCGCGAACAAGCCTCGCCGATCGCCGAATTGGTACTGAATTGCGCCGCGCGTCACACCCGCCTTGCGAGCGATCGCTTCTGCGGAAACCAAAGTGTAGCCTTGGTCAGCAAATAGCTCTTCAGCAGCGTCGCCGAGCATAGTGCGTGTTGCATCGGTCCACTCCTTGTTTGTACGCCGACTTGACACTTTCATTCGCCCTGCATTAAACTTTTTGGTGCGCTGGAGTTTACTATGGTAACGTCGAATACGAAAGCAGGAATTGGATCACGGGCCATGAACACGTTGCGAGTCGTCGCCGTGCTTCTTGCGCTTTCGTTGATGATTGGCGAGGCGTGGCGCAGCTGGGGCGTTGGTCGCCCGATTATGTTCGTGCTCGACGATCAGTTGATGGGTGGCTTTCTTATCGCTACCGCTTGGGCGGTTGAACGCGGCGCAGCTCATTCCCGCGCTGCCTTCTCTGCAGCTTGGGGCGTGGTTGCGGGTATGCTCTATGGCAGTTTCTTTGGGAAGATCTTTGAGCCCGCGCGGGCTCAAGCCGGTAATTGGGACCTCGGTGTCCTAACATGGCTGCTCGGAGTAGCATTTTTTACGTCGCTTATCGGCCTCTGGTTCAGCGTGATACTGCCGGAACGGGCTGACCGCTAAGATGGCAGCGGCATATGATGCAATTGAGGTCAATTCTGGTAACAAGCGAGGAAGAAATATGCGAGCCCCTGATTATCCATCAGCCGATGCTACGCGCTGCCTTGATCGAAAACGGCGCAAGCGGGCTTCCGCCCCACGATGTTTCTGCCACCCTGGGTAAGATGCTGGCACTATTCGCTCGGATGGTTGGTGCCAAGCGCATCTTGGAGATTGGCACGCTCGGTGCTTACAGCACAATCTGGATGGCCCGTGCCCTTCCCGCTGGAGGCAAAGTCGTTAAGATCGAGTTTAGCGAGAAGCACGCTCAAGCTGCGAACCGTAACATCGAGCGTGCCGGTTTAAGCGAAGCGGTTGAATTGCGTGTCGGGAAGGCGCTGGATGTTCTGCCAACACTTACAGGCCCCTTCGACATGATCTTTATCGATGCGGACAAGCCCAACAACCCGCATTACATTCGCTAGGCGCTTCAACTCTCCCGACCCGGAACAGTAATTATCGGTGACAACGTCGTTCGCGGTGGTGCGGTTTCAGACCCGACGAGCGAAGATGCTAATGTCAAAGGCGTTCGAGAGTTTCTTGAAATTATCGCCAGCGAGCCACGGCTCGATGCCACAGCAATTCAAACCGTTGGGGAAAAAGGCTGGGATGGGTTCTCCTTGGCGATAGTGCGAAGTTAGCGAGAAACGGCGCCTGTGGCCGTATCTTCTCCGTATGCTGGCTGATCGGGATCCACAACTTTGCAGGCATAAGCGTGCAAAGATGGAAAGCGCGAATTCCGGCAGGGTCGATCCGTTGTGTAGGTTTTCGGTTCCGTTGAAACTCAGGCCCCGATCATGGTCGCAAGACGGATGTCTCAGTAACAACATTTCAGGCGATCTTTTCGGAAAAGAGCAGAATTTGTGCAAGCAACTGAACGGCTGCTTTTGTAACTTCCCAACCAACAACAGACCCTCTGCAATCGGCCAACTCTTGCTCTTCGGGCGACCGTTCGGTCCGGGGTTCCGGACATGTTGCCGCTCCCCAATTTTCGGCGCATTAGATTGCCGACCTGGATAGCGTCAATGCTTGAATCGAACAAATGGGTTTGGAACATCTTGGTCGACGCGAACAGAATTACGTATCGCTATTCGTCGAAGACTTGTCTTCTGAATTCAGGTTGCCTTGGCATCTAGTGCGCGCTTTTACTGCATTCTAGGAGCCTCAACTGTGCAACAAGGGTGATCGTAGTTCAGGCACGAATATCAAAAGTTGAGTGCCACTAACAGGAATCCGAGCGGCTTGGTTGGCCGGTGTGGTTTCCGTTAGATCACGGTGTTTGTTCCTTCTTCCATTCGCCTGCAAGCCTCTCCGCTTCGGCGATTTGGGCAGGCGTCATTTGTTTGGCGATCAGATCCCTTAGATTTCTAGCTTCTTCGAAGTCGATCGAAGTAGGTTCGACACCGGCTAAACTCAGATCAATCCATTTGAGGGCTGTCACAAGACTTTGCGGAACGCCCTCGCCCTTCGCGTAAAGAAGCGAAAGCATAAATTGGGCCTCTCGATATCTTTGATTGGCTGCCAAGGAATAGAAGAAGGCTGCCATTTTATAGTCCTGAGCAACCCCCGTGCCCGAGGCGTAAGCTACGCCTAGTCTATAGTGAGACGGCGCATAGCCGCTTTCGGCTGCCATATGAAACCAAGTCACTGCGGCCACAGGATCTTTTGGAATACCCGTTCCTTCTAAATAGGCAACTCCTAAATCATGTTGCGCTTCAACAACCCCTTCTTCAGCAGCCATGCGATATAGAGCAGTTGCCCTGACCCAATCTTGTCGCACCCCTCTACCATTGGCATACATAAGTCCGAAATTATAAACGTCGAAGGCGATGCCTTGTTGGGCTAAATACCCAAAAATTTCTGAGGCACGTTTGTAATCTTTGGATATCAGCGCGGCGACGCCCTCATCTATCAATTGTCCAGTAGCCTCGACTGATGTCTCACTCGCTTTTGCTTCTGGCTGAGCCGCGGCAGAGGTGTGTACACCGACAAGCGTTGCAAAGACTAAAGCGATCTTGACTTTTTTGAGTAAACGCATGGACCTGGGCCTTCCGCCAGCAAAACTCTCCTTTATCAATTGTCTAGGAATTATGGTAGTTGAAACCCTAATTTGCGCAGACAAAATTGTAGAGTGGCTTCAAAGCAAGCGAAGTGCGGCCAGCCGCCGTTCCAAGCGCTTTAGCTGAGGCCCAACATAAACGATCTCAAGAATTGCTTGACCATGGTTCATTCCAAGTGACCCCACCCCGAAGTTTCCGCTATTCGTTCGGAGGATTTGTTTGCCCTTGAACGACCGCTTTCGCCGCCCGCGCCCCCCAAACTAGACCATCCGCAATCGGCCAGTACTCCCTATTGAGCCGCCATTCTGGGTTGCGCCAGAGGTTGCCGATTAGGGCGGGTTGGCCATTGCTTGAAAGCGGACATTTGGTGGACCAAATAACTGGTGATCTTTACTTCAATTTGAGATACTGCAAATCTCCAGCTAAATCTAAAGGGGTCCGGATCAAAGGCGGCTTCTTTTAAGTGCCAGAGCAACCATCGTTACCCTTTTTGAAAGGTCCGTTAAATGAGTTTTCAGGAAAGCCATCTCGGCAAAATTCGCCAGCTAGTTGGTTCGCGGCTGTTGCTAGTCCCTGGCGTTAGAATAGTCATTCAAGATTCCGAGGGAAAAGTACTCCTTCAAAAGCGCAGTGACTTCGGCGTTTGGGGTCTGCCAGGTGGAAACGCCGAACCCGGTGAAGACTTGAGAACTGTAGCCCATCGAGAGGTCTTTGAAGAAACTGGGCTAACAATTACTGATATAAAACCATTTGGATTCAGTAGTAACCCGGAGACGGAGACTATTGAGTTTCCGAACGGGGATCAGTGCCAGTTTTTTGTGCTTAACTTTTTCACCCGATGCTATTCGGGAGATTTGATCATGCAGGATGGTGAGAGCCTTGAGCTCGATTGGTTTGATTTGAACAAACTTCCTGAAATGCTGCTGAACATGAGCGCTAGCTTGAGCGCCTACCGAGTCTATTGCTCCAATGCTGAGTTTCAACTGTTCTGATTAAGTTCATTCATATCTAGTGTTGTAAGCTCACTGGCCATCGTCAAAGGGTTTGTGACATGCTCCGTTGTTTTTAAGGTTCATGATAATTGCCCATACCTTTGAAACAATGGGCGGCTTATCAATCGTGCTGACAAACCAGACCATTCGCAATCGGTCAGTCCTCGCTACGGGCTGACAGCCCGAGATGCGCTAGTCTTTTTCGTTTATGCGGAAACCTCGCCTTCCTCAAACGAGCCCTTTTACGCATTACAATGACGCCGCTAAAATCGCCGTAAGTGGTGGTTAGTTCTCATTCCGCTTCCGGCGCAATAGGTAGCCAGATCTGTCACTGATTGTTCGCTATGGATTCGATTGAAAATCGCCCGCCGCCGAGAGGCATAACATTAGTTTGAAGACCAGCATTTCGGCAAATAATCGAACCCGCTGCGATGTCCCAGATCATACAGCCGTGCTCAAAATAGCCATCAAGGCGACCCAAGGCGGCGCT
This sequence comes from Hyphomonadaceae bacterium, assembly GCA_021299265.1. Classification (GTDB taxonomy): domain Bacteria; phylum Pseudomonadota; class Alphaproteobacteria; order Caulobacterales; family Aquidulcibacteraceae; genus Aquidulcibacter. The sequence goes on along the minus strand of JAJTGP010000174.1, from coordinate 17,862 downwards.
GGCAAGTGAAAAGACCGCTGACCTGTATCGAACAACGGTATATCCTTGCGCTCTTAACATGTTTGCCCGCGCGTCTGTCCGTTCACCGCTTTCAAAGTCATTCTCTCCAAGAGCGATCACCCGACCTCCAATTGGGTTTGCTGGGCGGACAAAGGGTAGGTCGTTTACATAGAGCGGCGCATTTTCCTCGGCGACCATGACCAAATTGAACTCGGGGAGTGCGAGTACACCAGCAACTGAAACGCCATTTTCGAGCAATCCGACTGATATTCCCCACATAGGCAGGCCCCTTAGGAAATTGGTCGTCCCGTCGATCGGATCGATTGCCCACCCAGAAGCGTCGGCACTTAACGTCCCGCCTTGCTCCTCCCCGATGATTTCCACATTACCGAATCTTTCGAGGATGGCCGCACGGATGCTGGCTTCGATGGCTTCGTCAGCCTCCGACGCAAACTGCCCCGCAGACTTCTCGCTGGTAACAAGTTCATGGCGTCGAAGACTGTATGCTTGGGCAAGGGCAACGGCAGGCTTTATGAGTTCGGTTAGTTGTAGCTTCACGCAGGCCCTCGTTTGGATCGTCCAATGAAAGACAGATTACAAGTCAGGCGGCCGAGAGTCTAATCGCCTGCAACGGCACAAGAGCTGCCATTGGCGTTCAAGACCTCAAAACGGCAGCTTACCGATCATTCCAAGCCCAAACCCGCCATTCCGCCTTCGGCCACTTCTTCCAAAGTCCGAGATGTTTTCAGTGCGGTGAAGGGCGGCATTGAGCAAAGGCAAGAGGCACAACTTAACCCCTCTAGGCAGAAGCAATACTTGTCCTGCATTAAGGTTCGACTCGACGGCCTTCGATGAAGCGCATGCCTGTACGATAGGCGCTTGCGGTATCATATGCATGGGTGCCGCCAGGAATGTCTGGCATTGCGAGCTGCCAAGGAAGATCTTGGCGGCCTTCCCAAGCTGCCCGCCAGGCTTCGAAGTGGGCGCGATTATTGTGCCAATCGCGTGTGCCGCTTGCCACAACTAAACGCAAATCAGTGCGGGTCGCGATCGCCGGAGACCCGTAGAAGCGCGCCATGCCAGGCTCAAAAGAAGGATTATAGGCAATGCGGCCCCAAAACAAATCGGGGTCGTTGAAGGCAGAATAAAGCACAAAGTGACCCGAACGGGATTGCCCGTAAAGAATCCGGCGAGCTGGATCCGCCCGGTAGCGTGTCTCGACTTGTGGGATTAACTCAGTGCGCAAGAAAGTATCAAACGCCGCAGCACCGCCTTGGCCTTGTAACGCGTTGGCGGCAGGCGAACTGAAATCCATCACTCGCTTGTTCACTTCTGGCGCAAACGATCCGTAGGCAATACCAACGATAATCGCCTTGGCTGCTTGGTCGTCATAGGTCATAAACAGCTGCCCAGCGGTGATCACACCGAAAAGTGAATCTGCGTCAAGAAGGTAGACAACTGGATAAAGCTCAGGCTTGGCGGGATCATAGCCTTCTGGATAGCCAACATGAATGTGATAGCGTCTGCCCAAATTGGCTGAATCCATCTGAAAATAATCGCCAGCCAGGATTGGTAAAGCGGTGAAGCGCGCTTCGTTTTTCAATTCCGCGGCAGTGGGTGTGGTTGGTAATTGAACAATTGGACGGGCAGCACATGCCGCTAGTAAAAGCAATACGCCTATTAGAAATCCCTTCTTCATTTGCATCAATCCTTCGCCGATCTGAAAGGCACCATCCCAGCCTTCACAAACCTCTAAGTAAGCATGGAATGCCTAGAAACCTACAATACTCTAATAGATTCAGTTATTCCAACTTGCACTAGATCATAAAGGAAGTGGAACGTCACACGTCAACTTGCCCGCTTCGCGCGGGTACCGTTAAGCACAACTTCTGGGGAAATCTAAAGACTGGCAGGTCAATCCAATGAGGGTTCTGATATGGTGGCTCTTTGCTCCGTCAGGTGGTTGACCAGCTTCCAAACTGTAAACAGGCTTGCAATCAACCCAATGAGCATTGCCGGCAAGCTTCCAGCGAAAAATCCTGAGATAATGACGCTTATAGTGATCAAAGGTCCACACGCATGAAACACGAGTTGGTACCATTTCTTCTCAGCAAGCATTGAGTCACTGGCGCAGGACGTAGCTACGGCGAAGCCTGAAAATGTTATTGCTTCTATCAGGCTAATGTTTTCAGAGATGAGATTTGAGAATGTCATTAATCTTACCCGTGATTGTTGACGGCAAGTATGCAACTAAATCGCTCGGTATGTCCAGACTTATCTGACCAGTTTGGGCTGGAGGAAAATGGGACCTTTGGAGCGTGGATCAAATTTTTCGCATAGCGCAGTTCGAAATGTGCATTGGCACTGACGCCACCAAACGGCTTGCGTCATTCTGACGGACAATCTGTTGGCCCATAAATGGCAGCTTATTGACTGCCCTATCCCCAAAGCAGACCAGCTCCTGTCGGCAAGAAGTCGTCAATTTTGGCTAGGATAAATCAGCCGTAGCTGTGCTGAAATTGGATTGCATTTTCCGTGCATGATCGAACCAGACAAAACAGCCAAGCCGACTTCTGGCACCATGGCTGACCAATTCACGCCGCAATAAACCGACAAGGGTCATCGTAAGTCGCACTTTGAATGAGTGCGGCCTGCTGGAATTACAGATTTATTTGCAGCTCACTTCACCCACCAAAGCCTCTAAACCTTGGTAGCAAATTGGTAGCAAATCAAAAATAGGTATTTATTTCGACCTATTTCGAAGCTTGATCCCTGCTGTAACGAATTAATTTTTAAGGAAAAACTGGTGCCGCAAACAGGATTCGAACCTGCGACCCCATCATTACGAATGATGTGCTCTACCGACTGAGCTATTGCGGCACGTTTTCGAAGTGGGGCGACCCACATCTTGCTTTCGCCCTTGGGGGCGAAAGATGGGGCCTGATACAACGACGCAGGGGTTTGAGCAACTGTTCGTGAACACGCTCTTGCATGCACGGCGCGCGCTCCCAATCTATGAGGCATGGCTTGGAAATGAACCCTGCCGCCAAGGAGATTAGACCGATGTTTGACGCAAATAAGATTTTCGCCGCGCTGCAAAGCGAACTGCCCAAGGCAATCTCTGCCATCAAGACCGAGGGGCAGGCCGGCGTGGATCGGGTGAAGTCAGACGCAGATACCAAGAATGTTGCCTTGGGTGCGGGTGCTGCCGGCGTCCTCGGTGGTCTGCTTCTGTCGGGCGTCGCGGGCAAGTTTGGTCGCCAAGCCGCCACGCTCGGCAGTCTCGCGGCCTTGGGCACCTTGGCCTATAATGCCTATCAGAAGCACCAAGGTAAGGCAGGGTCTGAAACCGCGCCAAACGGTGTCTTTTTGCCGAGCAATGCTCAAGATCAAGAAGCTGTGGGCAAAGCCACTATTCGCGCCATGATCTCGGCCATGAAGGCGGACGGTCAGATTGAGTCAACGGAGAAAGCCAAATTGTTTGACCATCTGGCCAAGATCGATCTGTCGGACACCGAGAAAGCCTTCTTGTTCGATGAATTGGCCAAGCCGCTGGATATTGCCCAAGTGGTAGCTGATGCTACTTCGCCCGAGCTAGCCCTGGAGATTTATGCGGCCTCTCTGGTTGCCATCAATACCCAAGGCCCCGCAGAAAAGGCTTATTTGTCGGATTTGGCGACCCGCTTGAAGCTCGACGCGACCTTGGTGACAAAACTGCACGAAGAGGCTTTGCTGCCCGCGTAAACTTTCAGCGATTGGAAGAAATCGGTCGGCCCAGCACGCGCTGTGGCCGACCTATTTATTTAGGCGGCTTCAGAGGCCGAAGATTGGGTGGTGAAGGCGTGAATGGCCGCAGCAGAGCGGGCGGCGCGAAGGCCATCGCGAATGTCTTGACGGCGTAACAGGCGCGAGATGCGAGCCAAGGCCTTTAGATGGTCGGCACCGGCCTCTTCCGGTGACAAGAGAAGCACGACGATATCAGCCGGCCGGCCATCGGGTGCTTCAAAGTCAACAGGTGGGTCAAGCAGCGCCAAAACCGCAGCCGGGGCTTTCAGACCCTTCAGGCGCGCATGGGGGATGGCAACACCTTCGCCAACACCCGTGCTGCCCAATCGCTCCCGCTCCAATGTGGATTCAAGCGTGGCCGAGAGGTCTACCCCATAGGCAGATACAGCCGCTTCGGAGAGAGCCAAAAGGACTTCATTTTTCGTCTGTGCTTTGATCCGGAAAACGATGGCGTCAGCGCGGATTAGGTCTGCAAGATCTGGCATAGGGTCTTTTCTCGAGTCGACCTGCGCCCCCGCACAGGCCGACTGGTTTGAAAAATTCTGCGTCGTGATCAGCCCGATACACTAGGGGCCGGATCAATCCAACCAATATTCCCATCTGCACGCCTATAAACAACGTTGAGCGCACTCGATCTGGGGTTTCTGAACATCAAAAATGGCGCTTCGCCGAGCTCTAGCTGCAACACGGCAGTGGCCACAGGCATGGTGCGAATCACGGTCTTTGTCTCGGCGATCACAGCGGCACCGGCTGGCAGGCTATCATCTTGGCCGTCATCTACCTCATCCATATCATCCGATTCAATGACATTGTAGGTGGCTTCTTCGCGCGGCAGAGGGGCGTGGTGCTTGGCGTGATGATCTTTCAAGCGGCGCTTATAGCGGCGAACACGCTTTTCAATCTTTTCCAAAGCCGCCGCAAAAGCGGCATGGGGTTCTGACGCTTCGCCATTGGCTTCCAGCGTAATGCCCGAGTCGAGATGGACGATGGTTTCAACATGGTAGAGGTGGCGTTGCTTGTCCAAAGTCACGATCGCTTCACCGTCGCGCGACACATAACGGCCGACGCCAATCTCAAGATCTTCTTGGATTTTGCCCCGTAAAGCTTCCCCGACATCGATGTTGCGGCCTGTGACTCTGACTGTGAGATTGCCCATCTGAGGTGCCTCCATGTACTTGGGTGCGGTGGATATCCACCGTCACATCAGTGTTGCATTGGAACTTTGCTTTGGGAAGATGATTTTGCGCTGAAGTGCGGCCACATCAAGGCAAATTGACCTATTAGGTCAAGATAAATAATATATTTATCAAAAGATTAACTGGTTCGATCAACTAAACCGTCAGCCGAACAAACAGGTTTATCAGCCAACGCGGCTCATGGTCCGGCGACGCTGCACAGATGACGGAATCCGAAGCGCTTCGCGGTATTTTGCTACCGTTCGACGTGCAATATCGACGCCTGTTTCGCGCAGGATTTCCACGATGCGATCATCCGACAACGGCGCTTCTTGCATCTCGCCGTCGATCAGGCTCTTAATCCGATGCCGAACAGCCTCGGCTGAGTGTGACTCTCCGCCATCGGACGCATGAATAGCCGTGGTGAAGAAGTACTTTAGCTCAAACACGCCGCGTGGGGTCGAGATGAACTTATTGCTAGTAACGCGCGACACCGTGGATTCGTGCATCTCAATCGCGCGCGCCACATCCTTCAGGATCAGCGGGCGCAAGTGGGCGACGCCATAGGTCAAGAAGCCGTCTTGTTGGCGGACGATCTCCTTGGCTACTTTCAAAATCGTACGCGCGCGCTGGTCGAGGCTTTTGACCAGCCAATTGGCATCGGCTTGCGCTTCGGCGAGATATGACCGTTCGTCTTGTGAGCGGGCTTGGCGCGACACGCTTTCGGTATAAGCATTATTGACCAGCACACGGGGCAGCGTGTCGGAATTCAGCTCAATCAACCACGTGCCCATTGGCCCTTCGCGGACAAAAACGTCGGGGATGACGGCGCTTGATTCCGCGCTGCCAAAGGTCGCGCCGGGCTTGGGTGTTAAGGCGCGGATCTCGGCGATCATGTCGGCCAGATCGGCCCCATCGACGCCGCAAATATCATACAGGCTCTTGAGGTCATGACGCGCCAATAAAGGCAGGTTCGCCAAAAGCGCTTCCATGGCCGGATCATACCGGTCCCGCTCTTTGAGTTGTGCGGCTAGGCATTCTTCGACGCTGCGCGCGCAAACACCGGTTGGGTCGAAGGTCTGCAGGGTTTGGACCACAAGCTCCAACGCGTCATGGGCAATGCCCAATCGCTCCGCCACTTCGGTCATGTCGGCGCGCAGATAGCCGGCATCATCGACATGATCGATCAAATAGCTCGCAACCATCCGGTCGACGGGCGACGAGAAGGCGAGGACGGCTTGGCTTTCTAAATGATCGCGCAGCGACACTGTTTGGGTCAGGCGGCTTTCGAAATCGTCTAAATCCTCAAAGCCACCCCGGCCCTCGCCCGCCTTGCTCCAATCCACGGTCGAGCCGATGGCTTCGCTCGCCGGCATGTCGGCATCGCTGTGCACATCCTCATAGCTCGCGTCCAAAGCGGCTTCCGCGTGGGGATCAGGCCCATCGCCATTGGCGCATAATTCTTGGGGACCGTCGGCAGCGGCTACCGCATCGCGGGGGTCGACATCGGGTGTATCTTGGATGCCAAAGTCTTCGGCGTCATCGACGCGCTCTAGAACCGGGTTGCGCTCCAATTCTTGCTCTACATAGACAGCCAGTTCAATGGTGGACATTTGCAACAGCTTGATCGCTTGCTGCAATTGGGGCGTCATAACAAGGCCTTGGCCCTGTCGAAGCTCCATGCGCGGTGCGATAGCCATTCAACTCGTCCCCGTTAAGCCTTAAAGTCCGCTCCAAGGTAAACACGGCGGACGTCGGGCTGGTGTAACACTTCGTCTGGCGAACCCTCAAACAGGACCTCGCCGTCGAATATGATAGTCGCACGATCAATAATATTCAGTGTATCTCTGACATTATGATCAGTGATTAATACACCAATGCCACGCTGCTTCAAAAACCCAATCAAATCACGGATATCGGCGATAGCCAAAGGGTCAATCCCGGCAAAAGGCTCATCCAAAAGGATAAAGGACGGGTCGGTTGCAAGCGCCCGCGCGATCTCAAGGCGGCGTCTTTCCCCGCCGGAGAGCGACGTTGCCCGCTGCTTGCGCAGTCGATCGATTCGCAATTCGGTCAGAAGCTCCGTTGCGCGTGCTTCCCGGGTGGCAGCATCTGGCTCGATGGTTTCAAGCACGGCCAGTACATTGTCTTCGACACTCATGCCTCGGAAAATCGAAGGCTCTTGCGGCAGATAACCAAGCCCCAAGCGGGCCCGCACATACATCGGCAGCATGGTTACATCTTGTCCGTCGATGGAAATGTCGCCGAAGTCGGGCTGAATCAGGCCCATAACCATATAAAAGCAGGTTGTTTTTCCGGCACCATTGGGTCCTAATAGCCCCAAAACCTCACCGCGTTTGAGGCTTAGCGAGACGCCATTAACGACTTGGCGACCCTTATAGGCCTTACCAAGATCGTTCGCAATCAAGCCCATTTCACTCGGCGATCCAGCACTGGTGGCGGCTTGGGGTCGGCTCATGCTCGAAATTTCCTTTAACGTCTGGCATGATTAGGTGGCGAACTCATTTGGAGGCAGGGCCGCCCTTGGTCGCTTGGCCATTGTTCGGAAAAATCACAGCCCGTACACGCCCGTCCATACCGCGCATGGTCGAAGCCCGCGTCTTGGTGTTCAAAGTCAACATCGAGCCCTTCAAAACGCTTTGACCTTGGACAGCAACGACATTGCCGAAAAACTGCACCGTATTGGCGGGAGCGTCAAAAATAGCCCGGTCACCTCGGATTTTTTCGGTTGGGGTGACATAAAATGTCTCCCCCTCGGTATAGACTTTGTCAATGTCGCCGTTGGAACCATTGGTTCCGCGCAAATAAGTGACGCGGATCCGCGGTGCCCGCAGCACGGCCCCATCTTGTGCCACCGAAGCATTCCCAACCAAGGTGCTAACGCCTGCTGCCGGGTCATACACCAAGTCATTGGCCGACACTTCGATCGGACCGTTGCCGCTGGTTGTTTGCGCCAAAGCGGCGCCGCCGACCAGGCCAAGGCCGAGCAGGATCGCAAAACTTGGTGCAGCAAACTTTCTAAATTGGGTCATATCAAGTCCATTGATAGAGATTCGTCACTTCTAGCCACCAGACGTCCGTGCCCGACATTAGTTTTGTCAGTTAAGCTGGGCGATCACGTTACCCGTCAGGCGCAGTCGTCGGCTTTCCGTATTATACTCATAGCGGTCAGCGGCCCCCGTGCCTAGCTCTGATCGAATTCGGATTGCGCCTGTACCGGTCAAAGTTCGGGTTTCTTTGTCAAAATAGGCACGATCTGAGGTGGCCTCGCCATTTTTGAAGGTGACGCGCGCATTGCCCAAAAGGGCGACTGCCCCTTTCGCTTCATCCCACTGTAGGGCTTGGGCGGTAGCGGCCTCGCCACTTGGCAAAACGATTTGGGTGCCGCCTTCGAGGGTCAGGACAGATGGGTCAGAGGTCCACATCGCCGTCACGCCTGTCGCCCGCTCACCGGTTTTGCGCGAGAAAACGACATTGCCCTTTAACGACAGAGTCTGGGCATCCTGCGCCCAAATACCCTCATCTGCCGTTGCCACGCTGCCATCGGCGGTTTCAAGCTTGGGCTTTTCGAGGCGGACAGCCCCGGCGGGGTCGGAAATACTGCGCGTGGCTTTGAGGCCAGTGACCTTCAGCCGCTTGCCCTCGCGGGTATTGCCCACAAACTCCGGCGCATCCATGACGAATTGGTCGCCTTGAACCAGTTTGCTGGTATCAATGGCTGAACCTTGCACCCCCCGCACAATCACACTGCCAACCAAGAGCAGGGTCGATAGGGCCGCCGCCCCTAGAAAGACTAAGCGCGTGGTCTTTACCCGGATGGTGCGCAGGCGCGCATCATTGGGAGTCATCCGGCGCCGGGCAGAATGGATGGTGTGGGTGTCGAAAGTTGTCATGCGTGGGAGAAGATGTCTGACTCAGACCAACCCATCAAGTCCAAATCGGCCCGAACCGGCAGGAACTCAAAGCAAGCTTGGGCAATTTCAAGCCGGCCTTCACGCTTCAACATCTCAACCAGACGGGTTTTAGCGGCGTGGAGATACAGCACGTCCGACGCCGCATAGGCCAATTGCGCATCGCTGAGTTGGGCGGCACCCCAGTCAGAGCTTTGTTGTTGCTTATTCAGCTCAACGCCGACTAGCTCCTTCACCAAATCCTTTAAGCCATGGCGATCCGTATAGGTGCGCACCAGCTTGGACGCGATTTTGGTGCAAAAAATCGGGCCAACTTCTATGCCCAGATAGTGCTTGCACATCGCCACATCGAAACGGGCAAAATGGAACAGCTTCTCAACTTTCGGATCGGCCAGCAGGGCCTTCAAATTCGGACAGTCATAAGCTGGCCGGTTAAGGCGGACGATATGCGCATTCCCATCACCAGCGCTCAATTGCACCACGCACAGGGCATCTCGTACCAAGGATAGGCCAAGGGTTTCTGTATCAACGGCCACAACGGGCCCTAAATCCAAGCCATCTGGTAGATCGCCTTCGTATGAATGAATCGTCACGTCTAGAGCCTCGTATGGTCACAAAATGCGGGTCCTGGCGCGTCAATTGACCGGCTACGCCAAGCGTTACCGACATCTCTAAGCCTTTTTCTGCTGCACCGCAAAAGATGTTGAATGTTGATTACAGGTACGGGTAGGTCTGCCTCTTTTAGAACCGTGCGAGTTCGAGCATAGATGCGGAGATCGTAGACCTTTTGGTGCGCCGTAGCGGGCTTGATAGATGTGGGTTGAGACTGGATGAGTAGCGAACGAGATACCGACTCTGACTGGAACCAGCTTGGTGCAGTCGACCCCTTTTGGGCTGTGATAACCGATGAGCGTTTTCGCGCGGACAAGATGGACGCCGGCACACGTGAAGCCTTTTATGAAAGCGGCTTAAGCGATGTTGATCACTTCCACGCCGCCCTAAAGCGCTGTTTTTCGGCTCCGGATCATTTTGAAGCCTGTTTGGATTTTGGTGCGGGCGTTGGGCGCTTATTGGTGCCTATGGCCAAGCGTGCGAACCACGCGGTGGGCGTGGACATTGCCGATTCCATGCGGGCGATCTGTCAGGCGCGCTTGGATGAATTAGGCCTTACGGCGGTAGAACTTGTCGCCACGCCCAAAGCTGCGGCAGCGTTTGGCCCGTTTGACTGGATTAACTCCTTCATCGTCCTCCAGCACATTCCCCCTGCCCGTGGCATGGAGCTGATGGCAGACCTGCTCGCCACGCTCAGGCCCGGCGGCTTCTTGTCTCTGCAACTGACAAGCTTTCGCGACGCGCACTTGATGTCGCAAGACACAGCAGGGCCTGTGCGTAAGCTCCTACGAGAAGTCCGGGCCAGCTTGTTTCCAGATCCGCAGCTGGGGCAGATCAGCATGTTTGACTATGACTTGGGCCAAGTCCTGGCGCTACTAACCCGCGCCGGCTGCCCCCGCTTTGTCCTGGACCACACCAATCACGGCGGCCATCATGGCTATATGATTTATGCGCAGAAGGTGGGGTGAGTGGCGATCGCCATTCGCTGATTTAAGGCCAAACAAGTACTCGGAAGCTCAACAACCTAGATGATACTTGGCCAACGCCTGTTGGGTGTGGCAACTTCTTTCAGAATGCGCCATAGTTTGTTTGCAACACCACTTTCATCGGTTTGGAACACGATATGCTGACGCAGGGTGACGACTATCCAATTCATCAAACCGCTGAACCGATTGCCTTTTCGGGTACGGATCGCAATTTTTATGACCGGTATTTCTTCAACGGCTATCAAAGCGATGGCAGCGGCTTTTTCGCCGTGGCTTTTGGTGTTTACCCGCACCTAAATGTCGCGGATGCGCATCTTTCTTTTATCCGCGATGGCGTTCAACATTGTCTACATGCGTCACGGCTATTGGCGATGGAGCGGATGGATCTGTCGGTTGGGCCGATCCGGATTGAGATTGTCGAGCCCCTAAACATTTTGCGCATTGTCGTCAGCGAACATGAGGGCATTAGCGCCGATTTGACCTTTACGGGCCGCGCCTTTCCAGTTGAAGAGCCACGCTTTACGCGCCGGATCGGGCCGCGCACCTTCATGGACTATACTCGGATGACCCAAAACGGGCATTGGTCGGGCTGGATCGAGAAGGATGGCGTGCGCGAGGATGTTGGCGGCAGTGTCGGCACGCGCGACCGCTCTTGGGGTGTTCGGCCTATTGGTGCCAGCGACCCACAGCCCAACGTACCCCAACAAGTACCGCAATTTTTCTGGCTATGGAGTCCGGTGAACTTTACCGACGCCAGCCTGTTCTTCCACATCAATGCCGATGCAAACGGCAAGCCGTGGAATAGCAGGGCGGTCTGGTGCCCAGACAAGGCGGGTCCGGCTGATAGAGTGGAGACCGAGCGCGCGTCCATGTCTCTCACCTTGATACCCGGCATGCGTCACGCCAGTTCGGCCAGCTTAAGTATCGAAGCCGAAGGCCAACCAGCACGCGAAGCCACGTTCCAACCCCTCACCACCTTCCTGATGCGCGGTCTTGGCTATGGACACCCCTCTTGGGCGCATGGCGGTTGGAAGGGCGAGTTGGTCGTTGAACGTGAGGATATCGACCTGACTAACATCGTGCCGGGCCGCCCCGACCACGTGCACATTCAAGCCGTTTGCAAAGTGACCCTGTCGACTGGCGGTGAAACGCACGTCGGAACCGGCATCCTCGAACAATTCATCATCGGCGCCTATGCCCCCTTGGGACTAACAAGCCTTGTCGCAGATTAAACCCATTCCCACGCCGACCGACATCACTGCCGACTGGCTGGCCCATAATTTGGGCTGGAATGTTTCTGGCGTCTCAGCAAAAGCCGTCGGGACAGGCCAAGTTGGCGCGACCTATCGCTTTTCGCTGACCGATCCCGATCCAGATGCGGCCCAGAAAGCTTCGCTAATTGGCAAATTCATGTCGGAAGATCCTGTCAGCCGCGCTACAGGCATCGCGCAATTAAGCTATGTGCGAGAAGTCAAATTCTACCAGAATTATGGCAACACCAGGCCACTACCGATCCCAACAGCCAGATATGCGGTGGTGAACGAGGCGACCCACGACTTTGCCCTGTTGATGGACGATTTTCCAAGCCACCGCGCAGGCAATCAGCTCACCCCCGCAACTTTGGAAGAAGCAAAGCTTGCCATGGGTGCTGCAGCCAGCATCCATGCGGCTTGGTGGGGGGACAAAGGTCTCGATACCCGCGCTTGGCTCAACGGATCGCAAGCTGCTTCTGGCATGAATGTCGACGGCTTGTTTGAGATGCTATGGCCCGCCTTTTGTGCGCGCTATGGCGACCAGATCAACGACCAAATCCGCGCCACGGGCGAGGCTTATTTGGGCAGGATCAATGACTGGATTACCCAACGCCCTGGGCCCAGGTGCCTCACCCATGGTGATTTCCGCCCCGATAACATGCTGTTTCATGAGGGCGACCCTGCGCACCCGATTGTCATCGTGGATTGGCAAACGGCTGGGGTGGGAAATGGGGCTACCGATATCGCCTATTATCTCGGAACCGCCCTGACGCCAGAGATGCGCCGTACGCACGAGGGCGCCTTGATCGAATTATGGACCAGCCATCTGGTCAAGGCCGGGGTGCCACCGGCCGACACCCAAAACCTATGGGACATTTATCGCCGCGACGCTTTAGCAGGCTTTCTCATGGGCGTCCTCGCCTCCATGATCGTCGCGCAAACCCCGCGCGGCGATGCCATGTTCCTAGCCATGTGCGCCCGCGCCGCCGCCATGGTAAGCGACCACCGCTCCTTTGAGCTGATTTAGCAAGAAAATCTGCGCACTGGAAAGTGCCTTATTTTTCTGTTTTTATTGGTATTTTGCACTTTCTCGGACTTCGTCAAACAAGAAAGTGGTGCCCAGAAGAGGACTCGAACCTCCACGCCTCGCGGCGCTGCTACCTGAAAGCAGTGCGTCTACCAATTCCGCCATCTGGGCAACGGAAGCGGGGATTTAGAGGACATGGGGGCGGGCGTCAATTGGCTTATCATTGAGTTAGGTGTCATTTCGCCCTGTGCGGCTGACTTGCTGGGGTGGGGGTGGTTCCGCTAAAGGCGGGGATATGGCGAAACTGGTGATCATGGGCGTCTCTGGCGCAGGAAAGACGACTTTGGGCACGGCCTTGGCGGCACGGCTCAACTGGCGGTTCTTGGATGCCGATGATTTTCATTCCCCGCAGGCCAAGGCCAAAATCGCGTCTGGTGTGACCTTGGATGAGACCGACCGCGCGGCGTGGCTGACCCGGATTAAGCCGGTGTTTGACGAGGTTGGGGTGTCGACGATTTTGGCATGCTCGGCGCTCAAGGCCGTGCATCGGACCAGCCTGTCGCCGGATTATCTGGTGCATTTGGTGATCGGGACTGACCTTGCCCACACGCGCCTGTCGACCCGCCAAGGCCATTTTGCTGGGCCCAGCATCTTGGCGTCACAATTTTCGACGTTAGAAACGCCCGATGAGGCGCTGGCTGTCGACGCTGCACAGCCGACGGCTGCGCAGGTCGATCAGATTATCCAGACGTTTGCACTCAAATCTGTGTGAGCGATCAAAACGGGATGGCGCGGCGGCGCTTGGAATAAGCGGTATAGCCGGCGTTCACCCCTGCGCGGAACCCAAGGCCCGTGCGCATCGGGGCCAAAGTTACCCCTTCAGCGCGCTGATAGGTTACCGCAATGCCGGCAATGAAGAAGGCCGCGCCTTCGACTCCTGGATAACGGCGGTAAATGCCGTCAGGATTTTGCAAATTATAGACGAGGGTGAAGACCTTGCTGGCATTGCCGCCAGTGTCGAGGCCAATCGATGGGCCTTGCCAAAAGATCTTCCGCTCTTGCCCATCCTTCATCACCAAAGTGCCTTGGCCGTAACGCAGGCCAAAACCGATGGCAGCGGCATATTCATCGCCGCGGATATAGCCGACTGGGCTGCCCTGATCCTGAAACACCCGTTCAACCGCTTGACCCACGCTGCCGGAGGTTTTGCCAAAGAAGGTTCCGGCCGCGTCAATGATTTCCTGTTGGGTGAAACCGTCAGGATTGGCCTTTTTGGTGGCGGGTACAGCACTCGATGACGTCGCCGTGTCATCGGGTGTCGGCCCTGTCGTTTGCGCAAATGCAGGCGTACCCATAGTCAGGGCTGCCGCGCAGAGAATAGCAAGTTTTCGGTCTAACATGATGTGGCTCCAAAATCGCCCCTTGGCTTGTTAAAACCAAACATGGTTAGTTTGGCGTTAAGATGGCTAAGACGTGTTCAGACCTTGGAGGTGTTTCCGGTCATGCCTCGTCGGCATTTAGCTCATAGGGGATGAGAACGGGCGGATCGTCCAACTCGTCGCACAGGGCCCGGTCGCGAGTAACCAAAGTCCGCCCGCTGGCTTGGGCCGTGGCCACAATCAGCGCATCAGCCAAGTCGAGCCGTCTTTCTTGCCGCAGGGCAGCGGCATAGACGGCAATGTCGGCGTCAACTTGGATCAGATGGAAACGGTCAAGCCAAAGGCGCATGGCATCTTGTTTGGCAGACGGCACGCCAGACATGATCTCCACCCAAGTGATGACAGAGATGGCCGCACCGCTATGGCCGGCAATGGCTTCAGCCGCGGCGCGGTGGCCTTGCAGATGGTCGATCAGAATATTCGTGTCGAACAAAATTTTCAACGAACCTACCCTGTGGTTTGGGTTCACGCGCACCTGCTTTCCGATAGACATGCCCCTGCAGCAGCACAAGTCCCCCGCATGGCGCACCCTTCCCCTTCGCCCTCGGGTCAGCTAAAAGCCCGGCCAACTCCTCATTTGACCGACAGAAAGACACACACGTGGCACATCAGCATATCTTCCAAATGCAAGGCCTGACCAAAGCCTATCCAGGCGGCAAGAAAGTATTCGAAAACATCTGGTTGTCCTTCTACCCAGATGCGAAGATTGGTGTGGTCGGTGTCAACGGTTCGGGTAAGTCCAGCCTTTTGAAGATTATGGCGGGTCTGGATAAGGACTTCACAGGTGAAGCACGCCCCGCCCAAGGCACCAAAATGGGCTATTTGGCTCAGGAACCAGATCTCGACCCAACCAAGTCGGTCTGGGAAAATGTCATTGCGGAATGCCCTGAGAAGATCTTGTTTGATCGGTTTGGCGAAATCTCCATGAAGATGGCGGAAGATTATTCCGACGAGCTGATGGAAGAAATGACCGCCCTGCAAGAGCAGATTGATGCGGCGGATGCTTGGGACATTGATGCTAAGATCGAAATGGCGATGGGCGCGCTGCGCTGCCCCGACAATGATGCCGATATCTCCAAGCTGTCGGGCGGCGAAAAGCGCCGCGTTGCGCTGTGCCGCCTCTTGTTGTCCAAGCCCGACATGATGATGCTGGACGAGCCGACCAACCATTTGGACGCAGAATCGGTTGCTTGGCTGCAGCACCATTTGGAAGAATTCCCCGGCTGCGTCATTCTTGTGACCCACGACCGCTACTTCCTTGATCAAGTGACGAAGTGGACGCTGGAACTCGACCGCGGCAAAGGCATCCCCTACGAAGGCAATTATTCCAGCTGGCTTGAACAAAAGGCCAAGCGGATCGCGCAAGAAGAGCGCGAAAGCGATGCCAAGTCCAAGATGATGGCGAAGGAATTGGACTGGGTCCGTCAAAGCCCGAAAGCCCGCCAAGCCAAGTCCAAAGCCCGTCTGGCCCGCTATGAAGAAATGGCGGATGCGGCCGAGCGCGAAAAGCAGAGCTTTGCCACCATCCAAATCCCACCTGGACCCCGTCTGGGCACCAATGTTATCCGCTTTGACGGCCTGTCCAAGGGCTATGGCGACCGCATGTTGATCAGTGATCTCACGTTCAAATTGCCGCAGAACGGCATTGTCGGTGTGATCGGACCAAACGGGGCGGGTAAGTCCACCTTGTTTAAAATGATTACCGGCCAAGAAGTGCCAGACTCAGGCTCTATCACCGTGGGCGAGAGCGTGAAGCTGGGCTTTGTCGACCAAAGCCGCGATCATTTGGATGACACTAAGAACGTCTGGGAAGAGATTTCCGGCGGGCTCGACATCATTGACGTTGGCGGCCGTGAAGTGCCGTCGCGCGCTTATGTCGGCACCTTTAACTTCAAGGGTGGCGATCAGCAAAAGAAGGTCGGCCTGTTGTCGGGTGGGGAGCGTAACCGCGTCCACCTCGCCAAGACATTGCGGTCGGGTGCCAACGTACTCCTGCTGGACGAACCGACCAACGATTTGGATGTGGAAACCTTGTCGGCACTGGAAAACGCGTTGGAAGTTTGGCCCGGTTGCGCCGTGGTCATCAGCCACGACCGCTGGTTCCTCGACCGTCTGGCCACCCACATTCTCGCCTATGAGGGCGACAGCCATGTGGAATGGTTTGAGGGCAACTTCCAAGCCTATGAAGAAGACAAGAAGCGTCGTCTGGGCCTGACCGAAATCATCCCAAGCCGCATCAAGTTCCAGAAATTTGCGCGGTAGGTTTCCTTCTTTTAGTCCGTATCACCCCTAATCCGCTGCAAGAGTGTTGTCAGCGGAAGGGGTGGTAACTCTAAACGAGATTGAGCTGCGAGGTTTGCGACATGGGACCGGAAATACGGCCAAACCGCAAATTTCGCTGTGCTCTCAAAAAACTTCGCTGCGTCATCTGACGTGAAAGTCTTTGGGACATCAAAAACGACAATATAGGTAGCTTCACAGTCAACGGCGGCTTGGCTCGCTTCTGTCTGAGCATCCGCATCCGGCTCGTCTGTCGCTGAATTAGGTGTGATCAGCAGATTACATACGACCTTACCGATTAGCCGGCCGTTCTCTGGAGAAAAGTGTGGCGCGTCCAAAATTGATTGATTGGTAAATTTTTGAAGTTGATCAATTTCTCGCAGCCTAGACAGATCAAATTCCCAATTTGACTCTGTAAGCCTAATATCGAGCAACTTGGCCTCTTTGACGGCTTGGTTGTAACTCTCTTTAGAGGATGCGCGGGCTGCTTTGGCCATTACTATGCTGCAGCCTCTGCAGGCAGATATCTGGATTCCGCGCCATTGGCCGGTTCAAGTTGGGATGACTTGATCCAACCATAGGAATCCAACTTCACCTCGCTCAGACTTGCCAGCTCTCGATTGCGCTTTTCAGCGCGCGCGTTCATTTCATCGATTTTTCTACAGCTGATGACGAGTTCCTCGCCCATCGCGAAAAACAATTGCGCTGCCTTCTTGATGGTCAAATTGCTCGGATCACCGCCGAAAATTTGCGAAATCCGGGCTTCAGAGACATTGAGATCTCGTGCCAATTGCGCCTTTCGGATCTTCTTTTCTTCCAAAAGCCTGATCGCCATGGCCTGAACGTTGGCGATAGCCCGCTCTTCGGCCAAGATCATCTCATACTCTTTGTTCTTCATTAGGTTCTCCTAAACCCTCGCACCCGCTACAAGCCGGTTTGCCTTCTGTGCCAATCTACTGGCCTTTGAGAGGTCGCCGGGATCGGCTTTTTGCGCTTTCTTCACGGCAACATTGGTTGCGAAGAAAGTTCTCTTTGCATTGATGGAGCCTTGAACGCCGTACACCCGGGATTGTTTCTCTTTGAAGGCCCAAACTTGCAATCCGTCATGACGCCCTTCATCGAAGTTCAGTTTCTTGGGCGGAATTGAAACGTTCTCCATCGTGCAATACATTTTTTCCATCGTTGCCTGAATCTTAGCTTGATCTCGAAGTGGCAGCGTCAAAAACGCTGCTAATACCGACATGCGTTGAGTGTGACTCAGGTGGGGGATTCCCAAAGTCGTGGAAGTGTGAATCAATGGCGTCCTTGATTTGGAGGGCGTGGCTATGGGATCAGCGATTGGCTTGCGGGATGATTTTGACGGAGCGGCATT
>JAJTGP010000101.1 GCA_021299265.1 Hyphomonadaceae bacterium | reverse complement strand
TATAAGTCGGGACGCTCCGCGGCGATGACAGTGCGCGCCACTCTGATTTTAGAGACATTGATCCTAAGCGAAGCTATGGCGCACCTGCGCCATTCGCATGTGCCTTCTGGCCGGGATCTGGGTGCTGCTCTCCCATCGCGCTTCGTTCAGCGCCGACTTTCACCAACAACCTTTTACGATTCGCGCTCATTGACCGGGAGACGACGCCACTGCGTTGCCCTGCGGCCGAGCCAGCGCGCTGGAGCTTACATCTATGTCCAAAACAATGCTGATCGACGCAGCGCATCCGGAGGAAACCCGGGTAGTTGTGCTCGCCGGAAACCAAATCGACGACTTCGACTTTGAATCCGCCTCTAAAAAACAAATTCGCGGCAATATCTATCTCGCAAAAGTCACGCGGGTAGAGCCTTCGCTACAAGCTGGCTTTGTGGAATATGGCGGCAATCGCCATGGCTTCCTCGCGTTTGGCGAAATTCATCCCGACTATTACCAGATCCCAGCAGCGGACCGCGAAGCCTTACTCGCGGAAGAAGCTGAGCAAGCCGCCCTTGATGAAGAAGGTGATGGCGATGACGAACAAGTTCGCGCCCGCCGCGCGGCCCAACGTCGCTACAAAATCCAGGAAGTCATTCGCCGCCGCCAGATCATGCTGGTCCAAGCCGTCAAGGAAGAGCGCGGCAATAAGGGCGCGGCCCTGACAACCTATTTGTCGCTCGCGGGCCGCTATTGCGTGTTGATGCCCAACACCCCACGCGGTGGCGGCATTTCGCGCAAGATCACCGCGGTGGGTGACCGCAAGCGCTTGAAGTCGGTCATCTCCGAACTCGAAGTGCCCAAAGGTATGGGTCTGATCATCCGTACCGCAGGGGCCAAGCGCACCAAGACCGAGATCAAGCGCGATTATGAATATCTGCTCCGTTTGTGGGACGATATTCGCGAGCGCACGATGAAATCCATCGCGCCGACCTTGATCCATGAAGAAGATAATCTGGTGAAGCGCGCGGTTCGTGATCTTTATGACAAGGATGTCGACGCGATCTTGGTGGAAGGCGAAGAAGCTTACCGCGAAGCCAAAGACTTCATCAAAATGCTGATGCCTAGCCACGCGAAGAAAGTGCAGCAGTATAAAGCGGCAACGCCTTTGTTCTCGCGCATGAAAGTGGAAAGCCAGCTCGAAAGCATTCACTCACCAATCGTTCAATTGCGTTCGGGTGGCTATATCGTCATCAACCAGACCGAAGCCTTGGTCGCGATTGACGTGAACTCAGGCCGCTCCACGCGGGAGCGTTCGATTGAATCAACGGCTCTCAAAACCAATCTGGAAGCCGCCGAAGAAGCCGCGCGTCAAATGCGCTTGCGCGACTTGGCCGGTCTCGTGGTGCTCGACTTCATCGACATGGAAGAGAACCGCAACGACCGTGCGGTTGAAAAGAAGATGAAAGATGCGCTGCGCTTTGACCGTGCACGCGTTCAAATGGGCAAAATCTCGGGCTTTGGTCTGTTGGAGATTTCCCGCCAGCGCCGCCGTACGGGCGTGCTGGAAGGGTCCAGCCACATTTGTCCAACATGTGATGGCACAGGTCGCGTCCGCTCGCCCGAATCTGCCAGCCTCCAAGCCCTGCGCTCGGTTGAGGCTGCGGTCGCGAACCGGAAGGATTGCGAAGTCGCCCTTCATGCCGATATCGCCACCGCGCTGTATCTGTTAAACGAAAAGCGCGACCACCTCACCCGTCTGGTTCAAGAACGCGGTCTCGTGGTGCGGGTATTTGCCGAGTCGGACATGACGCCTGGCCAATATCGCTTTGAGATCGTCGAGCTTGGCGAAGAATTGCTCGAGGATGATTTCGTACCCGTCTACGTGAAGATTGACGATCCAATCGATGAAGATGATGAAATCATCGAAGACGATGAAGACGAAGATCAAGTCGAAGCCGACGGCGACGGTGAAGAACGAGTCAGCGCCAAAGAAAGCCAAGACGGTGAAGGTCCACGCGAAGGCGGTAAGCGTCGTCGGAGACGTCGTCGTGGCGGTCGCCGCGATGAAGCCGGCGAAGGAGAAAGCGTGCGCGCTTCTCAAGCCGAAGGTGAAGCCGGTGAGGCCGCCGAAGGGGCAAGCGGTGATGATGGAGATGGCGAGGAAGAGGCTGGTCCTGAAGGGGAAACCCCAGCAGAAGCCCAAGCCCGTCGTCGTCGTCGTCGCGGACGTCGCGGTGGTCGCCGCAGACGTGAGGGCGAAGCCATGCGTATGGGACAAGGCGAAGGCCGGCCGCAGAGCGAAGATGGCGAGACAGAGCCTCAGATCGCCGGTATGGAAACCATCCATGTTGACGGTGACGAAGCCGATGCACAGCTTGTCGATTTGGCAGCGCCTACGGCAATCGAGCCCCTGCCCGTGTCAGAAGCCCCCGCTAAGCGCAAACGCCCAAGCCGGAAAAAGGCCGCTGAGGCCACAGACGAAGTTGTGGTTGCTGAGATTGTGGAAGCGCCCGCAGCTGTTGAACCCGTTGTGGAAGAAGTAGAATCGCCTACTAAAAAGGCCCCAGCCAAGCGGGCTCCACGCGGTGCAAAAGCAGCAGCAGCCAAGGCGGCCGAAGACGTTTCGGCACCCGCGGTGGAAGCGGCAGTTGAAGCAGCCCCTGAAGCCACTGAAGCCCCGGCCGCAGAGACTGAAGTCGCTGCAGAACCAGCCAGCACGGAACCTGCTGCGTCACGCAAGAGTGGCTGGTGGTCGCGCAATGCCCAAAAGCTGTTTGGCAATTAAAGCCGGTTCGGCGACTTGAAAGAAAATTGGGCCAGGTTCCACGCGGAATCTGGCCCTTTTTATTCTTCGTCACACACGATCGTGACACGCTTTGTCACGGTTTCAGCTGAGGTTCATACCTCTGCCGCGAAAATGCCCTATTATCCATGAAAACAATTTGGTGATAGGAAGGCCGCCATGATTGGTCGCGCTTGAAAAGGATGAATGGTCCAAGACGATGAGAGACAAAACCATCCACATGCACGCGCCGTCACCTCGCAAACAAGCACGCTGGCTATCTCCTATTCGGCTGATCAGCTTTGCGGTCGCAGTCGTTTTCGTTCCTCTTCAAGCCCAAGCCCAATCGCTTATCCGAGATGCGGAAATTGAGCGGACGCTTCGCGACTATTCAAACCCAATCTTTGAAGCGGCGGGTCTGGCACCCAATGATGTGAAAATCTATCTTGTCGGCGACAAGACGTTGAACGCCTTTGTCACCAATGGGCAGAACGTCTTTTTGCATACTGGCCTCATCTTAGAAACCGAAACGCCAAACCAGTTGAAGGGCGTCATCGCGCACGAGACGGGGCATATTTCCGGCGGCCATTTGGCGCGTTCAGATGCCAACATACGCGAGGCTATGCGGCCTGCTTATGTAACCATCGCGCTTGGCCTGTTGGCGATAGCGGCGGGCGCACCCGATGCCGGTGCCGCGCTTTTGGCCAGCTCGCAACAATTTGCGATGTTGAGTTTCTTCACCTTCACCCGCGTGCAAGAAAGCAGCGCCGATCAGGCTGCGGTGACTTTTTTGGAAAAGTCCGGCCAGTCTGGGCGTGGTTTGCTGGAGTTTTTCAATAAGTTCCGCTACAATGAAATTCTCGCTGACTCCCGTCGCGAGCCGTATTTCCGCTCTCACCCTTTGTCTGGCGATCGCATTCAAGCGCTGCAAAATCGGGTCAATGAGCAAAGCAATCGCGATGCGGAAGACAGTCCCGCCGATATTGACCGCATGAAGATGATGCAGGCGAAAATCCAAGCCTTCCTCTACACCCCCGCGCGGACCTTCGTGAAATATCCGGCGTCGGATCAATCGATTTACGCGCGCTATGCCCGCGCCGTGGCCGCTTTCCGAGCACCTGACATGACGACAGCGGTGCGGGAAACCCAAAAGCTTATCGCAGAACAGCCAGATAACCCCTTCTTTTATGAGCTTTTGGGGCAAATCTATTATGAGAATGGCAAAGCCGAAGCATCCATTGAGCCGAACCGGCGCGCGGTGGCTTTAGCGCCCAACGAATCATTGCTGCTCATTGGTCTCGCGCGGTCGCTTCTAGCAACAGAG
Organism: Hyphomonadaceae bacterium; assembly: GCA_021299265.1. Lineage (GTDB taxonomy): Bacteria > Pseudomonadota > Alphaproteobacteria > Caulobacterales > Aquidulcibacteraceae > Aquidulcibacter. Next base: position 6,082 of record JAJTGP010000101.1, on the reverse strand, counting down.
CGGGCAGAGTTGCGGATCGAGGCGGAGGCCGCGCTGAGAACCGCGCTGCGTTTGGAACCATCAAACGCCTTTGCCTGGAACCAATTGGCAGTAGTGGCGGATCGCAATGGGCAAGTCGGCCTTGCCCGCCTCGCGACGGCTGAAGAAGCATATAATCTGGGCGATATGTTACGGGCGCATCGTTTCTCAGACTTGGCGATGCGCAATTTGGTGCGGGCAACACCGGAATGGCGACGCGCCTTTGATATTTCGACCATCACTTTGCCCATCGTTACCAAAGCGGGGCGACGGGGCAATGATCGCCGTCCACTCACCCTGATGCCGGAGAGGCCGATAGCCTCTACCAATTCTGCGCCAGCGCCCCGTGAAGGCCTTTTGCGCGTGGTCGATATCGAGGCGGATCCTCATGGTCATGTCCATGCAGAGACGCACGCAAAACATTAAGAGTTAGCCGATAAAATCCAATCTATATTCTGTCATGTCCCTTGGAGTCGCTGATGCGCCCTCTTTCATTTGTCTCGTTCCTCGCTCTTTCCGTCGCCGCCCTTAGTGTCGTGAGTTGCTCTAAGCCAGGCGAAAAAGCCGCAGAAACTGGCGAAGCCAAAGCAACAGCAGCGCAAGTAACGCCCACGCCTGCGACGGCAGACGTTCTGAAATCCTTGACCGCCGAGCAACAAACGGCCGTCCGCGCCCTGATCCGCGACGAATTGGTGGCCAATCCTGAAATCTTACTCGAGGCACAGCGCGCCTTTGAAACCAAGCAAGCGCGCGTGCAGAATGAGAAAGTGGCCGCAGCCTTTAAGACCTTGAAGAGCGAACATGCTCAATTCAGCTTTGGCCCAGCCAATGCCAAGATCACGGTGATCGAGTTCTTTGATTACAAGTGCGGCTTTTGCCACGCGGCCCAAGGCTGGGTGTCAAACCTGATGCAAACCCGCAAAGATGTGCGCGTGATCTTTAAGGAGCTGCCAATACTGTCTGAAAACTCCACCACTGCGGCCAAGGCGGCAATCGCAGCGCACAATCAAGGCAAATATCTGCAAATGCACAATGCCCTGATGACCGCGCAAGGCGATCTCAGCCCCGAACAAATATTCCAAATCGCAGCCACCGTTGGCTTGAATGTTGAAAAACTCAAAGCCGATATGGACAAGCCGCAAGTGGAAGCGACCATCACGGGCATGCGCGATCAAGCCACCAATCTTAGCATCGGTGGCACACCCGGCTTCGTGATCAACGGCAAATTGGTTTCGGGCTTTAATCAGGAAGAGCTGGAAAATGCCTTGGCGACGGCCGGAGTGGATGTCTCCAACCCACCTCCAGCAAGTGGCCCCAAGAAGGGCTAAACCAGAATATCAATCCCACTGATGGCTTTTGCGGCACTGACCGCAAAAGCATCTTGTGTTTGCACAATCGCTTGCGACAGGGTTGAGAGCGCGCGCTCTTGGCCAGGCGTTTCTTGAACCGCGCGCAAAGCCGCCATCTGCAACTGGGCCGCTTGGGCCTGCATCTTCGCATTCATCAAGGACGAAACATCCATAGCACACTCCTGTGGGGCCCTATCGTCTCAGGAAAGCCTTAGACTTGGCTTGCGGAAATGGATGGAATTTGAGTCAATTTATCTGCCAGCTGCCGTTGATCTATCCCACACCTTACCTGCTGGTAAATCCTTCCAAACCGTACTTCCCTAAAGTCGCTTATATCCCAAAATCCCTCTAAAGAGAGGAATACGGGTTGACTTTAAAGGCAACTATGTTAAGTGATGCGCAGTTAAAGCTTGCTGGCTTCGTTGAGTTGACGCCCGTCATTCCCCTGCGCGCGGGAGAGCATCGGCGGGCAATTTGGGCCAAGACCGCGCTGCGTGATCTGGTTGCGGGAAAAATCACGCCAGAGTCAGGGTTTCCATGCCTTGAGTTTGACCTGTTTGTCGGTCGGTATTGCAAAGGATACATCGTCAGTGCCACCCGAGATCAAAAGAAGAAGTCAGATTTCAAATGGCTACAAGGCCATGATCAAGTCTGGGTCGTGGCACTGCGCAATCCGCGCCCAGGCTGGCGGATTTTCGGCAGATTTGCAGGGAAAAATCGATTTGTCGCGCTTGGCGTTTTCATCCGCGGGGATCTCGGCAATTTGGACAATTATTCGATTGAAGCATCGAAAATTCCTTTGGAATGGGATGCTCTGTTTCCAAATGTTCCGGCCCACGAAGGGGCTGCGTTTCAAGACTATCTGGGAGAACCTGTGAGAGATGACGATGAATGAGCTGGACACTTACACGCGTGACTATCGCCGCCAGATGACGAGAGCGGCCTTTCAAAGTCTGTTCTGGAACGTACTTCAGAAGCGCAAACAAGACGCAGGCCTGACGCTAAAGGGTTTGGCAGACAAGTTGGGCATCCATAAATCCTATATGACACGATCCTTTTCCAGCCCGCCCAACTGGCAGATTGACAAATTGTCGGACCTTGCTGACGCGTTAGAAGTTGAACTAGTCATAGAAGCGCGGGATCAAAAAACCGGCCGAATTTTTACGGCCTTCGGCGTTCAAAACAGTCCGATGACCATGACCACCCATGACTCTATGCATGTCAGCACTGGTGTGGAACCGCCAACATCTGCGCTTGAAAAAGTGACTCGCGTGACAGCATGAGCGTCATTCAACCGCGACTTCCCAGTGGATACACATTTTTTTGCGATGATATTCGGTTTGAAATGTCGGGCAAGGTCTCGCTGATCGGCATCTATTCAGCGGTCATGTTTGTCAAAGAATTCCCAACAATCTTGCCCCAACTTTGGGCATCAATCTATTTCCTTCAAAGCCCAAACGAGACCCGCCCCTTGAGTTTGCGGCTGCTCTTAGAAGTCAATGGAGAGGATCGAATACTCCAAGAAGCGAAAATTGAACATCCAAACAGCCTCCCACCCGTTGAAACCGAAGGGTTTCAGATGGCGCAAATGAACCTTCAACTTCAAATGCCGCACTTTCAGATTTTAGAAGAAGGGCGGTTAAAGGTGCGGGCCTATCTTGATGACGATGAAATTCGCCTCGGGGCGCTTGACATCAAAAAAGCCCCCTGAAGCACCATGTTAGGTCGCAACGCTCCAGAAGCAAACCACCCGAGATACCGGGATCAAGCGCATCCGCACGGGTCAAGTGCGGGGGACATAACGCCAATTTGTCTTGAAAAGCAGGTGGTGCCCCGGGTCGGACTCGAACCGACACTCCTCTCGGAACTGGATTTTGAGTCCAGCGCGTCTACCAATTCCACCACCGGGGCACGGTTGGGAGGGCAGTTCCTAAACGGGCTTGACCGTGAATGCAATCGGATTTTCTGCAACTTCCTGCAGGTGATGGTCGCGAAACTCAGAGCGCCCCATGCAACCGGTGGCCAAACCTGATTGGCAATCCCTGAGCCGCGGCGTATAGACGGCCGATGACATCTGCCCCTGCCCCCGCGTCTGACGCGCAAGCGCCACCCACCAGCTTTATCGATGCCATTGTCAATCTGAAAAAGGTTGCCGGACCAGACGGGGCCTTGATTGGGGATATTGTTGATCAATTGGATGAGCGTGCCTTTGGCCTCTTGATCCTCTTGTTCGCCATTCCTTGTTTGGTACCGGGATTACCCGGCGCACAATTGATCGCGATCCCGATCTTCTTATTAGCCATCCAAATGGCGCTGGGTTCGCAAGAAGTTTGGTTGCCTAAACGCGCGCTGGAAGCGCGGGTAAAATCGGCTTGGATTGAGTCGATTGCCAACTTTGCCGACAAGCGCCTGCGCTGGACCACCGTATTTTCAAAACCCCGCTTTACCTTTCTGGCAAGCGGCTTGGCGGAGCGTTTGGTTGGGGCGATTTGCGCGATTGCCTCGGTTACCATCATGCTGCCCATCACCAACACCATTCCCTCGCTTGCCATTACTTTGATTGCCGTTGGCTTACTGCAGACAGATGGCCTGTTCACCCTGGCAGGCAGCCTATTGGGTCTTGCTTGGTCGACCTTTTTGGTTGTGATGATTTGGGGCCTGCTTGCTGGAGCCGGCTTTGCAGTAGATTTGGTACAAGAGCACCTGCCCTGGTTGGGCAATATGATCGGACAATAGGCCGCATGCGCGTGGGGTGTGGGTTGAACTGTTCGAAGACGAGGGAACGGCCTATATCATCATGATGCGTCTACGCCCCTTCTTCAGCTTCATCTTGGCCCAATGGCCTTGGATCGCCTTGGCATCCAGCCTGTCCATGTTGGCCATTGCCCATGGGTTTGAGCGCTTCGCTGGGCTTGCGCCCTGCGCGCTTTGTTTGCACCAGCGCGAAGCCTATTGGATTGCGGCCGCCATTGCCGCCCTCGCCCTTATTGCCCGCCGGATGGAAGGGGCGGAGATGACAAACCGCGCCCTAAACCTGCTATTGACCTTCGCTTTTGTCGGCGGCGCGATTGTGGCGGGCTTTCACATGGGTGTGGAGTATAAGTGGTGGCCCGGCCTGCCCTCTTGCACGGCTGCCGGCGGCGGGGCGGTCCCTACAGATTTGCTAGGCTCCCTCAACCAACCCATACACGTGGTGGCCTGCGATGAGGCGGCTTGGGTTTTCCTAGGTCTGTCGATGGCGGGCTGGAATATGTTGATCTCGCTCAAACTCGCCATCTATTCGGGCTTGAGCGTGCTTTATCCTCGCGGTTTGACGGAGAAATCAGATGTCTGAAGCCACCACTGCCCGCGCCAGCCGTCCTGCGGCACCCGGTCGCCGCTTTGTCCAAGACCGCGTGGCGGAGATGTTGCGTGTTGACCATGCGGGCGAGTTTGGTGCGACCCGCATTTATGAGGGCCAGCGTGCCGTATTCTCGCGCCTGCCCGGCGCACGCAAGATTGCGGCTCAACTCGCTGAGCAAGAAGCCGATGAGGCGGTGCATAAGGCTGCCTTTGATAAATTGCTGCTGGAACGCAAAGTCCGGCCAACCCTATTAGGACCGATCTGGGGCGCTGCTGGCTTTGGCCTGGGGGTGGTGACGGCGCTGATGGGCGAGAAGGCCGCCCATGCTTGCACGGCTGCCGTCGAAGAAGTGATCGAAGATCACTATCGCGAGCAGATCGAAGAATTAGGCGATCAAGAGCCAGAGCTTTCGGCCATGATCCGCCAGTTTCGCGAGGAAGAAATCGCACACAAGGATCAAGCCATTGCCGAAGGCGCGAAAGAGGCTTTCGGCCATCCCGTCCTAGAAGCCGTGATTAAGGCCGGATGCCGGGTTGCGATTGCGGTCTGCCAAAAGGTCTAAGGCGGCCTTATTGATAGCGCAGATCAGACTCGATGGACTGATCCAAAAGCTTCAGATCAATATCCAGCTCTTTGCCTTCATCGGCCTTGAGCTCCAGTTCAGTCCGCTCAAACAGTACTTCCAACTTCTTCAAGATCGTCTGTGTGCCGCCAATCCGCTCCATGTCTGGGGCAGGGTCGGTTTCAAGCTTGGCAAGGGCTTCCGCGACTTTGACCGTCTCGGGGCAATAATAGGTGAAGACGCGCTGGGCGATGGACAGCTTCTCCGGATTTGCCGCCACCATCATCATCAAGCGATTACCCACCGCAACGATGCGCGCGACCGAAGCTACAGAATCTGGGTGGCGTAGTCGCGACAAGGTGCCGTCGAGTGCGCGCAACGCCGTTGCGGCATCGGCCAAGACCTGCTGCACCAATTCGGTACGGCCTTGCGGCATGGCATTTTCGCTGACTGTTGGCGCTTCAATTTCAGGGCGGGCAGGCACAGGCGTCGCCGAAGAACCCGTAGCGGGTTTCCCAACGCGTTGCAGGAAGAACGAACCTGCCCACGAGATGGCCCCACCGGCCATGATGCCAAAGCCAATACCAGCAACGGGGTTCAACAGATCACCAATCACGGCAGCCAAGAAGATGCCGGCACCGATGGAGGCTAAGGTCCACGTCGCCTTGATGCGACCTTGGGCGCGGCGTTGTTCACGCTGAACATCCCGCGCGGCGCGAATCTCAAGCTCAAAGCGGCGGCGGGCATCTTCCATTTTGCGTCTATAGACCTTGCGGTCCTCGTCGTCATCCGCTTCCCGCCATTCGCGTC
>JAJTGP010000216.1 GCA_021299265.1 Hyphomonadaceae bacterium | reverse complement strand
TGCCCTTGGTGCGCGAGACCACGCCGATGATGGAAGCCCTCCTGATTATGACGGCCAAGCGCTTTGGCTGCACCGGCGTGATCGACGTCCAAGACCGCTTGATCGGCATCGTCACCGATGGCGACGTGCGCCGCAAAGCCGGGGCCGACTTCGCCCACTTGAAAGTTGGCGACGTCATGACCGCCAGCCCCATGGTCGTCAGCCCACATGCCCTCGCCGCCGAAGCCCTCGCCGAACTCAACCAATCCGGCCGCTCGGTCGTGTTTGCGGTTGATGATCAAGAGAAGCCCGTTGGAATCTTGCATTTGCATGATTTGTTGCGGGCGGGGGTGATGTAGGGGCTACCCCACCCCCACGCTATCATCCCCGCCGAAGCGCCAACGGAGAGCGGGGACCTTTATAAGTTTGCGTCAGGAGGTCTGGGACTCGGCTTTGCCCTGTGTTTTAGACTTTTCCATCAGGAAGGCTTTGGCGCAGGCCCTGCCTGCACCAAAGGCCAACCTCGATTGTTCGTGGGCGACTTGACGCGACAAATCGCCCAGCCACGATATTCAAAGCGGTTGGGTGACCAGAATGGGCACCAAAGCGCGTCCAGACAAATTGTGCTTTCCGTCGACTTCATCCCCGCCGGAGCGTCAGCGAAGAGCGGGGACCTCAGGGGATTTTGCAGCACAAGGTCCCGGATCGGCTGCGCCATCGGGGATGACGTCGTTTGAGGGTGTTTTCGGTTTGAGCCATTTGGTGGTCTGGGGCGGTGTCGGGTTGCTTCTTTATGAAGCCAATTTAACCTAGTCGAGGATTGACCTTCCGCCATGATCGCCGCCAGATTCTGTCTGGTTTAAAAACATCATTGGATGGTCAATCAGAGCTTGTGAGGTGGCAAATGGGTGCGTGTTCAAAGCGAACTTTGGGCTTGGGTTTAATGGCGGCGGTTGGATTGGCATCGGTTTCGCCAAGTCAGGCGCATGCAGCGTCGCCTAAGGCCGCATCGTTTGAGTTGACGTTTCTCAAGGCTAGCGAGGGCAATGTTGCGTCACTTTGCCAATTCATCAAAGAGAATTGGTTCGAAATGGACAGGATCGCCGTCGAACAGGGCCTGATGACAGAGTATCGGTTGTTGCGCTCAACGGGGGCTGATCCGGATTGGGATGTTCTGGTTATCGTTGGCTATCCCAATGTGGATGGCTATTCCGGCATCACCAAAGAGTTTGAGGCCATAAGGGCTGCCCACACCACCGTGCCCGTGAATGGCAAGACCTTGCGACAATTGGGTACGATTGTATCCAGCAGAAGACTGGTGCCGGGGTGACGGAAATCTCGCTTGCCGCCCCCTACAACCCCAACACATCCGACATCGCATAGAGGCCGGGGTTTTGGCCTGCGGCCCAGCGGGCGGCGGCGAGGGCGCCTTTGGCGAAAATGGCGCGGTTGAGGGCGGAATGGCTGAAGCGGATGACCTCATCTTCGCTGGCAAACATCACCTCATGCTCGCCAATAATGCCGCCACCACGGGCGACGGCATAGCCAATCTCACTCGCTTTGCGGGCAGCAGTCACGCCGTGACGGTCATAGGCAGCAATCTCGGTGTGAGAAACCCCGCGGCCATCGGCGGCGGCTTGGCCCAGCATCAAGGCGGTGCCTGAAGGTGCATCGACTTTCCGGCGATGATGGGCTTCGAAGATCTCGATATCCCAATCCGGCCCTAAACGTTCAGCGGCCTGCTTCACAAGGCCCATCAATAAATTGATGCCGAGCGAGAAATTGCCACTGCGCACGATGCAGAAGTGCTGGGCGGCTTCGGCGATCTGGGCTTCTTGGGCAGGCTCAAACCCCGTCGTGCCCATCACAATGGCCTTCACGCTGGTGGCTTTGAGGGCGCTCAGTGCCGCGAGCGACGCTGCGGGCGTGGTGAAGTCAATCCAGACTTGGGCGGTCTTGGCGGCTGCAAGCGGGCTATCGACGCAAGATACGCCCAAAGCTTCGCCGCCCGCCAATAGGCCCAGATCGCTACCCAGTGACGGGCTGCCCGTCCGCTCACTGCCGCCAACAAGTTGAAGGTCTGCGTTGCCGCTTGAGGCTGCGATTAAGGCCCGACCCATGCGACCGGCCGCCCCGGCTATAGCTAGTTGAATGCTCATGAACCATCGATAGTCTGACCGGGGTGAGGGATGCAAGGGCCTTGCATGTCCGCGCTCGACCAGCGGCGGAAGGCCAGTCCGCACGGTGAGGTTTTCGACCGGGATTGCCCGCACCGCGCCCAACCTGTGCGTTTAGAATGGCGCTTCACGCGATTGTTACGGAAAAGTGGCAATTACATGACATTTTGCCTGTTTCGTGTTGGCAGAGCCTGTGTCAGTTGGACCCTGCAAACTAAACCGCGGACCCTGCCTTTTGAGGCGAGTATTCGCAAGGGTTGCATCAACATCTTCCCGGGGGCTATCCAGTAATGAACACGAATTAGAATTGGTTACATAAGCAACTATTGCTCACAAGCGGCTTAGTGTCAGCGTTTGCGCTCTTTACAGGGCCAGCATTTGCACAAGGCACCACCGGCCCTGCTGCCGAAGCACAGCCTAAAGAAGTAGAGACCGTCGTGGTTTTGGGCACCCGGCGGACCGATCGTTCTGTTGCAACTTCGGCTTCGCCTGTTGACGTGATTAGCGCTTCTGAAATCGCGAGCCAATCGAGCATCAGCGTGATTGATGCGGTGAAAAACGTCGTTCCATCCTTCTTTGCCAGCCAGAACACGATTGCCGATGCCGGCACTTTCGTACGCTCGCCAAACTTGCGCGGCCTGCCAGGCGATCAGGTTCTTGTCATGATGAATGGCAAGCGCTTCAACCGTTCGGCCTTGGTACAGACCTTCGTTGGCGGCGATACCGCTTTGTCCTTTGGGTCGCACGGCCCAGACATTTCCTCGATCCCGTCAATTGCCATCAAGAACCTGCAGATCCTGCGCGATGGCGCGACCTCGCAATATGGCTCTGATGCCATCGCCGGTGTGATGAATTTTGGCCTGCGTGACAATGCAGAGGGTCTGGAAGTTCTCGCACGCTATGGCAAAAGCCTCGACGCCGATGATGGCGAGAGTGCGCAAATCGGCATCAACTGGGGCCTTGGCCTTGGTGAAAGCGGTTTCGTCAATATTAGCGCTGAGTATTTTGATGATCAAGGCACCAGCCGTGGTGCGCGCCGCCCTGCCGCCATTCTGTTCGAGCAACAAAATCCAAGCCTCGCCAACCGCTTGCCAAACTTTCCTGGCCCAGACCAAATCTGGGGCTCTTCACCTACCAATGGCTGGAAAGCCGTTGTCAACACGGGCTACGACCTGTCGGACAACGTCAGCCTCTATGCCTTTTTGAATGCCTCCAGCAGCGAGGGCGATCAGAGCTTCAACTTCCGCCAAACCAACACAGGGACAGCTGTGAACGCCGCTGGCGTCACTGTGAACCTTCCGGCCGCAAACGCCGCATTCCGCAACACCTTCTTCACCACACCCTGCCCAACCAATAACGCGACCTGCCCAGCTGGTGGCTTTATCTTGGACAATAACCGGTTTGACTTCCAGTCCATCTATCCAGCTGGCTTCACGCCACGCTTTGTCGGTGTGACGGAATCGCTAACCGCCGTTGCTGGCGTCAAAGGGGAGGCCACCTCTGGCCTGACCTATGATGTGTCGGCTACGATTTCGGAAAATTCGTTGGACCTGTCGATGTATGACTCGTTGAACGCGTCGTTCGGCCCGCAGTCCAAGACGAGCTTTGAATATGGCGCGTTTAAGCAGAAGTTGGAGAACTTCAACGTCGATCTGACCTATCCCATGGATGTTGGCCTCGCTGGCCCACTGACCTTAGCCGGTGGTTTTGAATGGCGCAAAGAATCCTACACCGTCCCAACCGGTGAGCTTCAGTCCTATGCGGCTGGCCCTTATGCCACGGTGCAGCGCTTGTTCACCCAAACGGCCCCCGGTGTGTTCGCCCCAGTGACCACCTTGCCAGCGGGCGTCACCAACATTGCGGTGCCGCCAGCGTCGAGCGGCTATGCCGGTGCACCACCATCCAGCGCTGGGACTTGGGACCAGAGCAATTATGCCATCTATGTCGACGTGGAAGCCGATGTGACCGACCGTCTGAGCGGTGGTATCGCAGCCCGCTTTGAGGAATATGATACCTTCGGCACGGCAACCGTCGGCAAGATCAGTGCGCTTTATAAGGCAACCGAGACCCTGTCGCTGCGCGGCTCGGTGGGGACCGGCTTCCAAGCCCCATCGCCCGGCCAGTCGAACCTGCAAAACGTGACCACGAACTTCGTGGCCGGAAACCAAGTTCAAGAAGGGATTTTCCCGGTCGCCAGCGGTGTTGCGCGCTATTATGGTGCGGTGCCTCTGAAGCCAGCTGAAGCAACCAATTATGGTGTCGGCTTCATTCTGCGGCCATTTACCGGAACCTCGCTGACGGTAGATGCCTATCAGATCGACGTGCAGAACCGGATCTTCATCACCCGGCCGTTTCTTGTGACAGCGGCGGATCTGCTGGTTCAGCCTAGCCTTTCGCTGGTTGGTGCCGGCGCAAACATCCGCTACTTCACAAACGGCCTCGACACCTCGACCAAGGGTATTGATATCGTTGGCACGCATTCGACAAAGCTGTTGGGCGCGCGCGTGAATTTCACCGTGGCCTATAACCGCAACGAGAATGAGGTGACAAAGTCTCGCTCGACCGTGATCAGCAATGCCCAGATCATCACGATCGAGAATGTTGCACCTAAAGACCGTTTGAACCTGTCGAGCAACTGGTCGTGGGGTGAATGGTCCGTCAATGCGCGCGCCAACTACTTCGGCAAGTGGCGCAATGAGCAAGACTATCCGGGCCAAGTGTTTGGGGCCAAGACAACGGTTGATCTCGACGTGAGCTATACGTTCGCTGAGAAATACACGGTCACGATTGGCGCGCAGAACCTGTTCAGCACCTATCCAGACAAGATTGCCCAGTCGTCCAGCATCAATGTGTTCCCGATCAGCGGCGGTCTTGCCGATGGTCAGGTCTATCCCCGCAGCGGTGGTCCATTCGGCATGAATGGCGGCTTTGGCTATGTCAGCTTGAAGGCCAACTTCTAAACCCATCTGACCTTTGGTCAAAAGAAAGGCGGGAAAGCTTCGGCTTTCCCGCCTTTTTGTTGGCGATCTGAAGGGCTGCTAGCCCCGTCTCACTCAAAGGTGATGGTGATCACGACGCGGCGGTTCAAGGGCTCCTGTGCGCCAGAGGTTTGCGGCACGGCAGGTTGTTCGGCTCCGGCGGCCTCAATCTGGATCATAGAAGGCGAGAGGCCTCGCATGATCATGGCATCACGCACCGCTTCGGCACGGGCTTGGGCCAGTTTCAGGTTTGAGGTGACACGGCCGCTTTGGTCGGTATGGCCTGCCAGTTTGATCGATTTTACGGGGCAGCCCTGATCAAGCCGACCTAAAAGAACTTCTACCTTTGCCACTTCTTGCGGGGAGAGTTCGGCCGAGCCTAGGCCGAAATATACCGTCTCTGTCACGCTGCGACACACTTGCATGGGCGGTGGAGGCGGTAGAGGCGGCGGTGGAGGCGGCGGAGGAGGTGGAGGTGGAGGTGGCGGCGGTGGCCGTGGAGGTGGTGACGAAGGCATAGGTCGTGGCGGCGGTGCCGATGTTGGAGGTGCTGAGCCTCTGGGCGGCGCTGCGGACTCCGGCGTTTCAGATGACACGGGCACCGTTTTGCGCGTCAGGCTGCATTCGCTATCAGAGGATTGTAAGCCAGCTTCCAAATCATAATAGGGCAGGCCATCCCCTTTGCGGCGGGTGAGCTTTAGCGCGCGATCGCGCAACGGCAGGTCCAAAAGCGTGCAGCGGATATCATTGAGAATGAAAGGTCTGTCGGAATAATAGCCATGACCCAGACCAAATAATTCGGTTGCGACGTTAGACGCGTCAATCGTCGTGAAGCGCTGATCCTTTCGGATATAAGGTGCGCCATTATTTGCATCCCCCAATCGATGTTCGACATTCCAATTGAGTGGCCAGCCCTGAACCAAACGCGAGGCAACCAAGGCGCGGTCACCGCTTGAGGCATAGATCACCACATTGGGCTCAATGGCCTCAAACTTGCCAACCGCTAAGTCAAACACCGTGGTTTCAACATCGGCAGCGGCCAGAATGACGCGGAACTCAATCTTATGATCTGGATGGGTCTTCAGATAATCAGCGGCAAAGTCTTGCAAGGCGCGGGTGAGCACGCGGTTGCCCATCGAGTGGGCCAGAATATTCACCCGCCGCAGTTTGGGATTTGCGGTGATCATGTCGAGGAACTCAGCCAGTCGCGGCGCGGCACCCAGAGAGTCTTTGCGGTCTGAATAATAATGCCAGGGTGCCACTTGGCCGTCCGACGGCCAGCTGAACAAGATGGGCGCACCCGGTCGGAAGGGCGTGGCCTCATTGGGGTTGGCGAGATCGACATAAAGCTGGGCGGCATTGATCAGGGCGTCATCAAACTTCACATTAAAGCCATGCACGAACAACAGAATGCTATCATCCTCATCGGCCACCGCACGGGCAAGCTCTGTTGTAAAAGCTTGTGTCTCCGTAGCCGTGATCCGCGTGACGAATACGTATTTTTCCAGCTCGCTTTGCTCTTTTGGAGGCGTGCCAGTAAGTTTTGGCATCGTGCCACGCTCACGCGTGCCACCCTTTTCCTTTAGGATGGGCAGCCACACATCGGCCCGACCAACAACCAATTGATCGCCCGCCTCATTGGAAAATGCGGCGACATCCCGCGCTTGTCCGGCTACGTCTGGTGCTTTGGTTTGAGTCAGGATCGCGCGGTTGGTGCCGTAAAAGACGCGGACACAGTCGACATTGGCTTCCAGCGCCTGACAATCCTTTGGAAATTCAGGGTGGCGCGTGACGCTGGCACATCCTGCTAGGGCTAGGAGAAGGGCAAGGCCCGCGATTTTGGCTGCAAACTTCATCATTATAGGCCCGGCAATCAGTGGCACTGGTGTAACCATCAAGCTACACCAGTGTTGTTGGCTTGCAATGGGTGAATGCTGTTGCGAAAACGGCATCCTTGGGTTGGCTGGGCCCGTGATGGGACGCCAGGCTGTCAATTAGAGGGATGGCTAAGGCCGTCTTCGTGGAACGTGTCAAAGCACGCCCCCCTTCACCCCGCGCGCATTTTCCAAGGCGAGGTCTGGTCCAGCTTGGCCTGACGACGGAAGTCGCGGGGGGATTGGCCGACGATTTTTTTGAAGACTTTGGAGAAGCTGAAGGCGTCACTGTACCCCACGGCGCGCGCGACATGCTCCAGCGTATGGTCAGCTTCGGATAGGAGGGTCATGGCCTTTTGCACGCGAAGGCTACGCAAATAGCTCAAAGGCGTGTCGCCCATCGTGCGGCGGAACCGCTCGGCCAACAGGGTGCGCGACAGGCCCGCGTGCTTGGCGAGTTCCTCCAGCGTCCAAGCATAGGCGGGGTCTTCATGCATGACGGTCACCGCTTTGCGGATCTGTAGATCAGCGACCCCTTGGCTCCAGCCCGCGCGGGCATGGCCCTGCTGGTCCACCATCTCGCGCACCAGATAGGTGAAGATCACATCGAGCAAGCCATAAATGATGGTCTGCCCACCCATGGAGGGCTTGTTCAATTCCTCGTCCAACAGGCCAATCGTCAAGGTGAGGGGGTGGAATTTGGGCAGGCTTTGGCTGTCCAGCACAAACCAAGCAGGGATTTCGCGAAACAGAGCGTGGACTGGGTCATGCCAGAATTGATAGGCCCCGCTAATCAGCGTGCTGGTGCTGGGCGAGGGGCTATAGGCCAAGGGTATCGCCGCCAAGTCGCCCGTAACGGAACGGACTTGGGCTGGGTCATAGTTGGGCGAGGTGCTGAGCACATGGGTGCACCCGCGCGCCATCAGGACAACCGAGCCGGCCTCCAGCGCAATGGGTTCTTGCAAGCTGGCCGAATGAATATAGGCCCGCCCACGCGTGACGACATGCAGGCCCATGCTCTTCTCGCACGGAAACTGCAGCGGTGTTTGCGCGTCCAGAGTGCGGAGGTCCAACATGCGGCGCTTTAGGCCAGCCTCGTGCAAAATGTCGGTTAGAAGGTCCATCGTCTTTGCCTTTTCGTGCGTGTGCCCTTCATGTGCTCGGACGAATTGACATGAAATGCAGTATATTCGCCATTTATCATCCCATCCTGGACGACTAAATGCAAGTCACCAACTCAGGAAGGAAAATGAATATGTCTAAGATACTTGTGATCGGTGCCAATGGCACGGTCGGCACAGAACTCGTTCGCCTATTGTCAGATCAGGGCCATGACGTCGTGCGCACCACCAGTCGCGCGCCAGCTACTGCCCAAGATGTCCACCTCAATCTGGTCACGGGTGAGGGGCTTGCCGCTGCCTTTGCGGGCGTGGAAGCTGCTTTCCTGCTCTCACCCCCGGGCTATACCAACCAAAACGAGCTGCTCAATCCGGTGATCGACCAAGCGGTCGCCAGTGGCGTTCAAAAGATTGTCCTGATGACGGCGATGGGGGCTAATGCCGATGAGGCTGCCCCCTTGCGAAAGGTGGAGCGGCATCTGGAGAAATCGGGCCTCGCCTACACTATCATCCGCCCCAATTGGTTCATGCAGAACTTCCACACCTTTTGGATTCAGGGCATTTTGGAGCAGGGCAAAATCCTATTGCCGGTCGGCAAAGCCAAAGGCAGCTTTATCGATGCGCGCGATATTGCGGCGGTGGCGGCATCGCTCTTGACCCGCAATGATCTCGACAATCAGGAGTTTGATCTGACCGGGGGTGAGGCGCTCGATCATGACGAAGCCGCAGCCCTCCTATCAAACGCCACTGGCCGGACCATCGTCTATGAAGAGGTTTCCGAGGGGGCGATGGTGGCCCAGCTTCTCGCCGCTGGCCTGCCGCAGGATTACGCCCACTTCCTGATCACTATTCTTGGCTTCTTCAAGGCAGGCTATTCTGAAGCCATTACCCCTGCGGTTGAGGCGATTACAGGCGCAAAGCCCCGAACCTTTGCCGCTTATGCGCAAGACTTTAAGGACGCTTGGAAGGTTTAGGGGCGCTTAAGCAGCACTTGGCCAGATTGCCTCGGGCGGTCTGGCCAATGTGCTCTAGCAACCAGAGATTTGCAATTTGCGCTTGTTGGTGTTGATGTGAAGAGAGATTTTTGGGATCCAATTTAGGAGCGATACGAAGTGACTCCTCATCGGCGAGAATTGATCGGATTAGCGGCGCTTGGTTCTGTTGGGCTGCCGCTGCTAAGTGCTTGTGCTGGCGGAGTAGATCGAATTCAAGCGGGGGGGCCTACAGAAGCTAAGGTTTCTCTGGATGATTGGGTAACGCGAGCACTTTGTTGCAGTCTGACGCGTGATGGCCGATTTGGGATGTTTCCGCGCCTTGATACACGAGAGATGAACATTGCTCTGGTCGACTTTAAGAACAGCACCTCTGTTTCATACATGCTCGATCAACAATTTTTGAAAATCGAGCACGCGGTCATGTCTCCCGATGGAAGTCGTATTGCGTTCAACGTTCAATTCACAATTCCCGGGTTTGAGCCGAAGTACTTCGCGGTAGACCGTCCAGAGTTTGGCAATGTAGCCGAGATTTGGGTGATGAACCGGAAAGGCGAAGTTGAGTTTCGGCTTGTAGATCATGATCGGGAAAAAAGAGCGGCGACGTTTTCTCCAGACGGCACAAAGTTGCTTTTTTATGCCGATATGCGACACCAATATCTCAAAATAAGGTATCCAAGGAGCCATAATCCCTCAGTTGCAGTCCACGAGTTTGACCTAAACGATAGAACGATCCGGCTAATCGATCTGCCAATCTTGCCCCGTCCCGATGGCTGCTTCTACACCGAAGCAAAGACAGTGGTAGGAGTTTGGCGGCAGGAAGTGGTTGATGCTGAATTCACCCGTTTGCCTGTTGATTGCCCTTACCCTTGGGGGCTGAGTAATACAAATTATTGGCGAAGATTTCTTCCATTCTACTCACAAACAATTGGAGAGGCTGACCTTATAAGTGATGGCACGAGTGTCTTTAAGAAGTTTGAGACGAAATTGCCACGCTTTGAGTCGATCCGTGACAAATTCCAGATGCAGACGTCGCCTTGCGAGGACGGGTTTCTTGTGCTGCTTGAGTTGATGGATCCAAGAATTGACCCGGCCCCAATTGTACTTGAGAACCCTAACTATTTTGCGTTTGATCGGCGAAATTACAAACTAGCTTGGCTTAGCCGCGATGGAACTCTAAACGAAATTCCTGCACCAGAACGGTTTACAAGCTATCCGTCAGTATGCGGTAGTTTTGATCGAAGTCGAGTTTTGGCGTGGGCCGGTACCGAAAAACTTGGAGCTGCGCAATTCACCTACCCCTTCACATCCAGCAATGGCTCCAATTGGGAGCTTGTTGACTTGACGGGCAATTTTGGGCCGGCGAGTGTCGTTCAGGTAAGCGGCTACACCGAAGCCGTCACGGTCCAAATTCCAAAGCTATTGGACCCTAATGGGGTTGGAGTTGATGCGGAGAGTTGATGATGAATGAGGCCAGATAGACCACCACAATTTTCAAACAAGTTTGCCTTAACTTGTTTCCAAAGGTTCGCCGACTCAGACATGTCGAAAACCGTTCGTAAACCGCGTTCTCAGTACAACAGCCTGCGAGCCCGCTTTAGCTTAAAGGCTGACAGCTCTGCCTGCCATCGCGTCTTTATGCCGTCGAGGCTTTCGCCCGCAACAATCGCCGCGCGCAGCCACGACACACCGGCGAGCTTATCGAAAAAGGGCGGATTGCCGGGCTTGAAGGAAAAATCCTTGCTGTGGTGACGCGCGACCTCGAGCAAGACCGCGATTCCGGTGTCGATTGGGGCCAAGGCTGTACGATCCGTGATGTGGATTTGCACGCCCGCGCACATTTGGCCCTGAAACTTGGAGAAGGACGGCGTAAACCAAGCGGGCCGGAAGTGCGCGCCGGGTAAATTGCGCCGGTTCAGGCGATCGGCAAGCCCATGTGCATCCACAAAGGGCGCGCCAATCAGTTCAAACGGCTTGGTTGTCCCTCGCCCTTCAGACAGGTTCGTGCCTTCGATCAGGCAGGTGCCGGGATAGATGAAGGCGGTGTCGATGGTAGGCATGTTCGGCGATGGCGGCACCCATGGCAGACCAGTCAGCGCGGCATCATCCCCGCGTCGCCAATTGGCGCATGTCACCACGCTAAGGTCACAACCAATGGCGAAATCCATATTCATCATCGTTGCCAATTCGCCCATGGTCATCCCGTGGCTAATGGGGATGGGATAAGCGCCAACAAAGCTTGCTGAGCTAGGGTCCAAAACCGGTCCTTCGACCCTTGTGCCGCCAATCGGATTGGGCCGGTCAGCCACGATGACGCCAATCCCGGCTTCTCGCGCGGCTTGCATGACCAACGCAAGCGTCCACGGATAGGTGTAAAAGCGTGCGCCAATGTCTTGGATATCAAAGACCAACACATCCAGCCCGGCGAGCATGGCAGGCGTTGGTTTGCGGGTGGCCCCATAGAGGCTGAAGGCTGGCAGGCCTGTACGTGCATCAACGCCGTCGGCCACGGCTGCGCCTGCTTGCGCATCACCCCATACGCCATGTTCGGGTCCAAATAGGGCTGCTAGCTTAAAGTCGGTCGCCCCGGCCATTAGACCGATGGCGCTTTCGAGTTCACGATTGACTCCGGTCGGATTGGTGATCAAGCCAACCCGCTTGCCCGCCAATCGTGCGCGTTTGGGACCTAGCAGGACTTCAAGGCCCGGGATCACGCGTCCAGTCCGCATGTGAGACTTTGCAGGTGTGCCACTCGTGACAGCGCTCGCCGCAGCGACGCCCACAAAGCCGCGCCGGGAAAAAGTCCTCATGAGTTGAGCCAACAACACCTCCCGCCTGCACAAGCTTGATCCGTCCAGACTAGACTGGTCTAACCAATTGCAACCGCAACACAAAGGTCACCGGTCCGTCGTCTGGGGCGAGGTCTAGGCTGCCACCGTATCCCCGCGCGAGTGATCGCGCGATGGAGAGGCCGATGCCCGTGCCGCCGCTTGCGCGCTTACTGGTGAAGAAGGGTTCGAAAATGCGGTCCTTGTCGGCGTCCGGGATTAACGGGCCATCATTGGCGAGGCGAATTTCCACCCTGTCCTGAAACTGGTCGAGGAAGACCTCAACCCGCGTTGCCCCGGCCTGACGGGCATTCTCCAAGAGTGTCATCAAAATGGCTTCCAAGGTCGGCCGATCCATGGCGGCAGCAGCGGCTGTCGCAGCCCGGCCCTTTGGTCCAAGGATAAGGAAGTGCTCGCTCGAAAAACTATCCGCGACGACGGCCAATGCGTCCATGATTTTGGTGGTGGCGTCGGAATCAATGGCTTGCATATCCGCCCGTGCCAGATCCAAGAGGCGCGAAACAAGATGGGATAACCGGCCTGTATCGGCTGCCATATTGGCAAGAAATGTTGCCCGCTCCTCGGCAGACATAGTGGCTTCGTGATCTTGCAACAGCTCGATTGCCCCCCGTAATCCCGCCAAGGGCGTCTTAAATTCATGGCTGACGGAGGCAGCAAAGTCGCGCAGATAGCGGGACCTTTGATCAATGCTTTGGGCCATGGCGTCAAAGTCTTCATAGAGGGTTCGGATTTCGACGACTTGCAGTGCCGATCCCATGGGCGTTTCTCGCTTACCTTTCGCCAAGGCACGGCTGGCGGTCGAAAGAGACTCCAACGGCCGTACAATGGCGCGCCCAAGGATGGCCGAAAGCCCGATCAGCAACACAAATATCCCAATGACGCCAAACGCAATCTTACAGCGATCCTCATAGATGCCGCGCAGCAAGGCGCGCGGTGAGCGCGATACCAGGACAACCCCAACCACCTGACCCTTTACCCGTATCGGCCTTGCATGATGGAGGCGAATATTGGCGGCCTGACTAAAGATCTCCAAAAAGGTGCGCCGATGATAGGTGGTGTTTAGGCGCAATAAGGTTTGCGGCCGTCCTGCCAACGCCTCTGCCACCTCGGGCAGGAATTGATAGCTCCCTTGGCGACCGGGGAAGTTCAGCAAGGCCCCATTGCGGTCCAGCAACAGGATGGAGGAGAGCGTCACCCGCTTGGTCTCTTCGATTGCGGGGGCTAAGCGCTGCGCGGCTTCAAGCGCATCTTGTTCCAGCGGTGCGGCGAGCGCTGCGGCCTTGGGTCGCTCTGGCAGAATGGGCGAGGCGCGCAGATCAATCGCGGTGGACACATCCTCAACGCCCTGCGTCTCGCTTGTTTGATAGGGGCCGCCATTGCCGCGATCGGGATGTGATTGCGGTGGAGCGCGGTCTGTCGTGGCATCACGCGCACCAGCGGGCGCTACAGAGCTTGATGGCGCAACAGGCCACACGATGGCGGCGGCCGCCGCAATGGCTGCACTTTGAGCAATGAGTTCAGCTTCGGTCCGCCGAACGAGGGCATTCTCATAGACGCGCAAGAAAATGGCGCTTAAGCCCGGCAAAGCCGCAACAAACAACATCACGCCAAACAAAATCGTTCGCAGCCGTAATACCGGCCAAAAGCGGACAATCAGTGATTTCAGCGGCCCAATCACGATGCCGCGCGGGAGCAGCTGCCGATCGCATAGCCAATGGCTGGCCGCGTTTCGATGATATTGGGGCAGCCGACTTCGGCAAACTTACGCCGCACATTGCGTACATGGCTATCGATGGTTCGATCTGAAACGGCAAAGCCTGGGCCATGCAGTCGATCAATCAATTGATCTCGGCTGAACACCCGGCTTGGGGCTTGCATCAGGGTTCGTAGCAAGGTGAATTCGGTTGCCGTCACGGGGACTTGGCGATCGAGCCAATAAGCTGACCAATTGTCGCAATCTAGGCGCGCATCTCCATGGCGCAGGATCGGGCCAGCCGATCCGACGGCGCTGCTGTGGGTAGAGGTGACTGGATGGCTGGGTAAAGACGGGCTCGCCGCCCGCCTTAAAATGCCGCCCACCCGGGCAACCACTTCGCGTGGCGAGAATGGTTTCACCACATAATCATCGCCGCCAAGCTCGATCCCCACAATGCGATCAATCTCATCATCGCGGCTGGAAAGGAACAGGATTGGAAGATTGCTTTGGGCTCGTATCCGGCGGCAAACTTCCAACCCATCCATGGTTGGCATGGTGATGTCCAAAATCATCAAATCCGGACTGTCACTGGCGACCACTTCCAAGGCGATTGCCCCATTCTCTGCCTCACGTGTTTGATACCCCGCCTTCGCCAGCGCAAACACCAAGAGCTGTCGAATATGTGGGTCGTCATCCACGACAAGAATAAGTTGGTCCATGTGTTCCATGTTCATCGCTTCCAGCTCTTGATGTCAATTCCCGGGATGAGCGGCTTGGGGATTATAGGTGGATGCTGGCTTTGGCATTGAATCGGCGATTAGCTTGCCATCGCAGCCCCGATCACCCGGCCCCAAGTCAAGCGGCGGCAGACTTGCTACAGCCTGCTGTGCAGTGGCGACATTGTGATTGAGACTCCAAGTCCAAGCCCTGTCGTACAAGGCCGCTTCTTCTTGGCGCTGAATGGTCTCCCGGACAAATCTTACGCGCTTTTGAAACTCAGCCGGCACAGGCCGTTGTTCGAGCGACACCAGTGGCAGGATGGCACCAGAGCCCAAAGTGCCCATGTAGCACAAATCCAGCTCTACGCCTCGGCCGCCAGCCTCTTTGGCATGGGTCACATTCCACTGAGCGGCAAGGGTGCGAGTATCGACAAAGCAAAAGCCAGTTAAGACAAGCCCAACGGCCCATAGGTTTGCATTGATCAGCCAGCTTCCCGATTTGGCAGACAAAAGCCGCCAGCAAATCAAGGCCAAGCCAAATCCAACCAGAACCATCCAAGCCAAAGCGGCAATCCGCATCTCGGTCAGGCTATAGGCCTCAACATAGTCCCAGGTCCGAATGATGGAGGAGGTGACCAACAAAACATTCTGCCCGATCCAAGCGCTCACCAGCCGTCGCGCCAGTCCGTTCTGTGCGGCTTCGCTGCCCGGTGACATCAGCACCAGAACAAATAGCCCGGCCAATAGAGCCGTGATGATCAGGGGATAGGCACCCCGATGGGCATATTGGGCCAGAGTCAGATCATCGGGCAGGGGCACAAGGCCGCTCATGAATGCGAGGTCCATGCCGTTTTGCATCAAGAACAGGCCGTTAAACACGAGGAGCGATAGAAGGAGGCTCGCCAAGGCTGGCGACTTGAATGAGGCAAGCGCAGCCACCGGGGTTTCAGCTCTTGGCCCTCTGCGCCGCCACGGCCGGAACAGGGTCCAAATCAATGTGCCAATCAGCAAGCCGATCAGCGTGCGGCCGAAGAGCTCGCCATTAATTGCAGGAAATGAGAGTTGCGCAAACAGATGCTCCAGCACAGGATTGGCTTGAACAAACAGCGCCAAGAACACACCACCGCCTAAAACAGGCAGTGCCAACAGACGCAGGATTGCTCGCACATTCAGCTTGGACTTGGGAGATCGCTTGCGTGCTTTGGCAATCCGACCAGCATCGGTTAGCGGCGAGAAAGGTGAGGCCACCCCATGGAATGCCAAGCGCCCGAACCATTGCCAACCATCTTTCAAATGGCCGGAAAATGGGATCAATGCCGCGATGCTGATCGCCGTCCAAAACAGGACAAAGGACAACAGGCTGCCGTGCAGAAAGATCGCGGAGCAATAGATTCCGCTGGCGATAACCGCGCCAATCCCTTCCCGCGTGGACATGATTGTGGGCCGCACAACGATCAGGCCAGTGAGCAGGGCTAAGCCAAACAACCCGAAATTTCCTAAGCCAAAGCCCTGTTGCCAGAACATCCAGTCCCACATCAGAACCAAAATTGCGGCCGTTGCTAGCTTCACCAGAAAGCCATGCCGCTTCACTATGCCAAGTCGATCCATCACGCGCTCCTTGCCGTTAGAGCGCTTGTTGTGCCGTACCGATTTGCAGGGCGGATGCGTGCTTGATTGGGATGCTAAGGATTGGCTGTGCAGAAAATGTGCAGGGCAGGGCCCCAAAGCCAAACGACGCCGCGCCGTTTAAAAATCCGGCGCGGCGCTGTAGTCTGTCGGTTTAGGAATGCATGTGCTGTGGCAGAGCTTCGACTTGTGCCTTGGTCCAAGTCGTTGTCGCATGGACGTGGCCATGCTCGTCCCGCATGAAGTCCAATTGATTAATCTTGAGAGAGACAGGCTTGGTGCCTAGCCCCAAGAAGCCGCCGACATCGACAATGACGTCGCCTGTCATGCCCATGCCATGCACATGGGATACTTTCCCAATCTTGGCATCGTCGGCACCATAGACGGTGGCATCATCACGTGTTGCGGCGTTGAGTTCGGATTCGACGAGGCGGATGTGTTTGCTGTGGTCCATACCAGATATTCCTTGCTTTGAATGAAGAGCAGCCTTGCTCCCCTTAAGAACGCGCCAGCAGGGTGGCTGTTCCTTGAAAGGGGCAGGTTTCGCCGTGCAGACACACTGGGGTAAGTGGCAAGGACTAAGTGCGGGGCTTGCCTTAATCTGCCATGCTAACGGCTTCATCGCCCTTGGCAGGGGCCTGTTTGTCTGCAGGTTTTCCCGCTTTCGCAGTCTTGCGCCGTTCAAAATAGGCGAAGACAAACCCAGCTGCCACGACAACGACGAGGCCTGCGACGATGGCTGGCGCAGCCGACTGACGCGGCCGGAATTGCGCCGCGACTTGGCGGGTGAATTTATTGCTTTTGACCATGTCTTGAATGTATTTTTCGGTCTGGCTAGCCAAGCGCGACCCGATATCGCGCACCTTCGTATTGGTCAGAATTGCATCGACCTGCCGGTCCATATGATCGCCTTTAAAGGCGTCCACGGCGATGGGAATAAGGGCGGCGATGCCGGCGACGAGTTTTTCATTTGAATTGGACATGATGGTCGTTCCTAATGGATGCTTTGTTGAGGTGGGCTTGGGTGTGTCTGTGGCTGTGGCATGGGTGAGGCGGGCGCAGCGGGGGGCGGGGTGGCGTCATCGCTAGTGTCTGGCACCAAGCCCTCTGGCGCAAAGGCCTCAAAGATCGGGAACAAGTCTTCGGGCTCAATGCCAAAGCGCGCGGCGGCACCCGCAACAAGCGCTGCCGCCAAGGCCGCCATCGGCTTGTGATCAATTAAACTCGCGACGACCGCCTGTAAGCGCGCCTTGCGTCGGCTGGCCCGCAGCTGGGTCAGTCCAAGCAGGCTAAGGGCTGCAATCCCGCAGAATGCGGCCATCGCGACGGGCCCCAACAGCGGTCCCGCATAGACCAACAAGGCGCGATAGCCAGCAATGATCAGAAAGATGGCGCAGGCCAGAGCAAAGATCGCTGCGAAGACGCGCAAAGAGATGGCGCGACCGATCATGGGCGTTTTCGCGCCAGCAGGCTGGTGACCAAGAGGCCCAAGCCAAAGGCGATCGATAAGGTCAGCACGGGTTGGCGTCGAATGAAGTCGGATAGGGGACCCATTTCATCGGTGGCACTGTCGAGCGCGGCGTCAGGGCTCGGCTGGATGATGACAGTGATTAGTTCTCGGCTCATTTCGTCTGGATGCTCAGGGTTCATGTGTGATCGTCCTCTGGCCGTCAGAACGCCCCATGCATTTCTTGGTTCCGATGAAGGGTGCGGCGACATGGGGATTTGCCGTTAAGCAGAGGACTTGATCCCGATCAAAGCGGGGCGTGCGCCACACCCTTTAAAGCTTGCCGGCACCGCACCACCCAGTCGCGCGTGAGGGGGCTTCAGCCTGTGATCAGAAAAATCCTGGCTGTTGCCTTGGCAAGCTTGCTCGCAGGCTGCGCTACGCTGTCGCGCCTACCCGCGCCGCCCACAGGCTCGAGCCTCGTTGCGCCGGCTAATTACCAAGCCGATGTGCGGATCAATTCTTACGACCCACAGACCAGTCGGGTTGTGACGGCTTTGTACAACAGGGCGATTTTGGCTTCGGATGGCTCCATCGATATTTTGGCGCTGTCAGGCGGCGGCGCAGGCGGCGCTTTCGGTGTCGGCATGCTGATGGTGATGCAGCGGGCGGGCACGCGCCCACAGTTTGAGATCGTGACAGGCGTGAGCAGTGGTGCTTTGATCGCCCCTTATGCCTTCTTGGGGCCGGATTGGGACGCGGCCATCACCGAAATCTATACGGCTCCCCAAACCGCTAAACTGGTCGTGCGTCGAGGCCTTGGCGCTTTGTTTCAGACCAGCCTCTATCGCACCGACTACTTCATTGAGTGGGTCGATCGCCATGTTACCCCCCAATTCATGGACGCCATAGCGCGCGAAAGCCGGAAGGGGCGGCTGCTCTTGGTGGCCACAACCAATATCGACACTGGTGCCTCAACCATTTGGAATATGGGGCTGATCGCCGAACAAGGTGGGCCCCGTGCCCGAAAGCTCTTCATCGATGTCTTGGTCGCGTCATCTTCTATTCCGGCTGTTTTTCCGCCGAAACTCATTGATGTCGACAATGGCGGCCAGCATTTTCAGGAGATGCATGTGGATGGCGGCGTTGCGGTGCCCTTCTTTATCGTTCCGGCAAACATGTCTTTAGGCGATGATACGATTCACCGCCTAAAGGGTGCCAATCTGTACGTCATTCTCAATAGTCAAATCGAAATCGGGCCAGCCAATGGCGTACTTAAAACCACTTCCATCATTCCGCGTAGTTTTGAGATAGATCAAATCTATCGGTCACGACAAAATATTGCGCTGACAGCCTATTTCGCGACCCGAAACGAGATGGCGCTCCGCTTAACTTGGATCCCGCCAGGCTTCCCCTATCAAGGTTCTCTCGTCATGGATCAGCCGAGCATGCAATCCCTGTTCAACTTAGGGCTCGGTCTGGCTGAAAGTGGTCAGGCTTGGAAAAGTGCAGACGACGTCGCCACCGAACTGGGCGAAGGGGAAGCTCCGTCTAAGCCTTGAGGGACCATGGCCATTTCTGACATGGCACCACCCCTCGGGCTAAGTTTGGCCTTTTAAGGTTGGCGCGCAGGAGCCACTCTAACGTCCTTCGCTTTGAGTAACAATTTCATCGAAAAGCTTCACGCCAAAACCAACGGCACCTGGAGGGATGGTTGGTTTGCGAGTGGTGGCCCAAGCGACGCCAGC
Organism: Hyphomonadaceae bacterium; assembly: GCA_021299265.1. Taxonomy (GTDB): domain Bacteria; phylum Pseudomonadota; class Alphaproteobacteria; order Caulobacterales; family Aquidulcibacteraceae; genus Aquidulcibacter. The sequence continues at coordinate 7,897 of JAJTGP010000216.1, read as the reverse complement.
AATATCAAGATGCACCCAAGCGGTTTCTGGCTTAACCCATTCCTCAATAAATGCGGCTCCAATAGATGCGCCTGGCGCGCCGCCCTCAACGACGTTCTTCACATCGGCCACATCAGACTTAATATCGGCACGCGTAGATGGGTGGATCGGCAAGCGCCAAGTCATTTCTCCGACCTTGGTACCCGCATCTTCAACCCGCTTGGCCGCGGCCTCATTATTGTGGAACAGGGCGGCATAATCGTCACCGAGTGCACCTCGGGCGGATCCGGTAAGGGTCGCGATATTGATCATTAGGCTAGGCTTGAAGGTTTCTTGAGTCCACCAATTGGCATCGGCCAATACCATGCGGCCCTCGGCATCGGTGTTGAGGATTTCCATGGTTTTGCCAGACATAGACGTGAGTACATCACCAGGGCGGATTGCGTTGCCGTCTGGCATGTTTTCCGCCAAGGCCGCAACACCGACGACATTGACCTTGGCCCCGCGTTTCGCTGCTGCCAATACCGCACCCATTGATGCAGCCGAACCCGCCATATCATAGCGCATACGCCACATGCCTTCGCCGGGTTTAAGTGAAATGCCGCCGCTATCGAACGTGATGCCCTTGCCGACAAAACTGATCGGGGCGCTGTCACGAGCCCCGCCCCGATAGTGGACGGCAAGCAGACGTGCAGGCCGCGTGGAGCCTTGCCCAACGCCTACCAAACCACCCATGCCAAGGCGTGCGGCCTCTTTTTCGTCAATGACTGTGATTGACACATTGGGGATCCCCTCAAAGGCCGTGCTGACGAAGTCGACATACCATTGCGGGCTTTTGATGTTGGATGGGGTGGAGATTAGATCACGCGCAAGTTTCACGCCTTCACCAACAGGTTGCCAGCGTCCTGTCCAAGCTGAACTTGCGGCGCTTGCATTGGCAACATGCAAGCGAAGCGTCCGGTCTGATGTGGTCCGGGTCGCTTTACCAACGTGAGGGAAATCATAAGAGCCAAGCCGTGCGCCCAGCGCCACCAAGGCCCCAGCATCGACAAAAGCGGGCGCATCGGGCAGCACGACAGCCCAAGTGCCTGCTTGACCTTCCAGCGCGGCACGCGCCACGCGGCCGCCAAAGTCTTCAAGGCCGACACGACTATTGGCACTCTCGCCAATCCCGATCAATGTCACGCGGCTGTAAGGCCCAACACTATAGAGGTTTAGGATGTCCCCTGAATTGCCTTTGAATGAGGCAGCCGTGATTGCGCGCGAAATCCCGCCATTTGTGATCCGGTCAACCACCAAAGCCGCTTCCCCAAGCTTGCCATCTTTTCCGACAGGCAAGGCAATCGCGCCCGTGCTAGGTGGTGCCGCAGTCACGAACGAAATGGGCAAAGCGAGTGCGGGTGTCGATATCACACTACCAAGTATGGTACCCAATGACGACAAAATCAGTGCACGCATGAAAGCCTCCTAGGAAACTAATGATACATGCGGCTTGTGAGCGAGACCCGGGACTGTCAAATCACACTAAAGTGAAGGGGTGGGTAACACGTCACACGCGCGTTAAACTGAAAAAGGACGGTTCGTTTCGGCGGCGCGCACCGGCGAACTTCATACTTGAGCTGCCGGTCCGCAGCGATTTACTTGGCAGCATTGCGTCGCCTAAGCCTTGAATGGCAGCGCAAAGATCGTTTTGATGAGGCGAGAGCCGCAGTGACCCAGTGCAGTGCACTAGGCCGCGTTGTGCCCCGTCGCATAATTGACGATATGGACGCTCGCCAGAATAAGGCCACCCAGGACGGTCACTAAGGTCTCGGTCGCATGGCTTGGCCAGCCTAAGGCACCGCAAACCAGAAACACGAGGCCGAGCGTGGCGGCAACACGCAACAAAACGATGCGCAGACTCCGGTTGCCATGATGACGCAAGGCCAAGAACGAAGTTGGCATAGCTAAAGCCACAAACACCCAATGCACCCATTCTGCATTGGCGGCATGAGACAAGAGCGGCAGAAAGGCTGCTGCAATCGGTAAGAGCAGGCAATGCACCAAACACGCACCACTAAGGACAACGGCAAGCGTATCAAAGCGGCGCGCGACGGTTGTGGATGAACTGAACATCAGGGCTTACGTTTCTAAGTGAGTGTTATAAGATAACATAACATATCTAAGAAAGGGCATAAAGCTGTGACAACACCAGACCGCCTCCCCGTTACAGTGCTTTCGGGCTTTCTCGGCGCAGGCAAGACCACGCTCCTGAACCATATTCTGAACAATCGCGAGGGCCGGAAAGTGGCGGTGATCGTCAATGATATGAGCGAGGTCAATATTGATGCCGACCTCATCCGGGCTGGGGGTGGCGACCTCTCGCACACGCAAGAAACGCTGGTGGAAATGTCAAACGGCTGCATTTGCTGCACCTTGCGCGATGATCTTCTGGTTGAGGTCCGCCGACTCGCCGAAGCAGGCCGCTATGATAGTCTGTTAATCGAATCCACCGGCATCTCAGAACCTTTGCCTGTCGCGGCCACTTTTGACTTTCGCGATGAGGAAGGTCAAAGCCTCTCCGATGTCGCGCGCATCGATACGATGGTGACGGTGGTAGATGCGGCCAATCTTCTGAAGGATTATTCCAGTCAGGACTTCTTGGCTGATCGCGGCGAATCCTTGGGCGAAGATGACAAAAGGCCCTTGGTGCAGCTTCTGGTCGACCAGATTGAGTTTGCCGATGTCATTGTGCTCAACAAGGTCGACGAAGTCGCGCCAGCCGATCTGACCACAGTGCGCAAACTGGTCCGCGCACTCAATATGGATGCTGACATTGTTGAAACAAATTTTTCAGAAGTACCGCTTGCGCGGGTGCTAGAAACTGGCCGCTTTGATTTTGCCAAAGCGGAAGATCACCCGGCCTGGGCAAAGGAGCTTTACGGCTTTGAGGCCCATAAGTCAGAGAGTGAAGAATATGGGTTTGAGAGCTTTGTCTACCGGGCGCGCAAGCCGTTCGACCCACAAAAATTTGCTGACTTCTGTAATTCAGAGTGGCCCAATGTTGTTCGGGCGAAGGGCTTTTTCTGGTTGGCCACGCGCCCAGACTGGATTGGCGAGATGAGCCAAGCCGGTGCTCTTGTGCGCCATGAGGGCGTTGGTCGCTGGTGGTCGGCAGTCCCGCGTGAGCGTTGGCCCCAAAGCGAAGGGTTTCACCAGCATATTCTCACCAAGTGGGACGCCCGCTATGGCGACCGTCGCCAAGAACTTGTCTTTATTGGCATCGGCATGGATGAAGCGAAATTGCGTGCGCGCCTTGATGCCTGTTTGACCGATCCCAATCCCAAAGTCGGCCAGATCATCAAGCCCCGGACCGATTTGGTAGACCCATTCCCGCTTTGGGGCCAAGCCAGCTAAAGCCCTATTGTGGGCATTGGCATCGCGACCGCTTTCCTTATCGGTACAATAGATTGGGCAGCCAAGTTGCTAAGCTTGGGATGAACCAAATCAAGGCAACTGCTAGGAGCTGTAAGCCGATGAAGGGTACGACGCCGCGATAAATGTCCATGGTTTTGACTTCCGGCGGGGCTACGCCGCGCAAGTAGAATAGGGCAAAACCAAAGGGTGGGGTCAAGAAGGACGTTTGCAAGACCATCGCCATCATCACTGCCAACCAAATCGGATCCGCGCCCATCACAATCAGTGGCACAGCTACCAACGGCACGACAACAAAACAAATTTCGATGAAGTCTAGGAAAAACCCTAAGATAAACATGATGGTAAAGGTGAACAATAGCGCTCCGGTGAGGCCACCCGGAACCGCTTCCAGCATGCCTTCCACCCACTCATCGCCACCAAGCCCCCGGAACACCAAGGTGAATAGCGCAGCCCCAACCAGGATCGTAAACACCATTGCATTAATGTCGGCGGTGGATTTCAAGGCTGGCCCGAGCGACTTAGCCCCGTGCAGGGCCCAAAGTCCTGCAATCACAGCAGCGCCTGCAAACAGGCTTAAGGTCACAGAAACGAACAACACAAGCTGGCCCGACAAACTAGGTTGCGCGGTGAGGCTTGGGATGTCGATAAACAAGCGAAACGCGACCAAAAGTGCCAGCGCTGCGGCACCGACCACGATGACCCGTACCAAAAAGCTGCGCGGACGCCCTGCGTCTTGTTCGATCCGTTGGCCCGCGAGCATGGCTGCCCCCGCAGCGCCAACCGCCGCACCTTCTGTTGCGGTTGCAATGCCGGCAAGAATGGAACCTAGAACGGCTAAGATCAACAATAAGGGGGCCAGCAACGCTTGGATCACGCGCGATAATTTTGGATAATCGCCGCCCGCAGCAGGGGCTGCCTTAGGCTGGCTCCACGCGATAAAGACTTGGTAAAGCAGATAGAGACCAACTAAAACTAGGCCCGGAATAATCGCCCCGGCAAACAAGTCGCCGACAGAAACGGCTTCGCCGCCCGAATTGCCCATTTCGATCTGCGCGCGCTGATTGGCATTGCCAATGACATCGCCCAGCAAGATCAAAACAATGGATGGGGGGATGATCTGGCCCAGTGTCCCAGATGCAGCGATCGAGCCGGTCGCGATTTTCACATCATAGCCGCGCGCCAACATAGCCGGCAAAGCCAACAGGCCCATGGTGACCACCGTGGCCCCTACAACGCCGGTTGAAGCCGCCAAAAGCGCCCCCACAAGCGTGGTGGAGTACAGCAGTCCGCCCCGAAACCGTCCAAACAAGTCGCCCATTGTCGTCAATAGGTCTTCGGCAATCCGGGAACGTTCTAAAATCACCCCCATCAAGACGAACAGCGGCACGGCAGTGAGCGTCGCATTCCCCATTGTTCCAAACACACGTTGGGGGAACGCGGCAAAGTAAGAGGGTTGAAACACGCCAAGTGCCATGCCCAAAAGCCCGAAAGCCAGAGCCACACCTGCCAGAGTAAAGGCCACCGGATAGCCCATCATCAAAGCGATGATGAGGGTCAGAAACATGGCAATGTCTAATATCCCGTGCAGGTCCATCTGTTATGGCCCCACTTGTTGAGCGGGCGTTGGGGCTTCCAACGCTTCAAGGCCGCGCCAGCGCAAAGCGGCGTGTCCTGCATGGGCCACGCCTGCCATGAGCATGGTGACAGCAAATAATGGCATGGCGGTTTTTAATAGGAACACAAACGGCAAGCCGTCTGTCTCTGGGCTTTTCTCGCCGATGCGCCAGGCCAACTCGACCACTGGGCCGCTATAGATTAGCAACAACAACATCACTGGAGCCAGAAGCAAGCAAAAGCCGATTAGATCCAGCAAGGCCTTCGTGCGTTCGCTGACTTGCTCATAGACAATATCCACCCGAACGTGCGCATTTGTGATTAAGGCAACCGGTGCCGCCATCAGAAAGCCCAGCGCGTGGGCATACATCACAGTTTCATTCAGACGGGTGAAACTCTCGCCAAAAATATAGCGCAGCAGTACGGTGGTCAGCATTCCAAATGCCAGCACAAGCAAACACACTTGGGCAAAGCGGCCAAGCCAATTTGCAATATCCTCGGCAATCCCATTCAAAACACGCTGGACCTTTGCCGCCGGCTCCCCCCAGATTGCGGTTGCAAGCGGTGTAATCAAAAAGGGTGACAATCCGCCAAGAATGATAATGGCTATCGCCCCCAAGGGCTCTCCCAAAACCTGCGGACTCATGGGGCACCAAGGTTTAGATGGCGCGTGCGTTCGGCGAGATAAATCCCTTCTGCTTCTTCGCTCCAAGGTCGCATCGCGCGGTAGGCCTTTAGCCAGCTTTGATAGATGCGGCCGGCCAGTGGGTCAGCGGTGCCTGCCTCGGCCCACATGACTTGGGCGATCTTGGCCGCTTCCTTCACAACATCGTCGGGAAGGCGGCGCAAAGTGACCCCGTGTTGGGCTTTCATCGCTTCCATGGCCACGCCGTTTTGATAGGTGAACTCGCCAACGGAAATGGCGTAACTTTCCCGACAGGCCGCGCGAAGGATTTCTTGGTGAACTTGAGAGAGCTTATCAAACACGCCCTTATTGACGCCCACCGCCAAGATCGCGCCCGGTTCTTGCAGGCCTGGCGCATAATAATAGGGGGCTTCGCGATAAAAGCCTAAGCCGATGTCATTCCACGGCCCAACAAATTCGGCCGCATCAATCACACCAGATTGTAGCGCTTGATAAATCTCCCCGCCTGGCATCGCCACAGCAGCGCCACCCAATCGCCGGATCATCTCCCCACCAATGCCGGGTATCCGCATTTTGAGGCCTTTGAGGTCGGCCAAACTGTTAATCTCGCGCTTGAACCAGCCACCCGCCTGATGACACGTGTTGGCTGCCGCCATTGGCACAATGCCAAAGCCTGCTGCCAATTCTTCCCATAAAGCTTGGCCACCGCCATGGTCGAGCCAGCCCATTTGCTCCATTGCCGTCATGCCAAAGGGCACGGCTGTAAAGAACGGATAGGCTGGGTTTTTGCCTTGCCAATAATAATCGGCTGAATGGTAAAGATCGGCGGAGCCTGTCGCCACGGCATCGAACACTTCAAACGCGCCAACTAACTCGCCTGCTGCATAGACCTTGATATCCAGCGTGCCGCCTGACAGGGCCAGCGCACGTTGCGAGATACGCTCGGCGCTCATGCCCAAACCTGGCATGCCTTTGGGCCAAGAGGTGACCATATTCAGCCGGACCGCCCCAGCAACCGCGCCTTGTGCAGCCGCTTTGCCAGTTGCAGCGGCACCCACGCCAGCACCTGCAACGCGCGCTGCAGCAATGCCTGCGCCAGCACCCGATAGCGTGCCAATCGCGACAGCCGTGACCAAAGTTCGCCGATCCATCCCCTCTACTTCCCCTTTAACATGTCTCGATCAGATAGGATCAAGTCTTTTTTGGAAACCAATACAAATGTCTAGCATATTGCCCCAAGGTCCCGCACTGAAAACTTGTACGTTCTTCTGGACTCACCATTAGCATCGACACCCACCATGCTTGCAATCGCCAAAGCGGTCAATTTTGCTTTAGCTATTTGTCATCCTCTCGTGCTTAGCCTCTTAGAAACTGGTCCTTCGAAATCGGCGTTCTTCCGTAATGATCCTTGGCCAGCTGCAATTGTTTCGCTCTGCGTGACCCCGCCCCGAAGCTTCTGCCATTTCATCGGGGGACTGCTCTGACCTCAACGGTCGCCTTCGCCGACCAAGCCCCTCTCGTGCGCCTTCATTCAATGAAGAGATCGATCTGGAAACACCAAAGCGTCAAAGACTTGGCCACTGGATTGCTCAGGCTGTTAGCGATGGCCGATCGTCGTCAAGGTTAGCATTTGATGCTTGCGCCATGATCGGGTAGCGTCGATAAACTTGTTTGGGGAGAGCGTGATGGCGACGAAAATGGTCTTTGCAGCGGTGCTGTTTGCGGCACTTATCGCGCTCCCTAGTGCCGCAGCACCCGCGACAGCATCAGCGCCCGTCGCGATGAACGACGCGCCCGCGCTGCCCCCGATCCTAAGCGCGCGTGAGAGAGCGACTACCGAAAACCGCATTTTAGCCGAGAGGCTTGAGACGATCATCCCTGCGATCATGCGCGAACAGCGCATCGATTTATGGCTGTTGGTGGCTCGCGAATATTTTGAAGAGCCCGTGGTTGCGTCGATGCTGGATGCCGAAAACATGCACGCACGTCGGCGGACAATTCTGATCTTCTACGACCCGGGCAATGGGAAGCCGATTGAGCGTCTGACCGTCAGCCGCTATGGGCTAGGCGGCTTGTTCGCGCCGGCTTGGGATCCCCGTACACAGCCTGATCAGTGGCAGGCTGTCGCAGACATCATCACCAAGCGTAATCCGGAAAAAATTGCGATCAACACCTCCGATCTTTATCAGTTCGCCGATGGTATGACGCTCAGCCAGTATCAGAAGTTCATGGCCGCTTTGC
>JAJTGP010000148.1 GCA_021299265.1 Hyphomonadaceae bacterium | reverse complement strand
TGCTTTGTATCTGCTGGTGATCATCCTGCCATTGTCGGGATATGCAGGCTGGATTGCTTATGGAGAGGCGCCAAAGCCGTTCGGTATTCCTTTGCCAAAGTTTGAGCCGCTCGCGACCTTCTTAGAAAGTAAAAAAGCTGGCGAGTGGCTTTGGCCCGTGCACGAATATGCTGGCCTTGCGCTTACCGCGTTGCTGGTCATCCATGTAGCAGCCGTTGTTCGTCGGAGCTGGCTCGCGCGGAACAGCGACAAGATCGACGGGCTCAATCGAATGCGCGCAGGCCCAGCTAAACCGCTCTAACAAACAACGCCCGTGAAGGCACTTGCGTATGACCACTGCAGCAATTATCCCTAACAATATGACGCTTGCCGGGGTCAAAATTCTGATTGTTGAGGACGAACCCGAAATTGCGGAGATCGTCGATGCGTTTTTTCGCCGCGAAAACGCCGAGTGCCTTATTGTCGGAGATGGCGAAAGTGCGGTGGATAGTTCACGCTGGTGGCAGCCTGATATCGTTATCCTTGATCTGGGTCTCCCCCGGCGTGATGGTATGTCGGTATTGGCTCAATTGCGCGTTGGGCCAGTCCAACCCGGTGTCATCATCCTCAGTGCACTCGGTGAGCCGATCGACAAGCTAGCGGGGTTCCGCCTCGGGTGCGATGATTATGTCGTCAAGCCTTTCGACCCCCATGAAATCGTTGCCCGCGCCAAGGTGCTGGCGGGACGGCAACGCCGCGAGGCGGCACACACCGTCCGGTCTTATGGCAATATTCGGATCGATGTAGATGCGTTCTGCGCGTTTGTTGGATCCCAGCCCCTCGACCTGACGCCGACCGAGTTCAAGTTGCTGGATTTGTTCGTCGAACGGGGGGGCAGACTGATCACACGCGGCCAAATTGTCGATCTCGCGCTGGACGAGGAAGCTTTTGATCGCTCCGTCGATCCCCATATCAGCCGCCTACGCCAGAAGTTAAAGCGCCAGCCCGGCAGTGGCGTATGCCTCACCAGCATTCGCGGCCAAGGTTATCGATTGGATCTCGTATGATCATGGGTTTACGTGCGAGGATCGCGCTCAGCGCCATCCTCATGAGTGTGATCGCAGCACTGGTAGCTGCGTTCGCGCCCGACTATGTTTTTAGCCTGCGCGACCAGCTCTTCATGGCCAGTCTAGCACCTGCCGAGAAGATGCAATTGGGGCGCTTACTTGAAACATCTGGACAGTGCTCGCCATTGGTTTACGACTTCAAGATGGATCACGGCTTTGCACCGTGGCGACTGAATTACGGCTGGGCTTTAGGCGGACTTATCGGGTTGACCGCCATCTGTTGCGCCGGGTTTGCGGTCATCTCTGCAGGACGGATCGCGGCACCTATCGAGGCAATTGCCAGCAGCGCACGCAAAATCGCAACAGGTGACCGGCACGCCCCGGCGCCAATTGGTCGGGGCGTGCCGCTGGAAATCGCCGCACTGCACCGCGACTTTACGGCAATGACCAATGCCTTGTCCGCTGCCGACAATGATGTGCGCATGCGTTCTGCCGCCATCGCCCATGAACTTCGCACACCTTTGTCAGTCTTGCGTGGCCGTTTGATCGGCGTGCAATCAGGTGTTTTCCCGCTTGACGGCACCTTACTAAATGGTCTGTTGCGCCAGATCGGTCTTGTCGATCAGCTAGTTGCCGACCTCAATATGCTGGCATCACCGCTGGGCATCGACATGCAGCTCGATCTCGAACCTGTTGCAATGGACTGTCTCGCCGCGTCGGTGATTGAGACGTTGCAACATGACGCAGCTACACAGGGCAACACCTTGAAGTTGGTTGCCACGCCGATTGTTGCACAGGTTGATCCTGGGCGCATTGAGCGCGCGTTAGTTAATCTGGTTGCCAACGCCATTCGTTATGCGCCGGGCAGCGAAATTCAAGTGTCTGTGCGCTCTGCCGCCGATCAAATCCTATTGTCGGTGCTCGACACCGGCCCCGGATGGCCCAGTGACGACCCACAATCTTTTGCTGCCGCCTTTGTTCGTGGCGACCAATCACGATCCCGCCAATCGGGTGGCTCGGGGCTGGGCCTCGCAATCGTCACTGCCATCGCCCGCGCGCATGGCGGATCATTGCGACTGAGCGCAGGGCAAGGTGGCGGCGCGCTCGCCGAAATCATCATCCCCATTGGCGGAAAAGGTAAAGCCTGAACCATCGTCAGCCGTTCGCAACATTTCCGCAATTTTCCGCCAACGCTGTTGCAGCTCTGACAAGTTATTGCGTCCCCAGAATTGGGAGCGCACATGAGACATGTAATCACCATCAGTATTGCCGCGACAATTGGGTTGTGCACGTCATCGAGTGCGCAAACGACGTCGGAATCACCTGCTCGCGCGAGCTATCCTGCGGCATACTTCGCAGATATTCAGGCGCAGAACGCCTTCGATATGCTGGCCCGGGTCCCAGGTTTCACGCTGGTTGCGAGCGAAGACCTGCGCGGCTTTGGCGACGCGGCCGGCAATGTTCTGGTCAATGGAGCGCGGCCCGCGACTAAGGACGTCTCCCTGACCGAACTGTTGCGGCGCATTCCGGCACGCACTGTTGAACGCATCGACATGCTCGATGGAGCCGTCACTGGCCTTCAGGGCGGGGGCAGTCGGCTGGTGGCCAATGTCATCCTAAAGGCCTCCACGAGTAGCAGCGGTACATTGCGTCTGCGGGGCCAAACAATACAAGGAGGCAGGTTTGGACCATCCGCAGCCGGGTCGTGGCGCGGATCAATTGGCGGTGCCACCGTGTCAGCCAGCCTGGAAGCCGGAAACAAGTCGCTCGCGCGAATCGAAGGCCAACAGCGGCTAATTGATGGTGGCGGCGGGGTCGTCGAGGCTGGTCCTCTATTGGACCGTCGGCGCTACAATGACTATTCTGGCTCGTTGAGTATCGCCACCCCGATTGCCGGCATCAACACCACGTTGGCGACATCGCTACGGACAGATGACTTTAAGCGACGCCATCGTTTCACCGCTTTTGCGTCAGGCGCTGCTTTGCCGATCAGAACCCAGATCGAAGCCGAAAATTATCCCGGCCGCAGCGCCGAGCTGTCGCTCGAATTGACACGCCCTATCGGCCGCGGTGAAGCTAAACTGATAGGCCTTAGAACATGGTCAAACGAAAGGGGCTCCTCGCTGGTCGGCGCAGAATTTCCTTCGGGGGCTATTTCGAGTTCGCTTTATACATCCAATGATGACCTGTCCGAGAGCATTTTGAGAGCGACTTGGGCACCGCGTTGGCCAAAGCTTGCCGTCAGCGCGGCATTTGAAAGCGTGCGGACGACCCTAGTCTCAAACACTGAGTTCGTTCAGATCGACAACAAAATTACAACACCGCTTGAGGCCGGCCGCACCAATGTTGGGGAAACACGCGGCTCGGCAGCTTTGTCGGCAACCTGGACAGGCATCGACAAGATATCGGTTGAGGGTGCCATCGCCTTTGAAGCAACGCGCATTACCCTAGCCGAGCCGCTACGATCTTCCAATACTTACCGCTTCTTCAAACCCCGCGTCGTGGCTACATGGAACCCAACCAGCCAAATGACCCTGAGCTTGCAGGCCGAACGCAAAGTCGGGCAACTGAACTTTGGCGATTTCGTAGGGGCACAACAAGTCGCCGATGGCTCCTCAACCCGGACGAACAGTGCTCTCCAGCCTTCGCAAACCGATGGGCTGCGACTGACGGCCGAACGCCGATGGGGCACACGGGGCAGCGTCAGCATCACCTTCGTGAGCGAACGCATAACCAATGTGGTGGATATCGTGCCAGTCGGTGATGGCCAAGGCGTTGGCAATCTGCCTTCGGCCAGCAGTTTCGGGGTCGATTTACTAGCCTCAATCCCACTTGGCTTTTTGCTAGATGGTGCAGAACTGACAGTGGATGCAGCTTGGCGAGAAACCTCGGTGCAAGATCCGTTCAATGGCGCGACGCGGCAATTACAAAATGCCGAGTTCGCCGGTACGACGATCAACTATCGTCAAATCATCAACCCACGCGTCAGCTATGGCGCGGCAGTCAGATATGACCCGCCCTATCGATTTTTCCGCAGCCAGTCGAAAAGCGAGTTCAAAAGTGGGCCGGACTTTTCGATCTTTGCCGAATGGGCCGTAGGATCAGCGAGCAAGATGCGCATCGAGGTCAACGAGTTGTTCGGCCGCCGCGTTGATCGCGAACTGACCCGCTATATGGGACTGCGCGGCATTGCACCAATCAGTAGCGCCGAGTTTCGCGATCGCACCAGCAGCCCAATTTTCGCGCTTCAAATCGAGAAAACCTTCTGACCGCCATTAGAGCAGAGCCTTCCGTATTCGGACCGGCATCGTCAGCCCCACGCCTCCAACGTCCTCACGATGCCCAACCTAGGGCCGGCTCAGCCGGCCCTATCTTTTTGACCTATCTTTTTGCCTGATCTTTTTGTCTGGGGTCTTGTGCGGTCCAAGCCTTGGATGGCGCGCTCAATACTCTGCCCGCAAACATACACGTCTTTCGGGACGCGCACAGAGGGGCAAGAGAGGTCTTGCGGCGGTCATTGCGGGTCGTTTAAAAAAGCGAAGACGCGGCCCGAGCATAGCTTCACTTGGGAAAACACAGTGGCGCTCTTAGTGATGTCCCATCCTTGGGACGGACGACCCCTCCCCCACTCGACTGGGGCCAAGAGGCTACACTATCACTTGCTCAAGCAGCTTTAAACGAGCGCCCTGCATCGTCGCGGCAATGTTGCCGGAGGTGAATCGTGAACGTGGAGCCAGCACCCAACGCGCTCTCAACCCGGATAGATCCGCCCAGGAGATAGAGCAGCTTCCTGGTAATCGCTAGGCCGAGGCCTGTGCCCTCGGCCCGGCGGCTCAAAGAATCGTCGACCTGTGTGAATTCGCTGAACAGACGGGCTTGTTGCTCCGGAGACAAGCCGATGCCCGTATCCGAGACCGAAATTGCAATGCCAAGCGCACCGTCGTGTTGAACGGGCCGCGCGGAAACCGTGATCCGCCCCGCCTGTGTAAACTTGCAAGCGTTGGAAACAAGATTGAACACGCATTGGCGCAGGCGCTGGGCGTCCGTAATGATCGTGCTAAAGGACGGATCAATCTCTAGAGCAAACGTATTTCCATTTCGGGCTGAGAGCGGTGCCGCCAGGTCGGCGACCTCCTGCAAGAGCTCCACAAGCGAGGTTTCCCCCAGCACCACTTCCAGCTTGTCGGCCTCAATCTTGGCGAGATCCAGCACATCGTTAATCAGGCCAAGAAGGTGGCGTGCGGAGCGGTTGATCTTTTCGCAGTCGCGTGCATCGACGGTGCCACCTTCCAGGATTTCCTCGCGCATCAGCTCAGAATACCCGATCACTGCGTTCAGTGGCGTGCGCAGTTCATGGCTCATTGTGGCGAGGAAACGGGACTTCGCGGCGCTTGCTGCGCGAGCGGCTTCCAGCTCGCGCTCGGTGGCACGCAGGTCCGTGACGTCTAGGAAAGCTGTGGAGCAGCGCGACCAATCCGCCTCGGCCCCTGGCAAGGCGGTTGAAACGACCACACACTCAACGAGACGTCCATCGCAGGTCTGCGCCTTTCCGCGAAATGTCATCTGGTCCGGCAGGGGGTAGTCTTGGTTGGCATTGTCGAGCCCCTCAAGGGCCGCTGCCACGAAATCGGCAGAGAAGATCTCCTTTTGTCGGCGCTGCAAATCCCCCAAGGATCCAGCAAAGAGCTTCAACGCCGCCGCATTGGCCTTGCCGATCTGAGCGTGACCAATCAGTTCAACGAGGGTTGTGGGGTTGGTCTTGCCCCAAACGGACGGCATTTGCCCCAATACTCGAGCTCGGCGCAATACCTCGCGCAGCCAGCCGAGATTAGTCTCGAACAGCGCCAGCGGCGACTGGGAAAAGTGTGCGACCGCCAAGCGACCAGCAGCCTCTGCCTCAGAAATCGCTTGCAATTCTGCGGTGCGGCTGGCGGTGACGTCGATAAAATGGATCAGTGTACGCGACCAATCCTCTTCATGGCCAGGCCATGGGCGCGACCAGTGGATGACGTGGCGCGCACTGCCATCAGGCAGCTCGACCGGCGAGAGCCAAGGGCGTTGCAGAGACTTTCGCCGCAGCGATTCAATCCAAGCATCGACCGCGTCAATACGGTTTTGCCCGCTCACAGTCAGGAACGGGTCTCTGATCAGCTCTGCTTCGCTGCGCTTAAATAGTTTCTCTGCCGCTGGATTAACCCGCCGGATCCGGATGAAATCATGCGCACTGTCAATACCGGCGCGCAACTCCGAAGGCGCAGGGCCAGTGGCCAGGAAAGCCTTGATGCTGCCAGCCATTTCCATCATATCATACTCGATGGTCGGGATCGGATTTGTCTCAAACCAGATGTCAGACTCGCGGCGCTGTTCGGTGATATCGACGATCAGGTTGGCCCATTGCCGTGTGGCACCAGGCTCGGCCTGAGGCAGCGGGCGCAGCTTCAACACGCCGTAGCGGATGGCCCCATCGGGGCGGACATGCTGAAAGCGCCAGGAAAAGCCCTCATCGCCTTGAGCTAAGGCGCGGAAGACCTCCCGGGCGCTGACCATATTAAAAGCGTCCGCTGAAATCTGAGGCCAGGCCGCCTTCAGGTCGTCTTCCGCGAAACCGAAGAACGCGCACGCCGCCAAATTGGCACGGACCAAGGCATTTTTAGCATGCGCACCTGCCAAGCGATCTAAAAGGGCACCACGATCGGGATCAGGCTCCGCCGCCTCAGCATTAAGCGCCTCTGCAAGAGGGGTAGAGTCCGTCCAAACCAAAGGTGCCGGGTTTTCATCAAACCAAAAGCCAGCGGGAGGAGACACAAGTTCAGACTGAACCATGGCACCTTGGTTTGTATTTGTGCTGAGCATTTCTAGCCCTTACTGCTAAACACTCCCCTACTTCGCGCGGGGCGCGCCCACTGTGCACGCCCGGTGACATTACCGGTAAGTTCTAAATGGTTCATTGAAGTATATAGTTAATATTATCTTTAAGTAACACATAATTTGACTATCTTTGGTATTTACTAGCAACTCTGCATCAGAAAATAACCAGAATGATTATATGTTGTTCTCAAAAGATATTATATATACCAAACCTGCGCCTTAATGCCTCTCGTTTATTGTGAGAGTGCTGTTTGTTGATGCCGCCGTGTTTGGTGTTAACCAAAATTTTGCCTTAAGTTTGAAGATGAATCGGTCACAATCAACCAAGTCGGAGCTTCATGTACTGTGTCGCCGTTGCAAACGACATAACGATCAAGTTAGAAATCGTCACAGGCCCACTGCCAATTGCCACCCCATATGCTGACCAGAGCACCGTTCCAACCGCTCCAAGGGCTACCGTTGTCAACGACAGATCGTGCGTTTGGCGTGTTTGCAACGCGCGGATGGCTTGCGGCAAGAAAGCACCGCCCGACGCTGCCGACGCTGCTTAGCCTAGTATCTCGATCAATTGCAGCGTTTCATCTCGATGCTGTGCTGAGCGGCAACTTTATGACGGGCCTTAATCGCGCACAAGTGGTCGACTAGGATCGTAAGGGTCTCAAGTTTTCGCTAGAACAGGGCAGTCTGGAAACGGCCAGTTCTGTTGAAATGCCGCCGGTCCCAAATGCGCCAAGGGTTGCCGTTTAGGGCAGTTTACCGCCTTCTCGAGAGCGGACATTGAAAAGTCTCAAAGATGAAATAATGAAAGACTGTCAGTATTTTAGTGAAGCGAGCCCTTTAACCAATCGAGACGTCACGCCATCAAATGCTGCTCGGCAGCCTTCGACGTCCGAGCGCGACTAAGGGGACCTTATGCATTCGGCAAGCTATTGCTCCGAAATACCGACAGTGAAAAAATAGGACGAGAGTGGACGATAGAGGCGGGTTGGGCCTTCTCGAACGCGGATGTCCTCTTGGCGAAGCATCATGTTCCAGTGCGTAGCCACTGTCTTGACTAAGATCATGCAGGTACTGGATTTAGGGTGATTTGGTTGCTCTAAGCCTGCCCCGGCGCGGATCATGGAAAGCCGATTGATCCTGATCTCAATCTATATTGCGATCGCCGTCGTAAGCGCCGTACTGATTGCCGTGCATCTGATGCAAATGGATTGGGCGATCCCAATGACCGTCGCGCTCTTTGGCGTCCAGATCACATACAATCTGATCACGGTTCCGATGGTCGGCCTTTCAAATCCCGTCGCAATCACGAACCTGGTCGTCGTCGCGCTACAACTCTTAACTTTATCGATCCTGTGGCAAGCACATCAGAGCATTGCACTTCGCGCGTAGCAACTCTTTTGTCTAAGCTCATGTGGGTATCAAATTTGGGTTTGGTCGGTTGCTCCAATGTTGTTCAGGGCGGAGCATGGCGATCGCTAATGAAACCCCTGACGCCATTGGACTACTTTAGAGCGGCGACGTAAACCCTGCGGTTTGAGGTGCAAGACCCCACCCCAAAGCTTCCGCCATGCATTCGGACTATCTGTTAGCCTTTTGAAGTGCACCTATTGGTCGGTGCGGAGTGAAGTGGCTCGGTTTGTTCGGACAGGTGAACCGTTTTTATAAGTGGATAACTGCCGGATTTATGCCGCAACCGTGATTGGTTGTGGCGGGTTGAAGTAAGCTCCGTCTGGGGTGTTTCCGTCAAGGGCTTGGTGGGGTCGTTTGGTGTTATAGAAGGTCAGGTACTTGGCCAGATTGGCGCGGGCGTCGGCCACATTGTCATAGGCTCGCAGATAGACTTCCTCGTATTTGACCGACTTCCACAACCGCTCGACAAAGACGTTGTCACGCCACGCGCCTTTGCCGTCCATGCTGATTTTGATGTCGTGTTTCTTGAGCACCTCGATGAAGGCCGGGCAGGTAAATTGGCCGCCTTGGTCGGTGTTGAATATTTCAGGCATCCCGTATTTTGCGATGGCTTCTTCAAGTGTCCGCACGCAAAAGTCAGCCTCCATTGAATTGGAAAGTTTCCAAGACAAAACCTTTCTCGTGAACCAATCCATCACCGCGACCAGATACACGAAGCCCTTCTTCATCGGGATATAGGTGAGGTCGGTCGCCCACACTTGGTTGGCTTTGGTGATGGGCAGACCTCGCAACAAATAGGGATAAATCTTGTGACTGGCATCACGTTTGGTCGTGTTTGGCCGTCGATATAGCGCAGAAAGCCCCATTTTGCGCATCAATGTGCGCACATGCAGCCGCCCAATACTATGGCCCTCGGCCCGCAACAAACCGGCCAACATCCGCGATCCAGCGAACGGATAGCTCAAATGAAGCTCATCCATACGCCGCATCAGGGCCAGGTCTGCGTCACTCACAGAGCGGGGTTCATAGTAAACTCCGCTGCGGCTCAGGCCTAAAATCTTAGCCTGCTTGACGATGGAAAGATCGTGCTCTTTGTCGATCATCGCTTTGCGCTCACCATGCCCGCTTTTACGAGCGCACCTGACAAAAAATCATTCTCCAGCGTCAACTCTCCAATCTTGGCATGGAGCGTTTTAACATCGATTGGTGGGGTCTCAGGTTCACGCACGCCTTTCCCAGACCCGCCGAATACATCCTCCGCACCGTCCAGCAACTGGTCTTTCCATTGCTTGATCTGATTGGGGTGAAGATCAAATTGCTGTGCCAGTTCGTTCAGCGTCTTCTCACCACGAACCGCTTCCAAAGCCACTTTTGCCTTAAATGCCGCACCATGATTGCGTCTCACACGTCGTGCCATGTCTGTCTCCTATTCGCAGCATCCTATGCCGCATCAGGGCAGTCCATCCACTTATAGCACCTGTCCAAATTTCCCGAGCCCGTTCTGAGAAGCGCCCGACAGCAGACATTTGTTAGGTCAAAGAAAGCGGGCACTTCAGCTACCTTGGCAACCCATGACGTCAATGCCTGAAGCCAAGTCAAGCGGTAAAGCGCCAAACTACCAAGGCTGGGAATAGGATTAGCGGGGCGCAAGCCCCGTCTCAAATTCGCTCAGAATATCTAGGAATTCTTCAGATGTCGGCAACTCCGCGGACCCGCCCTTGAAGCGGTAGCCCCAGAATGAGGTGATGTGGGAGATCATACCCATCGAATGGCCGAGATCTAGGAAGAAAAGTGGGGCTTCCAATAAGAATCTTCGGAAAGCAGCCGTGTTGCCACGATGAACAAGGTCGGCAAAAGCATCGTCGTAAAGCGCTAAGACCTTACTACAACTACGCGCAGTCTCCCGAATACGGTTGCGTATGGAGGCCTTAAGCACGCGGATTTCCTCTTGCATTGCTGCATCTTTTCGTCCCAACGGTTTGATCTGATCCATCTCTTGTATCACGCGGATCAAGCTTTGGATCATTTCAGAGAATTGCCATTTGTAATAGATGAAACCCTTCCAGCTGAATATGCCTTGGGTGAACTGGTCACCTTGTAACCCCAACGTCTCTCGCAACGGGTCAAGGCGTGAATCAGCATTTGAAGACAAAATCGCGTCGGCCAGCTTGCCAACCATGCCACCGCTGCCGCTGGCATTGCCATTTGTGGAACCAAAAGCCAAACGAATGAGCGGGGCCATCTCTGCGCTGGTAAAGTTTTGCATGCGACTGGAGTCCGCGGGCGAAATAGAGAAATAACATTCCGCTGGCTGGTGATTGTGCCGACGCAATTGCTCGCGAACCAAAAAAGGGTCGAGAGAAGGCAAATCGTTCAGCAAGCTTAGGACCAGAAAGTCCTGTTCCAGTTCAAGTTCACGATCGCCAACCAGATCGCAAATCGTTTGCCGGAAACCTTTCTGATTAACAAAAATTGAACGCCCACCCAATTGCAGATTGTCAAAATCGAGTGGGAAAATTATTTTCGTCGCGACAGTGGTGGGATATGGGATGAGGTAAGTCTCATCTCGTCGTAGTCGATGCTTGACTAGGATCGATCGGTTTAAAAGAGCATCCGTAAAAAGCGGTGCCTTTTTGCGCATCAGATCGTTTGGGTAGCGCTGGGCGACCAGGTTCAAATTGAGCACCCGACTGGTAGAGGCCGAAACCATGAGATTAGCTAAGTTTCTTATTCCTGACATGGGCTGGCCTTTTCCAACTACGCACTTAGGCGAAAAACAGACCTTTCTCATTAGTAACATCGGGTGAAGATGAGCCTAAGCAATTCAATAAAATTTTCACTAGAAGCGAGATTTTGCTAGGAACTTACATATTAACGCAGCACGAAATAGTAAAAAAGACAAATACTTAAACGTCGATCGCATTTACACTCTTTAGTTTTCGATTTGCGTATGGGCTACCAATGGATTAATCCCCGCCCTCAGTGCAACGTTCAATTTGGCCGGAGCGTTCATGCCATTAACCAGGCTATCCCCGACAGCCAAGAAAAGTTAAATTCTCATTGCTGCCGCCTTAGATTGTATAGCCACTCATCGCATTACCAAACACAAAGTTTGTAGGTGCGCAAAGGTTCTCGTAAAAAGTTGATATCGTTAAAACTGCGAAACCAGATTTGAAAAGAATGGCCCAAGCATCTCTGCCTGGGCCAAGTAAGTACGCATGCTGACTTCTTTTTTTGATTTAGCGGAACAGCGACAACGCCGATCCCGGAGAAGTATTGGCAATCGACAAAGCCTGTACGCCTAATTGTTGTTTAGCCTGCAAGGCTTGCAGCTTCGCGCTTTCCTTTGAAAGGTCGGCGTCGGCAATTGCACCAATGCCGTTATTGAGTGCATCCTGGAGCTTACCGATGAAGGTGCGATGCACTTCAAGTCGCTTTGCGCCTGCACCCCATGTCGCCAATTGGGTCCCCAAATTGTTGATCGAGTCATTTACCAGACCCAAAGCCGTGCTTGCTGCCGTCGCATCCGTCAAGGCGCTCGTGGCTGTAACCGTCACTGTTGCTCCACCCAAAGCTAAGCTGGCACCGTTGACGGTTATGGTGTTGCCACCAGCGGAATCGCCTAAGGCCACCGCATTGTTTGGTGTGCCCGCGATCATGTTAGCACCGTCAAACACGGCATTCGCGCCAATGCTGGTGACTTGATCGCGCAATTGCGCAAAGTCTGCTGCCAAAGCTGCTAGCGAAGAGGTCGAGATGCCTGTTTGCGTAGCGGCAAGCGCCTTACTCTTCATTTCATTGAGCAATTCCATAATGCTTTCGCCGGCTGCAATGCCAGTATCAAGAATGGAAGCTGCCCGGTCGGTCGATTCACGCACACGGTCATAAGCGACAACATCGGAGGTCATTTTATTGGCAATCGCCCAAATCGCTCCATTATCCTTGGCTGACGCGACCTTTAAACCAGTCGAAATCGCATTCTGAGTTTTCGCTAGGCCGTGTGGACAATGTGGATTGAACGAACCCGCTGACGCGGGAGTGGGATTTATGTTGTTTGGGATGGTCTCCTGATGAGAAGGTTTGGTTGCTGAGACCAGCTTATCAACAGGAGACAACCCCATGCCCCAGAAGTTAACCGAGACCATGACAGCGGTTCACCCGCTGCGTCGTCGTATGATCGACGACATGAACCTTCGCAACCTTTCCCTTGCAACGCAACGTTCTTATTTGCACGCGGTGAGCAAGTTCAGTCGATATTTTGGATGCTCGCCAGACAAGTTGGGATTGGAAGATGTTCGCGCTTTCCAAGTTTATCTGGTTTCCCAGAACATTTCGTGGCCTGCGCTGAACCAGATTGTGTGCGCGCTGCGCTTCTTTTATGGCATAACGCTGGAACAGTCCGATATCCCAGAGCGGATCGTCTATGCGCGAACGCCCAGCAAGTTGCCTGCGATCTTAAGTGCTGACGAGGTGGTTCGCTTTTTGGAAGCCGTCCCATCGTTGAAGGCGCGTACTGCTTTGACAGCCGCTTACGCGGCGGGGTTGCGCGCATCTGAGGCGATCAGTCTCAAGGTATCGGATATCGATAGCGACCGGATGGTGATCCAAGTCCGTCACGGCAAGGGAGCCAAGGACCGCACAGTGATGTTGTCGCCCCAACTGCTGGGCATATTGCGGACCTATTGGCGATTGGCTCGCCCCCAGACTTGGCTGTTTCCTGGTCGGGGCGACAAGCCCATTGATGTGCAGGTGCTGCATGGGGCCTGCCGCTCTGCGACTAAGGCGGCGGGTCTGGTCAAGAAGGTTAGCGTGCATACGCTTCGCCACAGCTTTGCGACCCATCTTTTGGAGGGTGGCACTGATATTCGTATTATCCAAGTTTTACTGGGACACAATAATCTGTCGACGACGGCACGCTATACCCATGTAGCGGCCAGCACCATCGCCAACACAACCAGCCCATTTGACCGCTTGTCACTCGGCGAACCCCTCCCGTGAGAGCGGGTTATGCGCGCCCATCTCGAGGTCGGCGACATCTTTGCTCGCCATGGCCATGCCTATCGTCATAGCCGCGAAGGCCATCTTGGCCGCGTAGAGCGCCGTGTTATGTCGGCTATCGAGCTTTGCCGGACAGCCGCGCTGGGAGGCCATGTTGAAGCCTGCCAAGACTGTACGCATTCCCGTATTGCCTATAATTCTTGTCGCAATCGCCATTGCCCCAAGTGCCAGAGCACAGCCCGCGAACAATGGCTGGAAGATCGCCAAGCTGACCTGTTACCAGTGCCTTATTTTCACGTCGTGTTCACTGTGCCAGAGCAGGTCGCGCAGATCGCCTTCCACAACAAGGCCATCGTTTATGGGATATTGTTCAACGCAGTGGCTGCGACGCTCAAGACCATCGCTCGTGACCCGCGCCACCTTGGCGGCGAGGTTGGCTTCCTCGCTATTCTGCACACATGGGGACAGGCGCTTACGCACCATCCCCACATTCATTGCTTGGTCCCTGGTGGTGCACTCGCCTCGACGGGACAGTGGCTGAACACCAAAGCCCGCTTCTTCCTGCCCATCCACGTCCTCTCGCGCCTGTTCGCGCGGCTCTTCATGGAACAGCTTTTGGCGGCCTACGCGGCTGGGCTATTGCGCTTCTCTGGCGAACTTAGTGGTCTGAGTAACGCCGCCACCTTCGCTGGAACAGCAAAGGCGTTGCGCAAGAAGAAGTGGATCGTCTATGCCAAGCCTCCGTTTGGATCGCCTCAGCATGTCCTTGCCTATCTAGGGCGCTACACACACAGGGTCGCCATTGCCAACAGCCGACTGGTGAGCGCTGATGAGGACAGCGTGGCATTTACCTGGCGTGACTATCGCCATGCCAATGCACAAAAAATCATGTCGCTTCACCCCCATGAGTTCATACGCCGCTTCCTTATCCATACCTTACCCGATGGATTTCACCGGATCCGGCATTATGGGTTTCTTGCCAATGGATGCCGTCGCACCAAGCTGGCGATCATACGCCAGCAACTCGCCCACGCAGGCCAAGCGCCTGTGGGGCACAGCGACATTGGTAGAGCTGGCTCAACTGACCACGCTAAAAAACTGCGTCCCACCTTTAATCTTTCCATCTGTCCCTGCTGTGGCGGCACTCTTAGCGTGATCGCCGCGCTGCCGCGCTGGCCCACGCAAAGACAAAGGGAGGGGCCATCGCCACCATGGCCAGACACCTCATGATCATACAATACTGCTCAAAACCACCAAGAACAGCGTCGCGGGACCGACCCAACCACGCAATGCTCTCCCATGCCTGCCACGATGACTATCCAGTGTTGCCGCGCAATGACGGAGGCACGACGCCGCTCCAACAGCCAATTGAAGGGTCAATAGCCGTGACAAGCGCTAACATCCCACCCATCACTGAATGCAAAAGGGTCCATCGGTCCTTCAAAACGGCGCACCAAAAACCAGCGCATTGCCACTAATCCCATAGGGCCCATCACTCCACGCAGATTCGCTCAATCCGGCTTCAATGAGGTCGCCGCCCGCGCCAGGACAGACCCTCTGTGATACTCGACCTCACAGAAACCTCCAGATTCC
>JAJTGP010000093.1 GCA_021299265.1 Hyphomonadaceae bacterium | reverse complement strand
CCTGCTTCGCGTAAATAATCTTGCACCACCGAGAACACGTCAATACCGGCTGCAATATTGCGGCCCATAAAGCGCGGTTCAGTAAATCGGATATCGATATTCTTGGTGCGCGAACTGGTCTCAACGCGGAAGCGCAAGAATTGCCCCCGGCCACGCAAGTTACGCTGGGAGATCGAGACCGCAAAATTATAAGCTTCTTGCGAGGCATAGCCGACGCTGAAGGCCAATTCCCCGGTTGCCTGCTCCTCGACTTTCACTTCCACGACCGTACGGTCAGGCAAGGAGCCGGGCTTTTCTTCAATCTCGACTTCTTTGAAGAAGCCCAGTGCTTTCACGCGGTTCTTAGAGCGGTCGATCAAGACGCGGTTGAAAGCATCGCCTTCAGCCAAGCGCAGCTCACGCCGAATAACTTGGTCCAAAGTCGCGGTGTTTCCGATGACATCGATGCGCTCCACATAGACGCGTGGACCTTCGTCTACGTCAAAGACGATATTGACCTTGCGGTTGTCGCGGTCGGCAGTCTCACGCGGGCGGACATCCACGAAGGCATAGCCCGACGAACCAGCGGCGAAGGTGATCGATTCAATCGCCTTTTCTACGAGGTCGCGCTCAAACATCGCGCCAGAGCGAATAGGCACAAAGGCGCGCAGCACTTCACCGCTCAGCTTGGAGTTCTTGGTGTTTACCGTGATGTCGCCAAACGTATATTTCTGCCCCTCTTCCACCGCATAGGTGACGAAGAAGTCCTTTTGATCCGGCGTCAATTCGGCCACCGCTGATTTCACTCGGAAATCATAGTGACCTTCATTGAGATAAAATTTGCGCAATTGCTCACGATCATAATCCAATTTGTCTGGATCATAATTATCCTTGCTAGAGAAAAAGCGCCACCACTCCGACTCTTGGGTGACAACGACGCTTTTCAGCCGTGAATCCGAAAAGGCCTGGTTGCCAATAAAATTGACCTTGCGGATGCCTGTCGTGCGGCCTTCGTTGATCTCAAAGATGAGGTCGACGCGGTTAGACGGCAGCACCTTGATCTTGGGCACGATGTTGGCGGCAAATTTGCCCGACCGGCGATAGACTTCCTGCATGCGGCGGATATCGGCCTGCACGCGGTTTTGCGTAAACCACGAGCGCGGCTTGATCTGGACTTCTTTCTCCAGCTTGTCCTTGGTAACCGCGCTATTGCCCTCAAACAGGACTTGGTTGACGGTTGGGTTTTCAGCAACCTTCACAACCAAGGTTTGGCCACGCTGTTCGAATTCGACGTTGGCGAAAAAGCCAGTCGCAAACAGCGTCTTCAAGGCGATGTCGATCCGCTCTGGGCTGAAAGCTTCGCCGGGCTGGATCGCGACATAAGCCAGCACTGTGGCCGTCTCGATCCGCTGATTGCCTTCCACCGCCACACTGGTGATGATTTGCGGGGCCGCAGCTTCGCTGACGTCACCAGCCTGTTGGGCAAAGACCAAGGGGCCATAGCAAGCGTTTACTGCCAATGCAGCAGCGCCGCCAATCAGCAGACGTTTAATTGATGCCATACAGGAGCCCGTTAAACCTTGTTGCACGCGTGCCATGAAGGTCACGCCTGAGTTTCAGAAGTGGTGGATAGACAATTTGGCACAGCAATCCTAGCCCGCAGCGACAAAGCCTTTCAGCACGTTGAACAAACCGGCCCTTTCGAGATCTTGGAAAGTCGCAAAAACGAATAAACTCAAGATACAAACAAGACCAACCTGGAAGCTGACTGCCTGCACTTTTTCAGGGATCGGTTTACCACGAATAGCCTCAGCCGCATAAAATACCAAGTGCCCACCGTCGAGAACTGGCAGAGGTAGAAGATTCATGAAGCCAACAGCAATGGACAAGACCGCAGCTAACCGCACCAAGCCGACGCCGACTGATTCGGCAACTTCCACGGCGCTGGCATCAGGACCGGCATTTTCGACTGAATTTTCAGTCACCTTGCCAGCAATCTGATAAATGCCCAATGGCCCATTCAGATGCCCGGCCGACATGCCACCGCGCAGAAGTGCGGTGATGAAGTTAACTTGCGTGCTGATGATCGCGCCAGTTTGCTCACCGCCACGGACCACCGCTTCAATTGGATTATAGGTGCGATGTTCGACGGTTTGCCGTGTGAAGCGGGTTTCAATACCCAACAGACCTTGGGTTTCGCTATCGCCAAACGGGGTTTTGCGCTCGACGATTTTTGGCGTCACATTGATCGGGATTTCAGCACCATCGCGCTTTAGCACAAGCCGCATTTCCTTGCCGCCAGAAACCATGATCGCGGTTTGAAGGTCGACAAAATCGTCAACCTTGCGGCCATCAATCTCGACAACTTCATCACCCGCCTTAATGCCCGCAGCGGCAGCCGCACCATCAGGCAGCACGCCCGAGATCACCGGACGCTGCACGGTTTCACCGAAGATCGCGAAGAAAATGGCAAAAACCGCGATCGCGAAGGCAAAGTTGAAAGCGGGGCCCGCAGCCGTCACAGCCGCGCGAACCCCAACCGGTTGGGCGTGGAATAGCCCACTGCTTTTGTCGGCCTTCGCTTGGGTGAAATCGGGCTGAGAAGCCGCGTCCTTATCGCCTTCGAATTTGACATAGCCGCCGAGCGGCAGGGCACCGATGCGCCACCGCACGCC
Source organism: Hyphomonadaceae bacterium (assembly GCA_021299265.1). GTDB lineage: Bacteria > Pseudomonadota > Alphaproteobacteria > Caulobacterales > Aquidulcibacteraceae > Aquidulcibacter. Next base: position 3,087 of record JAJTGP010000093.1, on the reverse strand, counting down.
AACTTTCGACGTCCAAGCAATCAATTCTGGCCCAAAACCAATGGAGAACGATTCAACTTTTACCTTGAACCAGCGCGCGACTTGATAATGCCCATATTCATGAACAAAAACAACGATGCTTAAGACGGTCACGAAGGACGCGAGGCTGATTGCTATGCCGCCAATATTTTCTAACATCTCACCAAGAACTCCAGCCTAGAAGACGCACCTGCCCCAGCTTAGGCCGAGACCAATTTGCGTTTCGCAATGTTTTGAGTGGCAATGCTACGGCCCGCTTCATCAGCAGCATAGACATCATCCAAGTCTCCCAAAGCAGCATCCATGCCAAGGCGGCAGGCTTCGTCCATGGTTTCCGACACGATTGCGGCAATTTCTGGAAAGGAAACATTACGATCCAGAAAGGCTTGTACAGCCACTTCATTGGCCGCGTTCAAGATTGTTGGGGCAGCCCCCGCCTTCTGCAGCGCACAGCGCGCAAGATTGAGGGCAGGAAATCTTTCTAAATCAGGCACTTCAAAGTCAAGCTTCGCAATAGCCGCTAAGTCTAATCTCGGCGCAGAGGTCACCAAACGCGCTGGCCAAGCCAGTGCATGGGCAATCGGGATGCGCATATCTGCTGCACCTAATTGTGCTAAAACACTGCCATCTTGGTACGCCACTAAACTGTGGATAACCGATTGAGGGTGAACCAAGACGTCAATTTGGTTTTCCGGCATCCCAAAAAGAAGCGCCGCCTCGATCAGCTCCAAGCCTTTGTTCATCAAAGTGGCACTATCAACCGAGATTTTCTGTCCCATCGACCAATTAGGATGGGCTATTGCCTGCTCTGGTGTTGCTGCTGCAATCGCGGCGGCACTCCACGTGCGGAATGGGCCGCCCGAGGCAGTTAGAATCAGTTTCTCGACCCGGTCTGATTTGTCCAAGACTTGGAAGATCGCATTATGCTCGCTGTCGACCGGCAGAATCGTGCCCCCGCCGTCACGCACCGCTTTGAGGAAGACCGATCCTGCGCAAACGAGGCATTCCTTGTTGGCAAGTGCAATCGTGGCACCGCGCTTGGCTGCGGCGAGCGCTGGGGCAAGCCCTGCGGCGCCCACAATGGCCGCCATGACCACATCGGCGGGCCGCGCTGCAGCTTCTACCAATGCCTCAGGTCCTAGACCGATTTCGATAGCATGGCCCGCGAGGGCCGTTGTCAGCTGCGGGCCAAAGCGCGCATCACCGAGGGCAACAAAGCTAGCACCGGTCAGGATAGCCTGTTCGGCCAGGCCTGCCCAATCGCGATTGGCGGTCAGCGCGATCACGCGATACGCATCACCCTGCCCAGCGGCGCGGGCACGTGCATTGGCTTCCATCACCACATCCAAGGTGGCTTGGCCAACAGAGCCCGTGGCCCCTAAAATAGTCAAAGATTTCGTCATGTTCATGTGAGCATAGCGCGCAAACCGGGAATCACCAGCAAAATGGCCACAAAGGCCAAAGCTGCCGCCAAATGCCCATCCAGCCTGTCCAAGACCCCGCCATGACCAGGGATGACGCCCGATGCATCCTTCACGCCATAATGGCGCTTTGCAAGGGATTCCAAGAGGTCACCACCTTGCGAGACCACGGCCAACAGCCAACCCACAAGCGCCCAAGCCAGCGGGTTAGTCCCCGATAGCCAGCCATATAAGAGGCCTGCCGCAATGCCTGCTAACGTGCCGCCAATCGAGCCAGACCACGTCTTATTCGGGCTGATGAGCGGAAACAGCTTCGGACCGCCGACAACGCGGCCGACCACATAGGCCATGGAATCAGTTGACCATACGATCGCGAATAGACCGAACATCAGACTGCGGCCGATCTCATCCTGTCCGCGTAAACCCGCCAGCGCCCAGCCCGACAAGGCCAGATAGATAGATCCTGCCATAGCAAGATAGCCAAACTCACGCGGGGACCGCATTAAAGTCAAAAAGAAGCCAAAAGCGGCAAGGGCTTCATAGGTTCGTGGGAGCAGGACAAAGCACAGGCCACACACGGCAGCAATCAGGGCCCTCGGAACAAGATCCACCGCTTTGGGCGAAATCATCCGGCCCCATTCGAAGGCAAGGGCCGCCATAATGGTTGCGGCCAAAAGCGCCCAGCCAATGCCGCCAATCCAAGCCCCGGTGACGCTGAGCACCACCATCACCACTGCCGAAACAAAGCGGACCCGCAGGTCGCCTCCCAATTTATTGGCTGCTAAGCCAATTGAGAAGGCAGATTGCTTGGGGTCATGCTCCGGCGTGGGGTTCAAAGTCAGACGCCCCCGTAGCGACGGTTTCGTTTGGCAAAAACCTGCAGCGCCTCTTCCAATTGCGGTCGGCCAAAGTCTGGCCACAGCGTATCAAAGACCAAAAATTCAGCATAAGCCGACTGCCAGATCAGGAAGTTAGACAGGCGCTGCTCGCCACTGGTGCGAATGACGAGATCCGGGTTTGGCCAGTCACGGCTTGGCAGAAACTGGGCAATCGTATCTGGCCCGATTGTAGCAGGATCCAGCAGCCCGGCCGCTGCTTGGCGCGCAATCTCTTGGGTTGCACGCGCGATTTCAGCTTGGCCGCCATAGTTAAAGGCGATGACCAAAGTCATGATCGTATTGTCTGCCGTTTGCTTTTCAGCCTGATCCATCAAGGTCAGAATGTCGGCTGGCACACCTTCGCGCTCTCCCAGAACACGGATCCGGACCCCTGCCCGGTCAAGGCGTGCTAAATCAGAGCGAATAAAGCCGCGTAAAAGGCCAAACAGAGCTTCGATTTCGTCAGCAGGTCTGCGCCAATTTTCCGTCGAAAAGGCATAGACCGTCAGCACTTCAATGCCGAGGTCGCCAGCCGCCTCTACCGTATTGCGTAAAGCTTGCACGCCAGCCGAATGGCCAAAGGCACGCGGCATTCCCCGCGCAGTCGCCCATCGGCCATTCCCATCCATAATGATGGCAATATGGCGCGGACGCGCGCCTTCACCGTCACCGCCACGCGGCGAAAGATGGTGCGCGGCCTTTGCGGCCCAGTCGGCAAGCGCCCCAGCCATCCTAGACTTGCATGATCTCATCTTCCTTCGTCTTCACGG
>JAJTGP010000310.1 GCA_021299265.1 Hyphomonadaceae bacterium | reverse complement strand
GCGACCATGGTTGAAAGCTTGAAGCGTAAGATCAAGGTCGAGGACCCTCAGGACACGTAAGATGAGAACAATCCCCATGTCACCAAGCTTATCGTTTTCTAGCCGCTCGATTTGCGCACGACTAATGCCTGCGCGCGCCGCCAGAGCGGCCTGCGTGAGCTTCCTTACCTTCCTCGCGGCACGAATTTGTTCGGCAATGTCTGCAAGCTGCAACATAGATATGACCTCATTTGCAGCATATATGCGTGATTAAATAGCAAAAATCAATAAATGCATCTTTTATGCGTGAAAATTATTGGAGCAGCTGCTGGCAGATTCTGGCTGCTTCCCAGAAGTTTAGTCAGGAGCAAGACCGAGAAGTAGGTCACCACACGTTCTGACCAGGGACCACATAAAGTTCATCTCCGATCAGCCAGCACCCCCATCAACCCGAATTTATATCCACATAAAACCCGTCAAAGACCGGACTAGTTGGCCGGGGAACCTCCACCTTCTTCTTGACGATGTTCTCAAACCGCTCGCCGACCAAATCCACCATAGCTTTTAGGATCTCCGATGTTGGCTTTGGCTAATGATCGAAAGTTCATGCCTGTCTCAGCGTGAAGGCACTGACACTTTGCTGGACTCTTAGGCTAGCATTACGACCTCTAAGCCGGATAACGTCATGGTTACGGGCGTTGTTCGGCCGAAGGCGAATGGGAGCTGTTTTAGGTGCAATTCATCGGAACTTTTTCGCGGCGCTCCTTTGTGGGTTTGGCGACAGCCAGCGTTTTCGCGACTGGCGCATCTGTAACAGCCCAAGCGCGGGCTGGAAGGGTTGTCCCGGGCTTGGATGTTCTATTGGGACCCAAGCGCGGGCTCCTCGCAGGCAAACGGGTTGGCCTGATCACCAATCCAACAGGCGTCACGGTGAAACTCGAAAGTGCGATTAATCGGATGGCCCAAGCGAGGGACTTCAAATTGGCGGCTCTATTTGGCCCCGAGCATGGCGTGCGGGGGGATGCCCAAGCAGGTGCTGCCGTGGCTGATCGCATAGATGCTCGCACTGGCCTGCCCGCCTACAGCCTTTATGGCACTACCCGCAAACCAACGCCTGCCATGCTCGCCGGTTTGGATGTTCTGGTGTTTGATATCCAAGATATTGGCGCGCGTTTTTATACCTATCCATGGACGCTTGCCCTGATGATGCAAGCCGCACGAGAAGCCGGGAAGGGCGTCATTGTGGCCGACCGGCCCAACCCGATTGGCGGTATCAGGGTCGAAGGACCGGTGCTGGACCCAGCCTTGGCGAGCTTTGTCGGGGCCTATCCGATCCCCATTCGCCACGGAATGACCCTTGGCGAACTGGCGCTGATGGTGAATACAGATTTCGGCATTGGATGTGACCTCACTGTCGTGACATGCACCAATTGGCGACGACCCGATGATGCCACCCAGACCCGCTTGCCTTGGGTGCCGCCCTCACCCAATATGCCGACAATCGACACGGCTTTCATCTATCCCGGCACGTGCCTGATCGAAGGCACGAACCTGTCTGAGGGCCGCGGCACAACAAAGCCGTTCGAACTAATAGGCGCGCCCTTCATCGATGCACACGGGCTTGCCGATCGTCTCAACCAGCGCAACTTGCCCGGAGCCCACTTTCGCCCCGCTTGGTTTACACCTTCTTTTTCCAAGTCTCAGGGTCAGTTGTGCGCGGGCGTGCAGCTGCATATCACAGATCGCGCAGCCTTTGCGCCCGTGGATGCCGGTATCGCGATCCTGCTCGACGTCGCACGCCACCACAACAAGGATTTTTCCTTCTTGCCCGGCGATCCGCCCTTCTTTGATAAGCTGGCTGGTGTGTCGTGGCTGCGCGAGGCGATTCTTGCCGGGGAAAGCCTGGACGCCATAAAGACGCGGTGGCAGCCAGAATTGACCGCTTTCAAGCTAAAGCGTGCCCGCAGGCTTTTGTATTAGAAGTGACCTGAAACGGGGGCCGCACGCCCCTCAAACACCGCCGATTAGGGCGAAGCTGGACTTTGAAACGGGCCATTGAGTTTCACGATGGTGTAATTGAGGTAGGTCGCAAAGGTGACCCACAGCACATAGGGCACCAATAGAGCACTTGCGAGCGCCGAATACGGCAACACACCGACGCACAGCGCGACAACTGAGCCCCAAAGAAAGAAGGATTCCTTCAAGGCCCAATCCGGGCGCTTAAGCGCAAAGAATAAGGGTGACCACGCAAAGTGAAACACGAAGTTGGCAGCATAAAGCCCAATAACAATCATCTGGTCGGAACGGCTGGAGGCCCCTTCCCAAGCGAGGATCGCCGCCCAAGCTGCGGAGGACAAAATCAAAGTCCAAGCCGGGCCAAATAGCCAATCGGGCGGCTGCCAACTTGGCTTTTTGAGATTGCGATACCACGGCCCAATACTGGTCAGCGCGCCGCCCGCACCAGCGAGAATGAGCGCCCATAAAATCGCAGCTAGGATATGTGGTTCTGGCATGAGGTGTATATGTGACCTATGGGCCCAACTAGCAAGCAATGATGTCCAAGTAACGGAAAAGTTTAACGCTAAGTCAGTCCAATCTTAATTATACCGCGGCCATCGGGCAGTTGTCTGCGTTTGGCCGAGTGTGCGAGGTGGGGCCCGTTTGTCGGGCCTGTGGGAGTTAGGGTTTAAAGGTTTGAAACGTCAGGCAGCGCGGATGCTGGTCACTTAGCCACGTTTGAGCTTGGCCGGTCCGGACTTCACGAGGTTCGCCACCGTCAAATGATTTCCTGCACTTGGGGCGGAACGATGGCTTCCTGTCTGGCAGAGGTATCCGGGGCCTCTTTATCCTCGTTATCGCCAAGGTCGTGTCTGAGCTGGGCCATGAGGGCTTCCCGGGCTGCATCGTCGGGCGCTCGTTCCAGGACCTCGTTCAGCCTCAAAAGCAGCTGGGCGCGGGCATTGTGCCAGTCAAGCTTTGCGGTTGTTTCGGGCGGAATTCTCGGCTGTGCGCCCTTCTGGGCCTTAGCCCGGCCTTTGCCCAGGCTGAACGACTCGTCGAGCCGGGGGGCGACGAGTTGATCGGCCGGAAAACCCGCCAGTATTAGTCGTTTACGCAGTCCTTCCACGGCATCGGGTTCGCCATGGACCATGAACACCGAGCCGGTGATAGGCCGGCGCGCCAGGGCCCAAGCCTCCAGAGCTCGGGCGTCGGCGTGGCCGGAATAGGTATCGAGCATGCGGATGTTCGCACGCACCTTGATCTCCTCACCCTGGATGGTGACCCTCTTGCTCCCCTCTGCCAGCAGCCGGCCGAGGGTCCCGACGGCCTGGAAGCCCGACAACAGCACGGTCACTTCCTCGCGCCACAAGAGGCGCTTGAGGTGTTTGCGGATGCGGCCGGCGTTGCACATGCCGCTGCCGGCCACGATAATGTGCCAACCTTTCAGCCGGTCCAGACCATCGCTGTCATGTGGCTTGTCGAGAAAGCGAAGACGCTCGGAAGGCCGCACCCTCTCGAACGGATTGCGCCCCGTCGCCGGATTCCAGCCCTGTTGCCGGAACACTTCGGTCGCTTCAATCGCCATGGGCGAATCTAGGAAAATGTCACCTTCGGGAACATCCCCACTATCCATCACAATCAAAAGGTCGGCCAGCAATTCCTGGGTACGCTCGACGGCAAAAGCCGGGATCAAAAGCGGTCCGCCAGCGGCATGGGCGTCAAGTAACTCGCGGGCAAGCATATTGCGACGGGTAGCGGCGTCGGCGACGATGCGCTGGCGGTCGCCATAGGTCGATTCAATAATCAGATGATCGATGCCGGCCGGCCCCTGGGGGTCGGCAATGAATTCGCTCCCGCCTGGTCCAAAGTCCCCGGAGAAGAACAGGCGCATCGGCTCGGGCCCGCACGCCGCATTTACTTCGATTGACGCGGCACCGAGGATGTGGCCTGCTTCCCAATATATGACGCTGACCCCGGGCGCGACCTCGACGGTTTGGCCAAGCTTCACGGTCTCGAACTGGCCCATGACCTCCTTTGCATCTTGCTCGGTGTAGATCGGCTCGATGGCAGCACGACCGCGTTGCTGGTTGCGCCGGTTGAGGTGACGGACCTCGCTCTCCTGGATACCTCCGGCGTCTGCGAGCATCACAGCACAGAGGTCGCGGGTGGCCTCGGTGCTATAAATCGGCCCGGCGAAGCCTGCGAGCATAAGCTTGGGCAGGAGACCGGAATGGTCGATATGGGCGTGGGTCAGCAACACCGCGTCGATGCTGGCCGCGTCGAAGGGGAAGTCCGCGTAGTTCAGGGTCTTTAGCGTCTTGGATCCCTGGAACATACCGCAGTCGACGAGGATTCGTGCGCCCTCGAGGCAAAGCTCGGCGCAGAAACCGGTAACGCAGCCTGCTGCGCCATGAAATATGATGGAGGGTGTCACGCAGTGGTCTCCTTGCGAAGAGCCGTGGCGAGAACGCCAGCCAGCTCCATTTTGTTGGTCGGGTTGGGAACAGAGTCGCTGGACAGGATCTGGCGGGCACCTGCGGCCCGCAGGCGGCTTTCGACGTCAGCGCCAAACAGCGCGTGGGCAACGGCCACATCGACGGATGCCGCGCCGGCTTGGCGCAGCATGACGATGGACTGTTCCAGCGTGCCGCCGGTTGAACAGATGTCGTCGAGAAAAAGGACGGCCCGGCCGGCGATCTTTTCGGGGCTATTTAACGAGAGACGTACCTGCCGATCGCCGAGCCGTGTCTTGTCGAAGACAATCCAGTCCGTGCCCAGACGCCTCGCCGCCTCTTCAGCCAGGGGCTGGGACTCTATGTCGGGTCCGACAATTAGGGGTTGGCCGCCAGCGGCTGCGAGGACGGCGAGATCGCCGGCAATGCTCACGCTTTGGGCGGGCACGCCGAACACCTCTGTCAAGTCAAGCGTGCGATGGAGATGTGCCTGTACGGTGAGGATGCGATCAAAGGCCGCGCCCAACCATTGGCCCACCACGTCGCGGCTGAGGGACTGGCCCGGCTGAAATACTACGTCCTGTCGGAGATAACAAAGATAGGGCGCGACCAGCACAAGTCGCGCCACGCCGCAACGGCGGTAGGCGTCAGCTGTCAAGAGCAGCGAAACGAGCCGCTCGTTGGCATGATGGAGTGATCGGTAAAGGATCACTGTCGAGGCGTCAGTAAGCGGGACCGTTGGCAGGCTCTCCCCGTCGGGAAACGCATGCAGATTGACCAGACCCATCGGCACAGCCAGACGCTCGGCCAGACGGCCAACCTCCGGGGCGTCCTCGGCGAAGCCATGGACCTGTGCGCGGGTCACGGATTGGCGATCGCGAAGCCGGCGTCTACGCCTGCGGCTTCGAGGGCAAAACCGAAGTCTGAATGTTCGGAGCCGTAGATCCGATAGAGGGGATCACCGCGTCTGACCACATCGCCAATGCGGCGTAGGACTTCAATTCCCGCACCGGGGTCGGTTGGCGCGCCTGCCAGCCGGGCGATGCCGGAGATGCGCAGGCAGTCGACCGCGGTGACCCGACCGGCCGCTGCAGCCACGACCTCATGCTCGAGCGAACCCAAGGTGCCGCTCAGCGGCGACGGGCCCTGGGCCTCGATGATGGCGTCCATAGTCCGGCGGGCTGCTCCTGATTCCAGCAACTCCCGGGCGCGTGCCTCGGCCTTGCCGCCGGGCAGGTCAGGATCCGCGTCGAGCACCCGGGCGGCCAGGCGTATGGCCTTTTCCCGGAGATCCGCCGGTGCGCCGGGCGTGTTGGCAAGGACGGCCATGATATCGCGCGCCTCCAGGACCGGCCCCACTCCGCGGCCAATCGGCTGGGTGCCGTCGGTGAAGACCACCTCGATTTCGAGACCCAGATTGGTGGCAACGAACTCGAACAGCTTCCTCAGGCGCACTGCCGCCTGGCTGTCGTGTAGCTTGGCCGACGGCCCGACCGGCAGGTCAAGCACCAGCCGCCCGACCCCGGCAGCGATTTTTTTGGAAAGGATGGACGCAACCATCTGCTCTGGCGTGTCGATCGACAGGGGGCGTTCGACCGAAATCAGCACGTCGTCTGCCGGCGACAGGTTCACCCGCCCGCCCCAGACAATGCAGCCGCCGCAGGTTTCGACGACGTTACGCATCTCCTCCTCCGACAAATCCACGCGGGCGAGGACCTCCATGGTGTCGGCGGTTCCTGCTGGCGAGGTGATTGCCCGCGAAGAGGTTTTGGGAATGATGAGTCCATGGGAGGCGACGATTGGTGCGACGATCAATGAGGTTCTGTTTCCGGGTATGCCGCCGATGCAGTGCTTGTCCACGACAAGTTTACTACCCCAATCGAGCCTAGAGCCAGCCGCGATCATCCCGCGGGTGAGGCCAAGGGTCTCTTCGGGCGTCATGAAGCGGGCACAGGCGAAGAGGAAGGCAGCGACTTCCATATCGGACCATCGATGATCGGCAAGATCGCGCGCCACGGCCACAAAGGCGGCGTCATCAAGCACCAGACCATCGACCTTGGCGCGAATGGTCGCAAGGCTTGCCGGTGGACGCGCGGGAGCCACCTGGACAAGGTCGCCGGCCTTGACGCCGAGGCGACGGAACAGCGGCTGTGGGAGTCCGATCTCGTCAGGCATTAGCAGGGTCGGGTCGCCGATCATCGTTGAGGCCAGCAGTGTTTTATCGCCGAATCGCAGCTCTACTTTGCGTGAGCCCCGAAGACGTTCGGGACGTAGCACCTCGCTACACCGGGCCATGACGACGACATTTTCACGGAAGCTGTCAAGGCCCAGCGGCCGGGCTTTGAGAAACTCAGTCCGTCCTACAACGGCCACAGGCTGGGCCTCGCTGGAGCTCCTAGTCACGCCACTCATGGTTTACCTTTAAGCCTTTACAGTGGCTCGCAATGGCTGGGTTGTCAATCAGCATCGAACATGAGACCCGGACTTTCATTTAAATCTGCTCCGCCATAGCGCGATGTTCTAGCTGCTGTGCGGGCAGGCGCTCAGCTTTTTTGTGTGCACAACGTCTGTCCGCAGGGAGGTCTTGAGCGGGCGCTTTTGCGGCTGTGTGGTTGGTCATTTAAGCTGGATACTGATTTGGTCATACGCCCGGCCCACAAAAGAAAAGCGGGAAAGCCGAAGCTTTCCCGCCTACCGTCGACTAAAAGTCGGTTGGGTTTCGGAGTTGGCCTTCAAGCTGACATAGCCGAAGCCACCATTCATGCCGAATGGGCCACCGCTGCGGGCATAGACCTGACCATCGGCCAGACCGCCGCTGATCGGGAACACATTGATAGCAGACGACTGGGCGATCTTGTCTGGATAGGTGCTGAACAAGTTCTGTGCGCCGATCGTGACGGTGTATTTCTCAGCAATCGTGTAGCTGACATCAAGATCAACCGTCGTCTTGGCCCCAAACACTTGGCCTGGATAGTCTTGCTCGTTGCGCCACTCTCCGAAGTAGTTGGCGCGCGCATTGACCGACCAATCACCCCAAGACCAGTTGCTCGAGAGGTTCAAACGGTCCTTAGAGTATCCGTTATCGTCAAGCTAGTTTTGGTGTCCAGATTTTGCCCTTTGCGAGGAGTGCATTGGCTAGGACGACGAGCTTGCGCATGATGGCAGTTATTGCGACTTTGGGCGGCTTACCGGCTTTGATGAGTGAGT
>JAJTGP010000017.1 GCA_021299265.1 Hyphomonadaceae bacterium | reverse complement strand
TCGTGCGTCATGTCGAACGTCGCACCAATCAGGCCCATCATTTCGCAACACAGCCCAATCCGACCATGATCCAAAATGAGGTCGAGGGTCGCCGCGTCGAGTGGCTTACCGCCCAAATAAGCCGCATCACCAACTGCAACGGAGTCGAGGGTGACATCCGCCAAATCGCGCGCATCGACGCCGGACAGAGCGTGGCGCGTTACCCCCGATGCATCACCAGCCACCAAAAAGGCTCCAGGGCCGGAATCGGTTTGGGCGACAACGATCAAAGTTTGCGCGTGTGCGCCGTCAGGGACAAAGCGCTTCTTGCCCGAAAGGTTCCACCCATCGGCGGTTTTGGTGGCCTTGGTGTCGATCTTATGCGGGGCATGATGCGCCCCTTCTTCCAGCGCCAAGGCGAGGCTGACGCTACCATCTGCGATCTTTGGCAAATAGTGGTCCTGTTGAGCCGCACTGCCCTGCAGCTTCAACGTGGTTGCGCCCATCAGACCGGTTTGAAACAAGGGCGAAACGCCCAGCGTGCGCGCTTGAGCTTCTAGGACCAGACCCATGGCGCGCAGACCCATGTCCGAGCCGCCATGTTGTTCATCGATCAAAGCGCCAGCAAAGCCCATGGCCCCAATCTCACCCCAGAGCGAGGGGTCGAGGGTTTCTTTGGAATCGCGGAGCTTACGGAAGCTGGCCACAGGCGCATTGTCGGCGAAAAACCCGTCCGCGGCGTCCTTTAGGAGGGTTTGGTCTTCGTTAAGTGAAAATGCCATCGGGCCCTCCTATTGATGGTCGCGCAAGCCAAGCACACGCTTGGCTACGATGTTCAGATTGACTTCCGACGTACCGCCTTCGATCGAATTGGCTTTGGCGCGTAGCCAATCGCGTGTGACCTTCAACGCTTCAGGGCGATAGCCTTCACCTTCCCAGCCCAGACCTTCCATACCCAGGGCCTCTACGAGGAGCTCGGTCTTGTCTTGATTAAGCTTAGCAGCCGCAATCTTCAGGACTGACGCATAATGCGAGACTTCCGCCCCGGCTTTGGCTTCTTCTTGGCCACGACGCATGGTCAAGTGGAAGGCGCGCTCATACATGCGCTGTTTGGTGATGCGCGAACGCAGGTCGCTATTGGCCAGCTTGCCATTTTCAAGGCCAATGGATTCCTTCGCGGCGTCGACCAAATCAAGGCCAGCGCCACTGCCAAAGCCCGAAGCGGAGATATTGGTGCGCTCAAACTGCAGGATGCGTTTGGCGACGTCCCAGCCTTTGTTTTTGGGGCCGAGCATCTGCGATGCAGGCACGCGCACATTGGTCAGGAAGGTCTCGCAGAAGGGCGAGGCACCAGAGATCAATTTGATCGGGCGGGCTTCTACACCGGGGGACTTCATGTCGAACAACAGGACAGAGATGCCTTCATGCTTGGGTGCATTCGGCTCAGTTCGCACCAAGCACAACATCCAGTCGGCATGGTTGGCATAAGACGTCCAAACCTTTTGACCATCGACGACATAATGATCGCCATCGAGGACGGCGCGCGTCTGCAGGCCTGCCAAGTCCGAACCAGCACCCGGCTCCGAATAGCCTTGGCACCACCAAGTTCGGCCATGCACCATATCGGGCAAATAGGTTTGCTTTTGCTCTTCGGTGCCAAACTCCAAGATCACGGGGCCAAACATCCAGATCCCGAAAGAAAGCAGGGCTGGGCGGGCGTTGATGCGGCGCAATTCATCTTGCAGCACGCGGTCCTCTTCCCCAGTCAGACCGCCGCCACCATAAGCCTTCGGCCATTTGGGCGCGGTCCAGCCTTTCGAGGCCATGGCTTCCAGCCATGCTTTCGAGTCTGGGTTTTTAAAGGTGGCATTGCGACCACCCCAGACCGTTTCACCTTCCGGCATCGGGGTGCGCATAGAGGCGGGGCAATTGGCTTCAAGCCAAGCCCGCGTTTCTTGTCGAAAAGTCTCAATGTCGGTCATGATGCCTCCGCTCACCTTGATGGGCCGCCTCTGATGGGCGTTACCTTGTAATTAGAACGGGCTGGAGGCGCTGACTAGCCCCCAAACTGGGCAGATTTTGGTTCGGGAAATTAGCGCATTGGCCCAGAAACATTGCCGGTCTTGATCCCCATCAGATTGACCGCGTGGACCAGCATGAACAAAGCTGCGACACCGCAGATCAGCGACACCGTCGTCCAAGGGATTAGGCGAACTTTGCCGAACTCCGCCGGGCGGGATGCGCGCCACGAGGCGAAGCCAAACCCACACAGACTGATGACGAGAAGAGTTAAAGTTGCTGCCCAATCCACGTCTGCGGCTCGCTCACTGCGTGTTGATTCCCACAGGCGGCGGGCTTGCGCGGCCGTGCCTCTGCACCGTGCTTAGTTTTGTCCCAGATTGAGGGGGAAAGATAGATGCGCCAAAACGCACGAAACAGTGCCGGAACTTGGCAAGCTTGATACAGCGGGAAAGCGAGACAGGCGATCCATAATGTCGGCCTGCCATCTCGCAATACTGCCATAATGCCGACGATGGCCTGACTGATCCCCATCAGACTCGCCCAGATCAGCACGTGGTCCCATGCCCCGGCAATCGCCTGGCCGAACGCCAATAGGCCCGACACACAGAGAATTGCCGCATTCAGCGGGCCTGCGGTCAGGCCCAAGAAAAAGGCCAGTAGGCCAGCGCTCCCCACTTGCCGCGCTAAAAGCCAAGGTGCGCGCAAATGGAGGCTTAACGTTTGGATGTGGCCTTGAATCCAGCGTCCGCGTTGGCGCACCCAGCCGGTTAAAGTCGGCGCCCCTTCTTCAAACGTCGGCGATTGGATCAAGGCCGCCGTTAGGCCGCGCCGTGCCAATCTGATCCCGAGGTCAGCATCTTCTGTGACATTATAGGGGTCCCACCCGCCCGCCTCTCGCAGATACTGGATATCAAAATGGTTGGAGGTTCCACCCAGCGGCAGGAGACGCGACAAGCGGACCAAGGCAGGTAAGATCAGGCGGAACCAAATGGCATAGTCGAGTGCAAATTGACGGCTGATCCAGCTCTCCTGCTCGTTCCAAATCACCAGCGGTGCCTGCACCACGGCCAGCGTCGCTGGTCCGCATCGAAAGGCCTGCCAAGCCTCGCGTATTTGACCCGGAGTGGGAATATCCTCGGCATCATAAACGGTCAGATAGCGGCCCTGGCAAAAGGGTAGGGCTGTTTGCAAAGCTTTCGGCTTGGTGCGCGGCCCGCCTTTGGGGATCACGACAATTCGGAAACGGGCGCGATGTCGCCAAAGCTCCAGAGCAGCTCGGGTTTCCGCGTCATCGGCCTCGCACGCGAACACGAGGTCGAGCTTGTCCTTTGGCCAATCCAGTTTGTCAAAGGCGTTCAGTAAGGACGCGACCGAGTCCACTTCGTGATACAGCGCGACCAATATCGTCCAGATCGGCTCTGAACTGGCAGGCATGTCGTGAGGCGCAAGTGGGCTGGATGGGGGTGGCAAACAGCAAGCCCAAAGTCGAAACAGGCTTAAGCACAGCGCCAATGCCATAACCGCCCAAGTGAGGGCGTTTATCTCTACCGGCAGGACGAGGGCACTCAATGCCCAGACACAGCTCATCAGGATCAAAGTGGCGAAAACCCGCCCAGCTGGCTTAGCCGCCGAAAGAACCGGGTCTATGCGGGCGAGGCGGCACAGCGCCTGCGCCATGGCCGTTGCGACGGCATCTGGTGGCGGGTCAGCGCTCCTTTGGCCCTGTGCAACTTCCGCAGGCTTTAAATCATGGGCACTTTCGCGCATCGTCTTTCACCTTCCACGGACGAAAGACGCACCTCCTTGTTTGACAATCGCCTCAGGCTCTAAGTGTCCGAAGTGATCTGAAATTGTCTAGCCATTTAGGGTTGAGCCAACTAAGCCATTGAGTTTAACCTGCAAGCGGGTGGATCAAGCGGTTGCGTGGGGCGGCAGGGCTGGCTAGAAGCGCCTAACGAAATTTTGTGCTGCACAGGGGACATTTCATCCATGAACGTTCATGAACATCAGGCCAAAGAAGTCCTCGCAAGCTATGGTCTTCCCGTTCCTCCAGGCATTGCCGCTTTCTCGGTAGAAGAAGCCAAGGCTGCCGCCGTGAAATTGGGTGGCTCTATGTGGGTGGTAAAGTCGCAAATCCACGCTGGTGGTCGCGGCAAGGGCAAGTTCAAAGAACTCCCACCCGAAGCTAAAGGCGGCGTGCGCCTTGCCTTTAACCTCGATGACGTCGCGTCTCACGCCAAGGACATGCTGGGCAATACGTTGGTCACCGTGCAAACCGGACCTGCTGGCAAGCAAGTTCAGCGCCTCTATATCGCAGGCGGTGCCGACATTGCACGCGAACTTTATCTCTCGGTTCTGGTTGATCGCGGCACCGGTCGCGTCGCTTTTGTGGCGTCTGAAGCCGGCGGCATGGACATTGAAACCGTCGCCCACGACACGCCAGAGAAAATCTCCACCATCGTCATCGACCCAGCCATTGGCGTCACCCCTGCCGATAGCGCCAAGGTTGCCAAGGCTTTGAACTTGGACGCTGGCCAAGCAGACGAATGCCATGATTTGTGCGTGAAGCTCTATACCGCCTTCACCAAGGGCGACATGGAAATGTGCGAAATCAACCCGCTGATCGTCGAAGAAGGCACCGGCAAGCTCGTCTGCTTGGACGCGAAAATGAGCTTTGATTCTAACGCAGAATTCCGTCACCCCGAATGGGCCGGCATGCGCGACCTGTCGGAAGAAGATGACAAGGAAATCGAGGCGTCCAAATATGATCTCGCCTATATCGCGCTCGACGGCACGATTGGCTGCATGGTCAATGGCGCAGGCCTCGCCATGGCAACCATGGACATCATCAAGCTCTATGGCGAAGAGCCTGCCAACTTCCTCGACGTAGGTGGCGGTGCGACACGCGAAAAGGTAACGGCTGCCTTCAAAATCATCACCGCAGACCCTGCCGTGAAAGGCATTTTGGTCAATATCTTCGGCGGTATCATGCGCTGCGACGTGATCGCTGAAGGTGTGGTTGCGGCCATTACCGACGTGGGCCTGAAGGTTCCTTTGGTCGTGCGTCTGGAAGGCACCAATGTCGAATTGGGCAAGCAAATCCTACGCGACAGCGGTCTAGCAGTCGTTCCAGCCGACGATTTGGCCGATGCAGCCCAAAAGATCGTCGCGGCGGTTCGCAAGGCGGCTTAGGGGCCAAACTGAGTTGGGATGTCAATGGCGGTCAGTGGCATCCTTTCTCTAGCTTTCATCGGGTTGGCCGTGGTTAGTGCCGCGGTCTCCCTGCTGGTGCATGCGTACCGCCGGTTCAAAGAAATCCAATCGCCCAAGCGCTGGATTGCGTTTGAAGTTCTAATGGTTCTGCCTGTCTGCTTGATATTGGTGCTTGTCCTGCCGGATGCGGATGTTTTGATCCGTTCTTATGTCTTTGGGCTGGCCTTGCAGCTGCCTGTTTACTGGGTGTTGGCTGTATTGGGTGTGCGTCTTACCATCGAAGTTTGCCTACCTTTTACGCGCTGGCTTGTTGCATCGAAGAAATCGATCTCGAAATCAACGTGAGGCGCCCGAGCCTTGAATCGCCGACAACCTAATTAGACTTTAAAATCGACTTTCACAGCCTCAAGAGTTATCTTGCGAACATAAATCGTAGAAGACGGTCATGGCCAAGAAGATCACCATATCGGTTGATGAAGAAGTGCTTCAGCGGGCACGGGTTGTCGCAGCCATCCGGCGGACGAGCGTGAGCGAGCTTGTGCGGGGCTTCTTGAAGGGGCTTGCGGAAGACGAGCAGCCAGTCGAAAAACACGAGGCGCGGTAGGGTTTTTTGAAGCTCATGGATGAGTCGACTTATTCGATGGGCGATTGGCGGCCAAGTCGGGCCGAGACCTATTCAGGACATCCCCGCTTTGATACTTGAAGGCTACTTGGACAGACGCACGGCACCGTGACCGCGCAAAACCCATTCCTTTCCTGAGGCACCAACTAGCCCTTCTTGGCGTGCCGCGCTAAAGCCCGTTTATGTCTTCACCGAATCCATCAATGCCCCGCCTAGAACCGCTCGACATTTCCGTTGTGGTCCCGGTCCATAATGAGAGTGGGGCTGTGGCCAGTTTGGTGCAGGAAATCGCGAAGGCTCTGGATGGCTGGGCCTATGAAATGATTTTCGTTGATGATGCGTCCAAGGATGATACCCACGCAAAGTTGGTGGCGCTAAAGGCCACCTATCCCGCGCTCCGTGTCCTCGCTAACCGTCAGAATGCCGGGCAGAGCCGGGCGATTATGAATGGCGTCTTAGCGGCGCGGGCCCCCGTGATTGGCACCCTTGATGGCGACGGCCAGAATGATCCAGCTGACCTTCCAGCGCTTCTTCAGCAACTCAATCGCCCAGACGCGCCCCAAGGTCTCAGCTTTGTCGGCGGGCGGCGGGTGAAGCGGCAAGATAGCCAAGCCAAGAAAATAGCCTCCCGCTTGGCTAATAATGTCCGCCAAGCTTTGCTGCGCGATGGGGCCGATGATTCTGGGTGCGGGATTAAAGTGGTTCGGCGCGAGCTTTTCCTGCGTCTCCCTTATTTCGATCACATGCACCGCTATATGCCCGCTCTGGTGCAGCGCGAAGGGGCGGTAGCCGAGTTTGCGGTCGTCAATCACCGTCACCGCTCAACCGGCGCATCCAAATACACCAATATTGGCCGTTTGCTGGCTGCTTTGACGGATTTGGGCGGTGTGATTTGGCTCAGAGCCCGCCGCCGCGACTTCGGCCATGTGGACGAAACTTGAGTGTAGGTTCACTCTGCGCCGCAGGGCAAAAAAATTGGGTGATTCGCAGCCATGTTGGTGTTGAGACGTATCTTTGAGATGGTGCCGATCTTGACGATCCCCGTCCTGATCTATGCGCTATTCGGTGGGTTGACGGCCTCAACGCGTGGACCCGATGTCTTCACCCAATCGATTGAGAAAGGCGTGTTCGTGCTCACCATGCCTTCTGGCGCGCCTTGGGCGCTGTCTGGAGGCGATTTGCTGTTGATGATGGGTTTGATCATCCTGTTCTTTGAATTGACGCGCGGCGTGGGTGTTAGCCGTTTCGCCATCATCCATCACACCTTGGCAGTTTTGCTCGCCCTCTCCTGCGCCGGGGCATTGTTATTGTTTGAAGCCTTTGCGACCTCAACCTTCTTTCTTTTGACCCTGATGTGCTGGCTCGACATGATTGGTGGGGTGATTTTCAATATTGCCAGCGCGTCCAGTGGCGGTCGCGGGTCCAGCAAATATGATCCTTATGGAGACTAAGCAATTTGGCCCTATTTTTTGATGCAGCCTGGTTCAGTAAGCGTTTGGCCGCGCTCAATCTGCAAAAAGAAGACATGGCGCGCGCTGTCGGTTGGACGCAGGAAGAACTCGCGTGGGTGTTTAAGGATCAAAAGGAAGTCAGCGCGCGCGAAGTCGCCGTTTTAGCTGCCCTGCTCCATGCTTCGCCGGGCGAGATTGCCAATCGATGCGGCATCTCCACGCCTGTTGCGGCCAAGCCCGTCAGCACCGAAGCTCAGATGGATCAGTTGCAGAACCGTGTTGCAGCCCTTGAGGCCCAAGTCGCAGCTTTGGAAGTGGCGCTTCGAAGCCGCTAGACGACCAATTGCACGCGGCGGGTCTGACGCATGCGGGCTTGATAAGCCTTTGCCCCGCGCAAAGCGGCGAATGGATCATCCCCTGTCAGGCCAGCTTCAACCAGAACATGAATGGAAAAGCCAGCCGCGGCACTATTGGCGTCATAGCGGCCACGCTCAGAGGCGGATTTGTCAAAACGCGCACGGCTAGAATAGTCCTGACTTGACCCTCTTAGGTCGTCGGGGATCGGCTCAATCGCGGGCACAGCCGTGACTTTGTGCCGATATGGCACAGAAGCGAAAGCTGCATAAGGCGAGAGGGCGTTCATGGTCTGCCCGTCGCAGATCATGTGCCATGGCTAGAAAGCCGGAAATTCTTAGTGTGAGCGGGTCAAATTCTTGGCCGCAATCGCATGGACTTTACCTGTCGCGCCCGTCCCACTGGGCATCAGCGCATGGACAGGGCCTTGGAACAGGCCGTCAAAGGCCGGATCAAACAGGTTCAGCCCGCCTGTGAACGCGCCGAAAGCCGGCATGATCAGGCTGCGCCCATCCGTCACGAAACAGCGCCGCCGGATGCTGCCGCCGCGCTTGCCGGTCACGCGCGCGCAGGGGTGTAAATGCCCCGCCACTTCACCGGGCACGTGCCCGGTCGGCTCATGGCGAAACAACAGACCGTCATAGGCCAGTTCGGCCGCGCGCTGACCGGCCAGCCAAGCAGGTGGCTCTGGGTCGTGATTGCCTTCAATCCAGATGGTCTCAGTCTGGCCGACCAAGGTTTCCAGCTTAGCCCGGTCCGTCTCGGCCAGCCGCCCGCCTGCACCCAGATCATGAAAGCTGTCGCCCAAGGCAATTAAGACTTTTGGCGCAAGGCGTTCAAACAGGGCCTCGAGGCGACGCAGCGTCTCTGCCGTATCAAAAGGTGGTAGCATCACCCCTCTGACGGCAAAGGCAGAGCCCTTTTCAAAGTGCAGGTCAGAGACAATTAAAGTCTGCGTCCGCGGCAGAAAAAGCGCGGCCTCCGCCAAGGCCACGACGGGGGTTTCGTGAAGCTGAAAGGCGCGCCCCCGCATCATCAGCTTCTATTTGGCCGGTTCGGTCGCGCCCGCCTTGGAGGCCTTCTCAGCCTCTTTTTTCAGCTCATCGCGCTCGGTATCCAACAGGCGCTGGGCAGGGTGGCTTTCAGACTGACGCCACACTTTGGGCAATTGGCAAACCCGCACCGACTTTTCAAACACGCTGCCTAGCACCATGTTCGTGCCAGACCGGATGGCGACAGACGCCCCGGAGAAGCCGTCTGTACCGTCCCTTAGATAGACCTGATCAATCTTGCCGCCCTTGCCCGCGGGCGACGGCTCTAGGATCAAGATCTGGCTGGGCGAAGGCTTGGCCGCATTGCCTGCATGTTGAATGAAGCTGAGCATTTTGGGGTGCGCTGCCATCCATAGAATGCCCTCAGGATCAACGTCGAGATTATCAATGCCAGTGCCAACCAAGGCTGCGTCACGCCGTTTGATTGCCCCACTTGTGGGGTCGCGATCATAGAGGAAGATGCTGCGGCTCATGGTGGCGCTGGCGTAAAGCGTCTTGCCATCGTTGGAGAGCGCCAGCGAGTTCGCAAAGCCGAGCCCGCTGTCGAGCTTCTTGCCCGCACTGCCATCAAAGTACCAGATCGCACCCGTGCGATCATCGCCGGTTATGAGACTCAGACTCTCAGACAAAGAGCCACGCTCAAGGTCGCTTTCGCTGGTCGCGTAAAAGCTATTGGCCCCTGTCGCCACGATATCATTGATGCGGGTGAGACCCGGTACCGCGACGGTGCGGCGCAATTTCAGGCTGCCGTCGGCTTGGGCGTCGAAAACCTCTACCGTGGTCCCGCTATAGTCCATCGCGCCCTTAGGATGGTTGACCACCATCAAGGTGACTTTGCCGTCGACTGCCCGGAATAAGGAGGTGCCATGGGGGTGGAAAGCAGCAGGCTGGCCACCGGTTAGATCTTTCAAAGGCGGTGGGTTTGCGAGGCCGTCCACCGGCAAGCTGTAAATCGCGCCGCGAACTGGTTTGCCTTGCGCCGTCGCGCGGCGGTCGTCTGAGGATACAAAGATGCGCCCGTTTGTCCGATCAATCGCCATATCTTCAGCACCGGGCATGCCAGCAATGTCGACGCAGGTGCCATCAAATACCGGGACCAAGGTGGTGAATTCGCCTGCACGCGCCGCAGTCCGGAACCACGTATAAGACAGGATACCGACAATCGCGACACCGGTGAGAAGAATGATCTGTGAGGGTTTCATCAACCTGACTTTCACGCCTGAGTTTGGGTTTCAAATTGTAACTTTGCGAGATGGGCATAAAGGCCGCCTTGCGCCACCAATTCGCTGTGTGTGCCTTGTTCGGCGACTTTTCCGTCGTCCAACACGATGATCCAGTCCGCGCGCTGAACGGTGGCCAGACGGTGCGCAATCACTAAGGTCGTGCGGTTAGCCATGGCTTCATCGAAGGCCTTTTGGACTAAGCGTTCGTTCTCGGCATCGAGCGCACTGGTTGCTTCATCCAACAACAAGACGGGCGCATCGCGCACCAAGGCCCGCGCAATGGCCAAGCGTTGCCGCTCACCACCCGAAAGGGCGCGGCCCCGGTCACCAATGGCTTTGTCATAGCCACCCAAACGCGCGAGGATGAAGGGCTCTGCCTCTGCCCGGCGCGCGGCATCTTGGGCCATGTCTGAGGTCGCACCCTCATTGCCAAACAAAATATTGTCCATGGCCGTGCCTGTAAACAGATCCGGATTCTGTGAGACATAGGCAAAGCGGTGCCGCCACGCGATGGGGTCTGTGTCGCGGGCGTCGATGCCGTCAACCTCAATCGTGCCAGCGGCAGGGTCGTAATAGCGCAACAGAAGCTTGAACAAAGTCGATTTGCCTGCACCCGAAGGGCCAACAATGGCCACGGTCTGGCCTGGCTTCACCTCAAAGCTCACACCCTTAAGGGCGCTGCGTTCGCCGTCGCTGGGATAGGCGAAGGCGACGTCCTTGAAGGAAACAAGACCGGGTGCTTCTGCGGGGAAGCTGACCACTTCGGCCGGGGCGGCGATTTCAGGCACTTCGTCCAAGATTTCAGACAGCCGCTGGGTAGCCCCCGCCGCTTTTTGCACGTCGCCCCAAACTTCTGCCAAGGCCCCGACGCCAGAGCCAGTCAGCACGGAGAGAATCACGAATTGGGTCAAAGCACCAGGTGTCATGGAGCCCGCCAATACTGAGCGCGTACCTTCCCAAAGGACAAAGGAAATCCCGCAAAACACGATCGCAATCGCCACGGCTGTCATCAGGCTGCGCGCAGCAATCCGACGACGGGCGGCAGCAAAGCTGGTCTCAATCGCTTGGCGAAAGCGCGAGCGGGCATAATCTTCGCGGCCAAAGGCTTGCACGGTCTCAACCGCGTCTAGGCTTTCAGAAGCCTCCGCCGCTGCTTCGGCGACGCGGTCTTGCGCAGAGGTCGACAGCGCGCGAACCCGCCGTCCAATGGTGAACAAGGGAACCAAAACCAAGGGGATAATCAGCAAAACCATGAAGGTTAGCTTCAGGCTGGTCACCACCATCATGGACAAGCCACCCGCCAACATGACCAAATTGCGGATGGCAATGGATGCCGAAGACCCAACGAGCGATTCGATCAGTGTCGCGTCAACCGTTAAGCGTGACAAAGCCTCACCGGTGCGGACGCGCGCAAAGTACGAGGGTGAAAGCCCGATCAGGCGATCGTAAACGTCTGCACGCAAGTCAGCCACCACCCGCTCGCCCAGTTTAGTCACGAAGTAAAAGCGCGAGGCAGAAAATACGGCCATGCATAGGGCCACACCCACCAGCATCAAAAACCACTGATTGACGGCCTGTGGCGTTGCAGTTGCAAAACCACGGTCGACCAAGGCGCGGGCTGCAACCGGCAAGGCCAAAGTAGCGGCCGCTGCCAGTAACAGAAAAATGGCCGCTGCTGCCACGTCCTTCGGGC
>JAJTGP010000072.1 GCA_021299265.1 Hyphomonadaceae bacterium | reverse complement strand
CTAGTTGATGTTGCCATCACAGGCACGTTTGCCAATTACGCCAAAGCCTTTTCGCCTGAAGTCCTGAAAGTGATGGGCGACTCGGTCGCTCTGGCGCTTCTCACCACCTTGATTTGCCTCGTGATGGCATTTCCAGTCGCGCTAGCCATGACCTTTGCTGATGAGAAGCAAAAGACCTGGCTATTATTGCTGATCATGCTGCCCTTCTGGACCAATCTTCTGATCCGGACCTATGCGCTGATTGCCGTCATGCGCAACTCTGGCGTGATCAATTCGGGGTTAGAAGGCCTGCACGGCCTTTTGGCCCTCGCTGGGCTGCCGATGGGCACGTTTGAGCCTTTGCCTTTGCTTTACAATAAGTTCGCGGTGGTGGTGGGCCTTGTCTATGTGCATTTGCCCTTCATGGTTTTACCGCTCTATGCCGCGCTTGACCGCTTGGACAAAAGCCTGATTGAGGCAAGCCTCGATTTAGGTGCGGGCCATTTAGAAACCATAAGGCGCATCATTGTGCCGCTAGCGGCGCCCGGTATTGCGGCTGGCCTGGTGATCACCTTTATCCCAGCCCTGGGCGCGTATCTGACGCCAGACCTTTTGGGTGGGCCAGATGATTTGATGATCGCGAGCTTGATTGAACGACAGTTTAAGCGCGCAAACGACTGGCCCTTTGGTGCCGCTTTGTCCTTCATCCTGATGTATATCACGCTGATCTTCTTTGCCATTCGCGCCTTTATGGAGCGTAAGGGCGGAAAGGTAGGCGCACACTAATGACCAAAAAAGTCGCCCGCGCACCCTTAGACTACCTCAATATGCCAGCCATGAAGGCGTGGCTCGCGGGGGTATTTGTCTTTCTCTACACGCCTTTGATGATCTTGGTCTTGTTCAGTTTCAACGACTCCAAGGCCAATATCGTCTGGAAAGGCTTTACGCTCAAATGGTATGTCAAAGCGTTTGAGAACACGCAATTGCGTGAGGCTTTGCTCAATTCTCTTCTGATTGCCGGGGTTTGTACCATTGTCTCGGTCATCCTAGGGGCCTTAACGGCCTTTGCGTTCTGGCGGTTCAAATTTCCCTTCAAAGGCCCCCTTGAAAGTGGGATGAGCTTGCCGATTGTGGTGCCAGAAATCTGCTTTGGCGTGGCGGTTTTGATGTTCTTTGCCAAAGTCGGCTTTCCCAATGATCTGCCCTATCCCTTCAATCTGACGCAGATCATTCTTGCGCATGTGACCTTCGCCTTCCCCTTTGTCGCCATTGTGGTGCGCGCGAGGTTAGAGGGTTTTAATCCTGAATTAGAGGCCGCCGCGCTCGATCTGGGGGCCAGCCCCTTTCAGGCTTTCCGCGATGTCATCATCCCCCACATGAAGCCCGGCCTGATCGCCGGTGGCCTCTTGGCCTTTACCTTGTCGCTGGATGATTTTGTGATCACCTTCTTTGCCTCGGGTCCCGGCACCATCACTTTCCCAGTCAAAGTCTATTCCATGGTGCGCTTCTCGGTGACGCCAGAGGTCAATGCCGCCTCCACCATCATCATCCTGATCACGGTGGTCGCCACCGTCCTTGCCCTGCGCGCCCAAGCCGCAACCACCAAAGAGAGCTGAGCCATGAGTGATCGTGACACCATTATTCGGGTTGAAGAAGTTTCTAAACGCTATGGCAAGGTGACAGCCGTTGACCGTGTGACTTTGGAAATCCCACGCGGGGAATTCTTTGCCCTGCTCGGCCCTTCCGGCTGTGGCAAGACGACTTTGCTGCGCATGTTGGCGGGCTTTGAAATGCCGAGCGAGGGCAAGATTTTCATCGATGGCGTTGATATGTCGACCATCCCGCCCAACAAACGCCCCGTGAATATGGTGTTCCAATCCTATGCCGTCTTCCCGCATATGACGGTGTTTGAAAATGTCGCTTATGGCCTGAAGTTCGACAATGTCGCCAAGGCTGACCAATATGGTCGCGTGATGGCTGCCTTGGCCGATGTGAAGCTGGATCATCTGGCCGAGCGCAAGCCCGATCAGATGAGTGGCGGTCAGCGCCAACGTGTGGCCTTAGCCCGCGCGCTCGTCAAAAAGCCAAAAGTGCTGTTGCTGGATGAGCCTCTCAGTGCGCTTGATGCCAAATTGCGCGAGGCGATGCGCTTCGAACTGGCCGAACTGCAAGACAAGGTGGGCATTACGTTCGTGATGGTGACCCATGATCAGGACGAAGCGCTGGCGATGGCGGGGCGCTGCGCCGTGATGGACCGGGGCAAGCTGATGCAAACCGCCACGCCCTCCAACCTCTACGAATTCCCGGCCAACAAATTCGTGGCCGACTTCATTGGCAGCGTGAATTTGTTTGAAGGCACGCTCGAAGTTGATGAGCCCGACCATGCCATTGTCCAGTCGGAAGAATTGGGCGGGCGGATATTCTTTGACCATGGCGTATCGGGTGCCGGTGGCGAGAAAATGTGGGTCGGTATTCGCCCGGAGAAGATTGAACTTCTCAAGCGCGAGGAAGGTGCAACGCCGCCAACGCCCGAAGATGCGCCCTCGGGCTGCAATGTGACGGCGGGCACCGTGCGGCAAATCTCTTACCTCGGCAGCGAAAGCATTTATGAGATCGATCTGGTCAATGGTCGCCGCATGCAGGTCTCGCGCCCCAATTTGTCGCGCTGGGATCAAGAGGATTTCACCTGGGACGATGAAGTCTGGCTGCGCTGGCACGGCGATAGCCCAGTCCTGTTGCAGAGCTAGGCGGGCACAAGAATGGAAACTCAAGGCCCCGGAAAGCTGGGCGGGTGCCGCTGTGGCCAAGTCCGTTTTCAAGCCAAGCCGCCCGTGCTTCTCACCATGGCTTGCCATTGCAAGGGCTGTCAGCGCATGACGGCCAGCGCATTCTCTTTAAGCGAAATGTATGCTGGGGCGAATTTTGAGCTTCTGTCCGGCAATCCGGTGCAAGGGGGCATGAAGGCAAGCCCGGTCCATTATGTCTGCCCCGAATGCTCCAGCTGGGTCTATACCAAAGTGTCTTCTACCATTGGTGACTTCATCAATGTGCGCGCGACGATGTTTGATGCGCCCGATCAGAGCCTGCCTTTCCTTGAAACCTGCACCGCCGAAAAGCTCGACTGGGTTGAGATCGGCGCGCCGCACGCTTATGAGAAATTTCCGCCGCATGAGAAGTTTGGCGGTCTGATTCAAGAATTTATGGCCCGATCCACATGAACGCACGACCCATACTCGGCATGATATGTTGCCAGCGCCATGTTGGCACCGAATATGCCCAAGCCGTGATGGAGCGCTATCTCTATGGCGTCAGCCCGCATGTGGATGCGATCCCGCTTCTCATCCCGTCCCTGCCCGCCTTTGTTGACGCTGAAACCGTGGCGGGCCGCCTAGACGGGCTGTTGTTGACAGGCTCTCCCTCCAATATGCAGCCCCATCGCTATGGCGAAGATATTGACGATGCCCCG
>JAJTGP010000103.1 GCA_021299265.1 Hyphomonadaceae bacterium | reverse complement strand
TTGAAGACAGTGTAGCCGCGCAAGATACGCCGGGTTTCGCCAGCTTCTTCGCGAACAGTACCTGTGGCTCCGGGAACAAGAGATGGCTTACCAGCGCCTTCTGACTTATCGCCCACTTCCGTATAATAGCCGACAAAGGATCCACGCTCGCCTCTACGGACACAAGCCTTCATGGCCAGGGCTTGTTTGAAGGTGAACCAATGGCGTGACCTGAAGCTGCTTTCCAAAGCGGCAGCCCAAAGGGCAATGATATTCATGCCACGATAGGGCGTACCGCAGGAACGCAAGGGCAAGACCAAAGCGTCAGGCGGGGCAATATCATCCCATGGCTTGATCCAGGGGCGAACGCCGCGTTCGAGAAGAGAACTAATCTGGGCTGTGACACGCTCATGGGGTGTCAGACGAACTTCATCGGATGCTGATGAATAGCGAGAATTACGAGTTGCATTGATTGAAAGTGACATGGCGGATACCTCCGCCGATGGGACTTTGCATTACGCGATACTCACCATGAGCACGCGCTGCCCCCATCGGCCGAGATCAACAAACCGCACCCCTGAAAGCCTGCCCGCACCCCGGTAGTCTCGCCTTGTCCAGACCGGGGCGGAAGCGTGAGCGCCCGACCAAACGGTTGCGGGCGGGCTGGCAGGGGTGCAGAGATTTTGGGCCGATGGGGGAGGTGCGAACAAAGGTTGAATTTGATTTGGTATTTTACGTTGGCCCCACCACTCATAAGCTCCTGGACGAATGGCTTAGTATAATGCAGTCTTTCGCTGTGGATTTTGAGAGTGAGTTTTGTGATGGCGGGTGTTTTCGACATTAGTGGTCAATCGAAATATGACGACGCCATTACCGAGCGCTATCATTTTCCGAACAAATACCTGGCGGTCGCTCAAAGGCTCATCGGGACTTGGGTTGTGTTTCGAGAAACCCGAGCGGCACAAGGCAGCATGTCCTATATTGCAACCGCTTTCATTGAAAGGATCGACATAGACCCGGGAGACCCAACACATTCCTACGCGCGCCTTTCCAATTTCTTAGAGTTTGATCGGCCGGTCCCTTATGTCAGTGCGGAAGGAAGGTTTAGGGAGGCTTTCCTGAGAGAGATGGAGGATCGATCAGCAGCCGGGCGCATGTTGCGCGGCCGCTCCATCCGTGAACTTCACGGCGACGATTTTTGCGAGATTGCTTCGGCCGGACTGACCGATACACTCAATCCAGACTTGGGAATCCGGCTTGGGTTGGCAGGCCCAGGATTGGATGACGCTACAAGGCATATTTTAGAAAATCCTATCAGTGAACGCCGGATTGAACAGATTTTGCTGAACCGAAAAGTTCGCGACGCGAATTTCCGCAATCACGTCCTGTCGGCCTACGATGATACTTGTGCGGTCACAGGGTTGCGGATAGTCAATGGCGGTGGAAAGGCCGAGGCACAGGCCGCTCATATCTGGCCCGTCGCCGATGGCGGACCGGATATAGTCCAAAATGGCATTGCATTATCTGCCACAGCACATTGGATGTTTGATCGCCATCTATTCACCTTTGACGACAACTTTTGTCTGCTGGTGTCGCACAACAAGATGCCCCACGAGTACTTGAAGCTACTGCCCGGCGCAGGCGAACAGATCCGATTGCCCAAGGACAGCGCACTCCATCCAAGGATGGACTTTGTCAGGAAGCACCGCGAGAGGTTTGCTGGACTGAGCAGTTAAAATGGACGTTCATAACTCAAAGATCAGTGGCATATGGTCACTATGGCGAAGCCATGTGTCTGGATTTCCGATTGTTAAGTTTATTGCTTCGCCAGTAATGAGGCTCGAATGAGCAAATGCGTAGTCGATATGGTAGTCTTTCCCTAAATTGCGGTGAAGGTAGAAGGTCGGCTGCGTTTCCGCGCCTTGGGACTCGCCCGTGAGTTGGTGATAGAGGCTCTTATAGCCAAGGCTTTCGAGCTCCGACACACAGCGCGTGTGATTCCAAAGCCGCCGCGGCTTATCCCAGCGAGAATTGGAATTGAAGTCGCCGCAGATAAGCGTCTTCATGCCAAACTGGCTGCGATTGAGCTGAAAATAGTGCCAAAATTGACCTATGTAGCTATCTCGTGAGCTAGCACTGGCTTGCGTCCAAACGCCCACTATTTGCATCCCACCTGACACTTCAACTGGCAGAAAGAGTGCGGTGCCCGCATCTTCCCATTCTAATGGCAGGAGTGTCAGACCATTCTTGGCAAAAATTCCAAGGCCTTTGGCCTTGTTCCTGCCTGCCCACACATATTGATCAGCCCATTCGTAATAGATAGGAGGGCCATTAATTGGATCTTCGCATTCCTGAATCACGAGGACATCCGCGTTAAAGTCTGCAACCAGATGCAGCTTGTTTCGGAAGCCACCGTTGCAATTCCAGGAGAGAATGCGCATTGCCTGCCTATTCGTCGCCGGCAAAGAAGTCTTCATCAAGCCGTTTGAACTCAACTGTGCGGCTCAGTCGAACGCCGACACCAAATTCGACCATCAATTCGGTGAGCCTGGAACCATCTATTAAAATAATCCGCTGCTGCAGCCCTCGTACGAACTCTGTTGCGGGATTGCTGAAAGTCGACGTCGTCACGAAGACGCCCTTTGAGGCACCAAGGCCTACTAGGCTGCCCACAAATGCTTGGATTTCAGGTCGACCAACGCTCGTATTGGGGGCATAGCGCTTCGCTTGAACATAGATGCGGTCCAGGCCAAGGCGGTCTTCATCCACAATTCCATCAATGCCGCCATCACCGCTTTTCCCAAGGCGCTTGGCGGCGTCTTCATGTGAACCGCCATAACCCATTGCAACGAGCAAATCGACGATCACCCGCTCAAAGAAAGTCGGCGTCTGTTCAAGTATACGGTTTAATAGGTCTGCCTTAAGGGCGGCATGCAGGACTGCATAAGCAGCATCAACTTGTTCTTCTGGGGTGGCGGCTGAAACTGACGCAGCTTCGACCGCTGGAGCATCATTGCGGCCTGTTCCTGCCGAACTTGCTTCATGGAATGCAACGAATGCCGGATAGGTCTTAAGCGTTTCAACGTCGATGCGGCTTGGTTGAGTGGCAAGCAGATCGCGTCCGATTTTGCTTGCGGTAAAGAGCCCACGCTTTGGGCTCATAATCAGGCCGGCCTTGGTCATATAGAATTTGGCCCAATGGATCCGGTTGTGCAGAAGCCTTTGTGTTCCGCTTGGCAGCATTTGCTCACGCTCTTCGCTGGTAAGCCCCAGTTGGTTTGCAATCAACTCGGCGGCATCCGGGACGCGGGTTTCACCTTGAGCGGCAACGGAAAGAACCGGAAGCATGAGTGTCTGATAATCTGGAATAGGCATTTGGTGACAATAGCATCTGGAGGATATTTGGCAAAACATCTCTGGGAAACATGCTGCGCGCCGATTATCCAACGCGCAGCGATTTTGATTGACGATTTGCTTAGCACCGCTATTCCGCTTTGATACTGATCGATGGGTAGCAATGCACTGATGCACAGGCTCTTGCGATGCTTCTCCATCCTATGCGCGACACTGTCAGGTGTAGCCAGCAGACCCCACGCGCCTGCCAATCTATGAGCTAATGTCATTCCCTTGGTTCCTACTTCCCACCAGAAACCTCAAGGAACAAGCGCACTAGGTCAGCATTCACGTAATAATTGCTGCGTCCGGCCCGATGCTTGCTCACAAAACCAGCATCGGCCAGCTGATCGAGGTATTTTGCTGCCGTCTGGCGGGAAACTTTGATGTCGTTGATAACAAATTCTATGCGGGTGTATGGGTGGCGGAAGAGGTTATTCAGCAAGTCTTGCGAGTATAGGTGGGGCAGTTCGGTTCGCATCCGGCTTTTCACGCTCGCCATCTGGGTCCGTATGCCTTCTAAAAGCTCAAGCGTTGTGGTTGCTGTCTCTGCCACGGCATCCAGCATATAGAGGATCCAGTCTTCCCAAGCGCCATCGGTGCGAACGGCTTGTAAAAGGCGATAATAGTCAGCCTTTGAGCGGGTGATATGCCGTGACAAATAGAGGATGGGGATATCAAGTAGGCCGGATCGAGTGAGATAAAGGACGTTCAAGATACGGCCAATGCGCCCATTTCCATCTGGAAACGGGTGAATGCTCTCAAACTGATGATGGATTAGTGCCATTTTGATCAGCGGATCGATCTCGGGGTCATGGTCGAGATTGATAAAGCTTTCGAGGCTTGCCATGTGCGTGGCAATGTCACGCGCGTCTTGGGGCGGAACATAAACAATTTCGCCGGTCGCATCGTTTCTCAAAGCGGTTCCCGGCGTGTCTCTAAACCCTCCGGCATGGCCTTTTAGAAGTTGAAACATCGCAATCAGTGTTCGGTTGGTGATTAATCCATCCGACTGACGAAGGTGATCAAAGCCAAGCTTTAAAGCATCGCGGTACAGTGCGACCTCTTTAGCCGCTGGCGAGTTGGGGCCATCGAGTTCGAGATCGGCTTGAAACAGCTCATCTTGTGTTGTGACGATGTTCTCGATTTCTGAACTCGCTTTGGCTTCTTGCAAAGCGAGCGTATCGATCAATATCCCTTGGTTGGGGAGCGTTGCGGCGCGGCCTTTCAGCTCCGCCAAAGCGCGGTTTGCTTTGGCGAGCGCTTTAAGCACAGGCTTTGTTTCGAGCTCGATTGCGGGCGGTAGCTCGGGGATCAAGTATGTAGGCTTTAACATGTCACTCCCGATATGTTAAAAATTCTCGGAAAACTTAACACGTTTTCCGGATATGTCCACTAATCAGCTTTGGCTTAACATATGCTCGCGAGGGGCGTGGTTCATAAAAAGGTGCCCTTCATCCGGTTTGGGCCGTTGACGTGCGCCCAAGCCGCAAGTTCGTGTGGCCAAAACTACTGAGCGATAGCCAACGCAAAACTTGGTTGGGTCCGCGTGCGCTCTAGCCATCAAGACCAGCTTGAAACAAACTTCCTTGAACCCAAGGCCGATCATCATTGGCAGGCTCGTATCGTGAGCCACCATCTGGGCCAGTGGAGGGCAGGAGCTCAACAGTCCAGAGTGCGAGAGCGGCGCGCTTTTCTTCCAGATATCGATAACGATTGTAAACGGCACGCACACCGCCAATGCGGTGACCCAGAACGCGTTCAATCAAGATCTCGTCGACGCTCAAGCGGGCCATGTGGGTCGCGACAGTTCGCCGAAGGTCGTGCAGGGTCCAATGATCCATCACGCGTCCAAGGCGCTTTTGACTGTCTTCCTTTAGCTTCCTAAGGGCAGAGGGCGTCACGGTGTAAAGTGGACGATATCCATTTGTTGAAGAGATCAGGAAGTCACCATCCTCGTGCTTTGGGAGATTGTTCAGGATATCGAGCGCGCGGGGAACCAAAGCGACCACAGTCAGGTCACCGGTCTTGTAGCTTTTGCCGGGAACCACAATGCAGGAGTTCACAGTGTCCACCCAAGAAGTTTGGACACTGGCGATTTCGCGAAGTCGACAAGCCGTCAACAAAAGTAGCTGGACAAGCGTGCCACTAGGATAGCCCATCTCACCCGCGACGGCCCAAACGGCTCGCGCTTCGGCCATGGAGAGGACGCGTTCGCGTGCCGTAAATTTGGCTGGTGCCTTGATGCCGATGAGGGGATTGAACTGGATGCGTCCGGAATCCACAGCCCAGTTCAGCATGCTTGAAAGCCATTTTCGGGTCTCGATGGCCGCGGCTTTTGATTTTCTTGAAAGGAGACGATCAAGCTCCTTTGTAACCTCTTGCTTGGTGATCCCCTCCGGCGAGCGATCGCCCCACTTGGGCCGAATGAACTCCTTGAAGACCCATTTGGCTGTTCGCTCACTCTTCAGTCTCGGGCTGACATGTGTCTCCATATAGGCGTCTGCAAGCATGTTGATCGTATAGATTGCGGAGGTGTCTGCTTCGGCCTGCCGCTCGATTTCGGTTGCGGGATTTATGCCTTGCTCGGCATCAGCGATCATCAGGGCCGCTTTAGCCCGCGCCTCTCGCAAGCTCACATAGGGATAAATTCCCAAAGTCAGCCGATAGAATTTTCGACCGGCCAATTTGGTGCCGCGACTGGTCGTTCCACTGGCTCCCTTTACCACATAGCGGAAAGTCCAGGTTGGATGCCGCGTTGGTCCCACACGAAGAAAGAGACCCGGTATTGAGCCGTCTGGCAACTCCATCCGGGTGGTTGGTGGGTCCGCAAGCAGGGCTCTCATTTTTACGTCGGTCAACATAGTGAAGCCAATCCATCGAAATGTTGTCGGACCCAAAATCAGGTCCAACAGGCATCGACAGGCTCAGCCCATTTGGAGTTTGACCAAGGTCGTACGGCCTCTGGGCAGGCACAAATCGTGCCAGCTGCATGCGAAACCGTTCGAAACGCAACGAAACGGAAAGACATATTATCATATTGAAAAAATGATATTTTTGTCTCTGTTTCATCCCGAAATGAAACGCATCTAAACCCTTTGAAACTACCTAAGGTTGGTTCCCAAGCTGAATGTCGTGGGTTCGATTCCCATCGCCCGCTCCAATTACTTTGGGCGCGAACCATCATAAACGACCTCAGGAAGTGCTTGACCAAGGCGCATTCCAAGGTTGGAATGCAGCCTACGGCGCGAAGCGAATTGGTAACACAAGCTTTCGCAAAATTAGTTCGCCATAGAGCTCGACGCAAAGGACGTAATGACATAACCAAGCTAAACATCCTCAAAGGCCGCCCAGAGCCGTCGGTGCAACATGTGTTTGCGAAGGATGTGATAGCCCCGCCTGCAGTCATGTTAGAGGAAAGCCCGCCCGAGGGACTGAGCACGGACGATATCTCGATCGAGCGCTATTTCTCCAAAGACTGGCACAATCAAGAAATCGAAAAAGTCTGGCGCAAGACGTGGCAATTGGCTTGTCGGGTCGAAGAGCTGCCCAATGTTGGCGATCATCTCGTCTATGAAATCGTGCATGATAGCCTGATTGTCGTGCGCACGGCAGCCAATGAGATCCGAGCTTACATCAATGC
>JAJTGP010000198.1 GCA_021299265.1 Hyphomonadaceae bacterium | reverse complement strand
CCAATGGGGGGGGTAATGGGACGGGCGTTCTGATCCTTTGGGATGGCCAGACTGCTTCTGGCTGCCACCGCCAGTGCGCGAAGCCCGCCACAGCCCTTGCGCGCCTTCCCCGGTGCCGAAGGGTTTGGTGCCTTCACCCAAGGCGGGCGCGGCGGGCGCGTCATCAAAGTGACCAATCTTGCTGATGCAGGACCCGGCAGTCTGCGCGCTGCGATTGAGGCCAAGGGTCCGCGTATCATCCTGTTTGAGACCGGCGGCACGATTGAGCTTCAATCGCCATTGGTCATCCGCAATCCCTTTGTAACTATCGCAGGCCAAACTGCCCCCGGGGATGGGATTACGCTCAAGGGTCAGGCGCTTGTGGTCTCCACCAGTGAAGTCATTGTGCGCTTCATTCGCGTCCGTCCGGGCGATATCTCCAAGACCGAGACCGATTCCATCTCGCTCACCGCTGGCCGCAACATTATCATCGATCATTGCTCTGCCTCTTGGTCAACCGATGAGACCTTGTCTGTCTCGCAACAAATGACTCAAGGTGAGCGCCAATTGGATCTGGTGACGGTGCAATGGTCCATCGTCTCGGAGTCTTTGGACCAGTCGGTCCATTCTAAGGGTGCGCATGGTTATGGCTCACTCGTGCGCGGGTCAGCGGGCTCTCGCTATAGTTTTCACCACAATCTTTGGGCGCATCATCGGGCACGTCTGCCGAGGCCCGGCAATTTCGCGGATGCCACGCTCGACCCACAGGGGCCCGTCTTCGACTTCACCAACAATGTCTTTTACAATTGGGGTGGGGATGGTTCGGGCTACAATGTCGATGAGACAGCAATCACCCGCTATAGCTTTCGTGCCAATTCTTATCGCCAAGGCGCGAATTCTAAATCCGCATTGGCTTTCGTGGAGTCAGCCCCCGGCGCGCAGGCGCATTTTTCGGGCAATTACATGAATGGGCTCAGCGCCGATACCCAAGCCATTGTTCGTCTGAAGCGTCCCCTAGAGGGCTATTTCTTTGCCACCCCTTTTGAACATGGCGGCTTGGTGGCAGAACCTGCTTTGGAGGCTGAGGAGAAAGTCTTAGCCACGGCCGGTGCTTCGTTGGTGCGGGACCGTGTGGATGCCCGCGCAGTAGAGGATGTGCGCGCCCGGACTGGTCAGATCATCAATTCCCAGGATGAGGTGGGCGGGTGGCCTAATCTCAGAACGGGCAGCCCGCGCCCCGACAGGGACGGCGACGGCTTACCCGATGCGTGGGAGGTCGCGCATAAGCTCAACCCTCATGACGCGCGCGACGCAAACCTCGACCCCGATCAAGATGGCATCAGCCATCTTGAGGTATGGATGAATTCACTCGTCCGCTAATTAGGCCACCAGGCTCGGCAGCCATAGCGAGAGCTGTGGGAAAACCATCACCAAAGCCAGAACGATCAAAGCGGCCAGATAAAAGGGCCACATGCCACGCACAGCTTCCATCACGCTAATCTTGCCGATTGAAGCGCCTAGGAACAGCACTGAGCCGACCGGTGGGGTCACCAGGCCAATGCCTGCGGACAAGATCAGCACGACACCGAAATGCACAGGGTCGATATGGTAGGCTTTCGCCACGGGTAGGAAGATGGGCGTCGCAATGATGATCAGCGGAGCCAGATCCATAAAGGTCCCTAAGACCAATAGGCACAAAACCATCAAAGCCAGCACGGTCAACTTGTCATGCGCAATCGCCTTCATGGCGTCCACCGCATGGCTGGGTACTTGCAAATAGGCCATCATCCAACCAAAGGCACCGGCTGCCCCAATCACGAACAAGACAGAACCGGTGGTCTTGGCGGCACCCTTGGCGGCGTCAAGGAAGGCGCTCCAGCTAAGGCTTCGATAGACGATCAATGTCACCAAGACCGCATAGACAACGGCAACCGAGGCGCTTTCAATCGCGGTGAAAACCCCGGCTTTGATCCCGACGAAAATGATCAACACCAAAACCAAAGCAGGTAAGGCTGTGACGAATGTGGTCAAAAGTGCGCGTGCACCAACCTTGCCTTCGGCTTGATAGCCGCGCTTGACTGCCAAGATATAGGCAGTGGCCATAACGGCGAGCGCCAGCATGAGGGCTGGAATAATGCCCGCAGAAAAGAGCGATGTGATCGAAATCCCGCCCCCAGCAGCAGCCGAGAATAGGATCATATTGTGCGACGGTGGCACCAATAGCGCGACAAGAGCTGCCGAGATCGTCACATTGACCGCATAATCCTTGTCATAGCCGCGTTGGGCCATTTGTGGGATCATGGTGCCACCTACGGCAGAGATATCGGCAATGGCAGAGCCGGACACGCCACCAAACAAGGTTGAGGCGACAACACTGACTTGAGCGAGACCGCCCCGGAAACGGCCAACCAAGGCACTAGCAAGCGCAATGATCCGCTCCGAAATGCCGCCTTTGAGCATAAGCTCCCCGGCGAATACAAACAGCGGGATAGCCAGAAGGCCGACCGACGAGATATCCGCTGCTGCTTGTTGGCCAACTACGATCGGTGGGATGCCCACCACAAGGGCCGCGCTGATGGTGGAAATGATCAAGGCAATCGCTACGGGCGCGCCGAGAACCAGAAGAAGGGCGAAGACTAGGAAAAGTGCCGCAAGAGCCATCAGTTTCGTCCTTAGTTTTTCTGGCGCGCAACGAGGCGCTCAGCCGCAAACAGCGC
Source organism: Hyphomonadaceae bacterium (assembly GCA_021299265.1). Lineage (GTDB taxonomy): Bacteria > Pseudomonadota > Alphaproteobacteria > Caulobacterales > Aquidulcibacteraceae > Aquidulcibacter. The sequence goes on along the minus strand of JAJTGP010000198.1, from coordinate 415 downwards.
CATGATGCTGGCACCAATAGCAAAGGGCACATAGCGAATGCCTGCTGGGATGGGTGCACCTGCCATGCTGACATCCCAATTATCTAAAGCGAGAGTCATGCCCCAATAGGCCAACAAAAGCGCGACGCCTAAGGTGAGGGCGAGAAGCAATCTGCGAACAAGGGCTTGGATCCCTGTAGGCATAGCGTCGAGGATGTTGGAGAAGGAAAAGTGCGTGCCTTCCCGGACCCCAACGGCGGCGGCCATCATCACGGTCATGCCCATGAAGAAGACCGAAACGGGCTCGGTCCACCCCGGCGAATTATTCAAAACATAGCGGGCAAAAACCTGCCAAGCCTGCACCAAAGTGATGATCACTAGGCCCGTTAGCGCCACCATTTTGCAAGCATTCGCCAGCCGATCCAGCAGGCTTTCT
>JAJTGP010000183.1 GCA_021299265.1 Hyphomonadaceae bacterium | reverse complement strand
TACCTCCCGAAGTAAGCGACATGGCCGCCTACCACTGCCACGGCGACCAAGGTCGTGGGCAGAAAGATTTTCCAACCAATGCGCATCAGCTGGTCATAGCGATAGCGGGGTACAATCGCCTTCACCATGGCGAACATGAAGAAGACCAGCCAAATCTTGATATAGAGGATCAGGAAGCCAACCCAAGGGTTCTCAATCGGGCCCCAAGGTGCGTTCCAGCCGCCCAAAAACAGGATGGAAATCATCGCACACATCAGCACAATGGCGAGATATTCCCCGATCATGAACAAGAGATAGGGGGTCGAGCTATATTCGACCTGATAGCCCGCCACGAGTTCGGATTCTGCTTCAGGCAAATCGAACGGCGGGCGGTTGGTTTCAGCCAGAGCGGAGACAAAGAAAATGCCCAGCATCATGAACATCACCAAGCCGACGATAAAACCGTACACGGTGCCAACCAGGCCTGCGCCCTCTTGGGGATGCACGAGCGCGCCAATGAAGGAAAAGGCATGCCAATCCCAAATGCCAGCCTTTTGATGGTCGACAATGTCGGTCAAATTCAGGCTACCAACGACCAGAAGCACGGTGATCAGCACAAAGCCGATGGAGACCTCATAAGATACCATTTGCGCCGCAGAGCGCAGCGAGCCCAAAAACGGGTACTTCGAGTTGGACGCCCAACCGCCCATGATGATGCCATAAACACCCAAGGACGACATGGCGAGCAAGTACAAAATCCCGACATTCATGTCTGAAATCACCCAGCCCGGCGCAAACGGCACAACGGCATAGGCGACAAAGGCAAGCGTAATCGTGATCAAAGGCGCGAGGATAAAGACCGTCTTATTCGCGCCAGCTGGAATCACGATTTCCTTGACGACAAACTTCAAGAAATCCGCAAAGCTTTGCAACAAGCCAAAGGGGCCGACCACGTTTGGCCCTTTGCGCATCATCACCGCCGCCCAGACCTTGCGGTCAAACAACAGGATGAAGGCCAAGGTCAAAAGCAGCATGACCATGATCGCCAAGATCTGGCCTGCCCCACCAATCACGCCCCACAAAGGGCCCCAATCGCGAACGAGATCCTGCATGGGCCCCTACTCCGCTGCTATCGCAGCCACAGAGGCTGCTTTCTTGGCTGCCGAGCATTCGGCCATGATTTGGCTGGAACGGGCAATCGGATTCGTGAGATAGAAGTCGGTGATGGCGCTGGTAAAGGGCGCAGCATCCACATCGCCTGCAACGCCCAACAGCTTCAACTCCAATGGCGTGCTGCCCCCTGGGGCAAAATCGAGACCAGCGAAGCTGGGGCTGTCGGCCATCAGCTTGGCGCGAAGCGCGTCTAGATTGTCATATGGCAAGGTCTTGCCAAGCAGAGCGGAGACGGCGCGGAAGATCGCCCAATCTTCGCGGGCATCGCCCTTGGGGAATACCGCCCGGCGCGCCTGTTGCACGCGGCCTTCGGTGTTCACATAAGTGGCGTTCTTTTCGGTATAAGCCGCGGCTGGCAGGATCAAATCCGCCTGCTGTGCGCCTGCGTCGCCATGGCTGCCGACATAAACCACAAAGGTTCCGGCGGGGGCTTTGACTTCATCGGCACCCAACAGGATCAAGGTGTCGAGCGCGCCTGCTTCCAGCATCTGGGCGGTGGACAGGCCTTGGTCTGCGGGCAAGAAGCCCAAGTCTAACGCGCCAACGCGGCCAGCGGCCTGATGGACAACGTTCCAGCCGTTCCAGCCCTCGCGGACGATCTTAGCTTTCATGCCAATTTCAGCGGCGAGCTTCAGGACATGTGCACCATCAGGACGGGTCAAGGCATCCATGCCGATGATCAGCATCGGACGTTCAGCCTTGGCAAAGCGCTTGAAGAAATCGCCCTTGCCCTTGGCCAAATCCGCCAAAGTCTTTGGCCCTGCGCCGACATGCTCATAGGCATAGGTCAGGTCATTTGCCTCACCCACGACGCCAATCAAGTCGAGCGTGCCGCGCAACCACGTCTTGCGAACCCGCGCATTGATCAGCGGGGCTTCCAGACGCAAGTTAGAGCCGATGATCAACAAGGCATCGGCATCTTCAATGCCCATGATGGTGGAGTTGAACAAATACTCGCCGCGCTGACCCGACAGGCCAATCGCCGCGCCATCTTGGCGGCAATCGGTATTGGTGACGCCCAGGCCTCGCAACAGGTCCAGAGCGGCTTTCAAGCCCTCTGCATCATTCAAGTCACCCGCAATCGCGCCAATCTTGGCGGCATCGCCCTTCAAGCGCGCTGCCAAGGCTTCCAAAGCTTGAGGCCAGCTGACGGGTGCCAATTTGCCATTGGTTTTGACATAAGGCTTGTCGAGGCGCTGACGGCGTAGGCCATCGACCGCATGACGCGACTTATCCGACAGCCATTCCTCATTGATCTCTTCATTGAGGCGGGGCAGCACGCGCAGCACATCATTGCCCCGCGCATCAACGCGAATGTTGGAGCCGACCGCATCCATCACATCGACGGTTTCAGTCTTCTTCAACTCCCAAGGCCGCGCATTAAAAGCGTAAGGTTTGGAGGTCAGCGCGCCGACCGGGCAAAGATCGACGACATTGGCCGACAGCTCGCTCGTCAAGGATTGCTCAAGATAGGTGGTGATTTCCATGTCTTCGCCGCGACCAATGGCCCCCAGCTCGGACACGCCTGCCACTTCGGTCGCAAAGCGGACGCAGCGCGTGCATTGGATGCAGCGCGTCATCACTGTTTTGACCAAGGGGCCCATGCTCTTTTCTTCAACTGCGCGCTTATTCTCATCATAGCGCGAACCAGCCCGGCCAAAGGCCACGGCTTGGTCTTGCAGGTCACATTCCCCGCCTTGGTCGCAAATCGGGCAATCCAGCGGGTGATTGATCAAGAGGAATTCCATCACGCCTTCGCGCGCGGCCTTCACCTTCGAAGACTTGGTGACCACAACGGGTGGCTCACCATTTGGGCCGGGTCGTTGGTCTTTGACCTGCTGAGCGCAAGACGCCACAGGCTTAGGCGCACCTTTGACTTCGACCAAACACATGCGGCAATTACCAGCCACACTTAAACGCTCATGATAACAGAACCGTGGAATTTCTGCCCCTGCGGCTTCGCACGCTTGCAACAGCGTGTAATCGCCAGGCACATCTACTTCGGTTCCATCGACGACGATTTTCGTCATCTTCTCGCCCCATCGTTTGAAACAGACTCAGCCAAGCTGACCCGCTGTTCGCCGAGATACGACGCTACGACCCAAATTGCCACCGCCAAACTCACCCCAAAACCAGCAAAAATCCAGCCAGATACAGCAAGCTCATAAACCAGCGCCAAAACGATCCACGCCGCGATGGATAGGGGGGCGAAGATCGCAAGGATCAAGCGCAAAATCAGACAGGCTTGGCAGGGCTGCTTCATAGGGGCGATGCACTTTTACAAGCGTTTGCGGGCGATCATTCTGCTTAGATCAGTTTGCGTGCATGTCGATGTATTTGTCGGTTTGTGCCACAGGTTTGTATTGCCAAATGGCAGCATTTAATATATATACTGCCAAATGGAGATAGCTATGCTGACTTTAGAGCGCATTGAAACATCTGGCCCTGCGTTCCGCGCAGACCCTATCACGCAGGATGAAGGTGCCGCCATGTTTCGGGCGGCGTTCAATCTGTTCGGCAAATGGGATGTGACGGACGAACAGGCCGCCGTTTTACTGGACATGCCCGTGCGCACCTATCGGCGTTGGAAGGCAGAGGGGCCGGGTCGTCTGTCGCGCGATGGGCGGGCGCGCCTGTCGAATCTCTTAGGCATCCACAAAGCGCTTCGCATCATCTTTACCGAGGCGGCGCGCGGCTATGCTTGGATCAAAGCGGCCAATTCAGCCTTTGGCGGCGCGAGTGCGCTCGACATCATGCTGGGCGGTGAGTTGACCGACTTGATGCGCGTTCGCCGCTATCTCGATGCGGAGCGGGCGGGTTGGTGAGTGAGGTGGCCGATATCCCGGTGTCTCACATTTCTTGGAAAAGCGCGGTTCGGATTATCCGCTCGAGCTTCCCACCGATTGATTTGTTTGAAGATATTGCCGACCCCGAAGATTGGGCTCTGCTAATCTCAGCCGAGCAAAAGACCAATCCTCGCATCATGGCATCCATCGGCAATCTCGATCTTGTGCCGATCGCGCGTCGCGTGGGTGGCCCTGGTGCCAGCTATCTCATGGCTCCCTTCACCCATGTCAGCCCCGATAGGCCGAGCCGCTTTAGCAATGGCATGTTTGGCGTGCTCTATATCGCCGCCAAGTTCGACACCGCGCTGTTTGAGACGATCCATCACCATGCCCGCTTTATGGCACGCACCGGGGAAGCAGCCGGCTGGACCGCGCAATTTCGAGAGATCATCCTGTCCGTCGACGCAGATTTGCATGATTTGCGTTTAGGTGAACCCGAGCATCCGTCCGCCCTCGATCCCAATTCTTATGTCGCGTCGCAAACCTTGGCGGCAAGCCTGAGGGCCGCAGGCTCTGACGGGATCATCTATCCCAGCGTTCGCCATGCAGGTGGGGAATGTGTTGGCCTCTTCTATCCAGATTGTGCCGCTAACCCCCTGCAAGGCCGCCACCTCGCCTATCATTGGGACGGCGAGCGCGTTGATCTGGTTCGTGATGCGGGGACAGGCGAGGTATTTCGCGTGGTGGAGACGCCCTAATCTCGCACCAAATAGCCTAATGCCGAATGTCGTAAATTGGCATATCTTCAAACGTCATCTCGGGAACCTTCGCCGCCAACAGAGCCCAGACGGCGGCGGAGGTGGTATAGGTGCATTCCTCTGCCGAGACCTCATCACAGACTGACACCTGGAGCGCCAGCTCGCGATCTGGTGCTTCGCTCGGAGTGGCTTTGATCAGCATCATGCCATAAAATGCGGAGGCTGCATGGTGCCGTATCATGCGAAGTTCAGAAGGTGTTTTGCGCCCCTCCATGTTATCTGGGAGGTCTGACCTTGGGATCGCATAACCATAGACGCGGCCCAGCGAATTTGAGCCCAGATATTTTATCGAAATCCGGCCATTTAAGTCGCCTTCGCCAAGCGACGATGCATAAAACCGGATGCCATCCATGGTGCGCGACAGACGAATTGTTTGAGGTGGTGGAGTCAACCATCTGTTGGGCTGAAGTTCTAATGTAACTTCAGTCACATCCTTACCAAACGGCCAATCGCGGACTGTGGGATATGGCCCGACCAGTAGCGTGCAAGCCGCCGCGAGCGCGAAAGCGCCTAACGCCAAGGCCACCTTTGCCCACCGCCAACCCCGACGGATTCGCTCCAAAGCCATACTGATACCCTCACCTAAGGTCAGCATTTGGGCACGCACTTAGCTATTCGTCAAACGATGAAAATGACGCGGGAGCTATGCAATTTTGAAGCTGCCCGATCATTTGTCTAGGACCTCGGAATGTCATGTCTTCGATGTGTTTGAATGCAACCAAGCGACAAGATGAACAAAGACAAAGGCCTGCCTTGAGTACAGATCAGCAATAAACTTATAGGTCTCGTCAGGGCCGGCATGAATACGCCAGCCATTAATCATTAAAAACGTATAGGTCTCAGCAAAGGCTGTTCGCTTATTGCCATCCAGAAAGGCATGGTTTTGAGCGAAACTCTCCCAAAGCGCAGCAGCCTGTTCAATGGTCGTTTCATAATAACCTGATTTTGGTCGCGAAAGTGCTGAATTTACGAGCCGAAAATCCCGCACCCCATGTAGGCCACCGTATCGATCGATCTGGTCTGCATGAATCAAAAGCACTTCGTCTAAAGTCAGATACTCTGTCACTCAGCGAGTTTTTTATAAAGTGGGGCAAAAGTCTCGTGGCTGGATTGATAGGCTTCCATGATGGAGGCACGCGCCTGGCTTCGGCGTCGCTTTTCCAAAAGATCCGTAAGGGCCTCGTCAACGAGTGACTGCAACAATCGACCTTCTTTTCGGGCCAATTCGCGCACTATTGCTAGCTTCTCGACCTCAACTTGGGTCGCAAACTTTTCAAGGATCGGCTGCGTCATCGTTGTTTCCTTGTATCCGGATGCCCATCTTGAGATATCATGATGCATCTTGATCGGTCAAGAAATCAGATCCCCCCCCTAGAAGGTCAAACAGGCCGCAATGTCTTCGGCTTCCAGATTGGGTTAGTCCCTCAATAGGTCAGCAGCACATGCACCGCTATTCAGATGGACGAGCACATCAATCACGCGTCACACGCGGCCACGGACGTATGGCGTGCCAAAGCAGATGTTTGGATCAACGGTTATGCCGTCTGAATGGAGCAAGCTTGCCAAGCCTCGAACGAAGCACAAAACGCACCCGTCTGAAAATGACAAACTTTAGACGAAGCCCTACTCCGCCGCGATAGCCGCGCCCATCACATGGGGCTTGCCCAAGCGATAGCGGTCAATGCGCTCTTCGATCTCGCCCCGGAAGCGCCAGATCAGGCCTTGGACGGGCCAAGCGGCCGCATCGCCCAAAGCACAGATCGTGTGGCCTTCAACCTGGCCAGCCACTTCCAGCAAGAGGTCGATTTCGCGATGTTCGGCTTGGCCAATGGCCATACGTTCGAGTACCCGCCACATCCAGCCAGTGCCTTCGCGGCAGGGCGTGCATTGGCCACAGCTCTCGTGCTTATAGAAATAAGCCAGCCGCGCGATGGCTTTAATGAGGTCGGTCGACTTATCCATCACGATCACGCCAGCGGTACCAAGGCCCGACTTCAGAGCTGACAGACTGTCAAAGTCCATCAAAGCGTCTTCGGCCATTTCCTGCGTGATCATGCGGACCGACGACCCACCGGGGATGACGGCTTTCAGATTGGACCAACCGCCGCGCACACCGCCGCAATGCTGCTCCAGCAAATATTTCAGCGGGATCGACATGGCATCTTCGACATTGCAGGGCTTGTTCACATGGCCCGACACACAGAAGACTTTCGTGCCCGTATTGTTTGGACGGCCAAAGCCCGCAAACCACTGCGCACCACGACGCAAAATGGTTGGCACAACGGCGATTGATTCGACGTTATTGACCGTGGTTGGGCAGCCGTAAAGACCGGCATTGGCTGGGAAAGGTGGCTTCAAGCGCGGCTGGCCTTTCTTGCCTTCCAAGCTTTCCAACAGAGCGGTTTCTTCGCCGCAAATATAGGCCCCTGCCCCATGGTGGACATAGAGGTCAAAGTCCCAACCATGGATATTGTTTTTACCGATCAGCTTAGCTTCATAGGCTTCTTTGATGGCCGCTTCGAGGTGCTCACGCTCCAGCACATATTCGCCGCGAATATAGATATAAGCGGCATGCGCCTGCATGGCGAAAGAGGCGATCAAGCAGCCTTCGATCAGCAAATGCGGATCGTGGCGCATCATATCGCGGTCTTTACAGGTCCCCGGCTCGGACTCGTCCGCATTCACGACCAGATAATGGGGCCGATCCTTGACCTCTTTTGGCATGAAGGACCATTTGAGACCTGTCGGGAAGCCAGCACCACCCCGGCCACGAAGGCCTGAATCCTTCACTTGCTGAATGATCCAATCGCGCCCTGCGTCGATCATATCCTTGGTGGCATTCCACGCGCCACGCTGTTTAGCCCCCTCCAAGCGCCAATCATGGCGGCCATAGAGGTTCAGGAAGATACGGTCTTTATCGGCAATCATAGAACACTCGATCAGCTAGGCGTGATAGTTCGTAAATAGGCTTCTATAGGGCTTCATCCAGCCTGCCAACGACATTTGCAGCCTGAAGCGCATACGTGTTGCAGGCGGCAAGCTACTGCCGAGTCATCGAAAGTCCAAGCCGCAACCCTGCGAATTTGATTAGCCAGATCAAGCCAATGCCGCCATCATAGGCCTTAAATTTGGAGATGTGTGATGCGCAAGAATTGGGTTCTTCATGGGGCTTTGGCTGTTTTCGCTGCACATGTCGCCACACCGGCTGTGGCCCAAATCATCAAGCCGAATGAGCGCGCCCAAGCGATCAAGCAGCATCCCCAGATTGTCGCGCAATTTGGCGGCGCGATTTCAGGCCCTGTCGCGACCTATGTGTCCAATGTCGGCGCGAAAGTCGCAACCACGGCAGGGCTGAAGGACCAATGCACCTTCACCGTGATCAATTCCGACGTCGTCAACGCCTTTGCGGTGCCCGGATGCTATATTTATATCACGCGCGGCTTGATGACGATTATGAATTCGGAGGACGAGCTCGCCTCGGTTTTAGGCCATGAAGTCGGCCATATTGTCGGCAAGCATTCGCTCAAGCGGACGCAAGCTTCCACGCTGTCAACATTGGGCGCGATCGCACTGGGCATTGCCACTAAGTCGGACGAGATCATGCAAACTGCCGGGCAATTGGCGCAGGTCTATACACTCAGCTACTCGCGCAAGCAGGAAAATGAGTCCGATGATTATGGTGTGCGCTATCTGCAAGCCAATGGCTATAATCTCTATGCAGCATCAGACATGTTAGCAGCTTTGGCTGCCCAGGAAGCCCTTGATGCCAAAGTGAAAAACCGCCAATCGCGCGACGTGCCGACTTGGGCGCGCAGTCACCCGATTACGACCGAACGGGTGTCGCGCACCGCCAATGCCGCCAGAGCCGCCAAAGCCAGCCGCGATGTGCCGCCAGAATTAGTCCGGCCCTATTTGACCGCACTATCAGGCCTTCGTGTGGGCGATGACCCAGAGCAGGGCTTTGTCGATGGGCGGCGCTTCTCCCATCCCAGCATGAAAATCACCTTTGAGGTGCCGCAGGGTTTTTCTCTTAACAACACCACTGAAGCCGTTGAAATTGAAGGCCCAAACAACCTTAAGGGTCGCTTTGGCGGCGGGATGCCGTTGACGGGTGGCTTGGACGCCTATGCGATTGCCAAAGCAAAAGAGGCATTGGGCCAAACGCCGGCAAACTTAGGTATTGCCACACCGGGCACGACCAATGGCATGCCAACGGTGACGCTCCTTGCCCGCGCGCAAACCCGCTCTGGTCTCGTCGATGTCGGTGTGATTGCTTATAGCCTCAATGGGCGGGCGTTTCACTTCGTGATGATGGGCCCGGCAGACGGCCTGTCGCCCACATTCCCGATCACCCAGACCTTCCGCGAGTTATCAGCCGCCGAAGTTGCCGCTCTGCGCCCGCGCGAGCTTGAAATTGTGACGGTGCGGGCCGGCGACACGGTCGCAAGCCTCTCTGCCCGCATGGCCTATCCAGACTTCAAGACCGAGCGCTTCCTGATGATCAATGGCATGAGTGCGGAGCGACCGTTAAAGCCGGGTGAGCCTTTAAAGATCGTCCGGTTTAGCCCCGCTGGTCGCTAAAGCGCGATAGGTCGCAAACGCACTCCACGCTGTTAGGCTGGCGCACACGCCGTAAACCAAGCGAGCTGGCACGTCGCGGGTGTAAATGAGACCAAACCAAGCCCACGCCCCGGTGACGGCAATCATCACGGCCAGCATGATCCATGCCTGCGTACGGGGTAGGCGCATGCCGGTCGGCAAGGGCCTTTCCAGCCCCTTGAAAATGGCGATTCCAATCAGGCCAATGCCTGCAACGGCCGTCAAATTCACCGCCCACTTGTCGACCTCGAGCAAATGGTCGAGGGATTGGGCCACCCATGACAACATCATAGACGCCCAAAAGGCGGCATCAGAAGTGATCGGAATTCCGACGCGATTTGGATCATCCTGCGGGCGCAGATAGGGCGGCTTGGAACCCATGCTCATGGGAAAGCCCGCCCCCTGCCCGTCGTTCAGGCCTTCTCGGGCAGGTTTGGCAGCTTGATCTTTTTGGCGAGGCTGCCGTCAAACAAGGTCTCGTCGTTCAAGACATTGGGGCCACCGTCTGGCGCACTGGTCAAACGGCCAATAGCAGAACCGGGCGTTACGTCTTTGCCAGCGGCCAGATCATCGATGAGGGCGCTAAAGCTCTCAGCCGTCAGATCTTCATGATAATAATCGTGGATGGCGACGATGGGGGCATTGGCGCACGCGCCCATGCATTCCATTTCTTCCCACGAGAATAAGCCATCTGGCGTGACATGGTGATGATTGCCGATGCGCTTCTGACACACTTCGATCAAATCGCCTGAACCACGCAACATGCACGGCGTGGTACCGCAGACTTGCAAATGGTGTTTGCCGACCGGCGCCAAGTGGAACATCGTATAGAAGGTCGCGACTTCATAGACGCGGATATAGGCCATGGCGAGGTCGAGCGCGATCTTGCGAAGCGCAGGCTCACTCACCCAACCTTCTTGCTTTTGCGCCAACCACAACAGCGGGATGACCGCCGATTGCTTGCGGGCTTCTGGATATTTGCCCATCCAAAACGCGACTTTGACGGCACTATCGGCCGACCAATCAAACGACTTGGGCTGAACTTCGGGGGGTGCGAGGCGACGTGTGGCCATCTAATTTACTTTCCCAGTTTGACGATTTGGCTCATCCAAAGGCAAGCCATGAACACGGTTATAGTCGAGGCGATCACGGGCCTCGTGCAAGTCTTCCAAGATGTGGCGAAATGGCCCACCATAATGCCCGACGAATTGAAGGAACATACCGACTAGAATGGCCAGCGGATATTGATCGATCGTCACAGGTCCACCAAGCAAGTCGATCAATAGGACCAATACAACGGGGATAATTCCCAAAACGGCAGTCGCTAATTCGGCCTGACGCACGCGTTTAATGCCACCTGGCATGACTGCTGCTAAGCGTTCACCTTGGCTGGTTAACTCGATCACCCGTGGCATCAGGACTGCAAGGATCAGGAACGCTAATGCGCTAAGGCCATATTCCAGCATCTGCCCGCGGCCCTATTTCACAAAGTCCACGCGTGCGATTTTGCCATTCTTGATGGTGTAAATCGCCAGCACTTCAAAGGGCTCACCCTCGGGGCTGCGGCGCACGCGCTCATGATCGACCACGATAGTGCCGCAGGCAAGGCGGCATACAAGCTCTGCATGGTTTTGCGGATATTGCGCGAACACGCCTTGATAGCGGGCGCGATAATCACTGATGCCGTGCAGATTTTCAGCACCATTAAGGTCGGCAATCACGACATCATCGGCAAAGCAGGCCACATGGGCATCCAAATCCTGCACATTATAGGCTTCAAGCTGTTTGGCGACGACCGCGAGAGCGGCCGCTTCATCGCCTTGCTGTGAAATCGACTCACAGCGCGCAATCAAGCCATCGCGCACGGTATAAATCATCATCACATCGGCAGCGGGGGCCTTAGACCCTTCGCCCGGCTCGGAATGTTCGCGCTTGATGGTGACATTGGCCAAGTCCATCCGGCCCAACACGTCGGTGCGGCTCATCGGATAATCGACCAAATGGCGCGCATACATTTTCCGTGCACCGTCCTTGCTGGTCAGCCAAGGCGCGCCACCGAATGGCGAGACGGTGTAATCATCCGCCAAAGTGGCCAGCACACCCTCAAGGTCATTGGCGGCATAGGCGGCATAGTTTGCGTCGATTGCATTGGCCATTAGCGATCCACCTCACCAAACACGATGTCGAGCGAGCCGAGGATGGCCGACACGTCGGCCAGCATGTGGCCTTTGTTCAAATGGCTCATCGCTGCCAGATGGGCAAAGCCCGGGGCGCGGATCTTGGCGCGATAAGGCTTATTGGTGCCATCGGCGACCAAATAGACGCCAAACTCACCCTTCGGCGCTTCTACGGCCGCATAGACTTCGCCAGCGGGCACATGGAAGCCTTCGGTATAGAGCTTGAAGTGATGGATAAGCGCTTCCATCGAACCCTTCATATCGGCACGACGAGGCGGGGTTACTTTGGAATTTTCTGCGAGAACTGGGCCCTTCGGCATCATCTCAATACATTGTTTGATGATGCTGGCGCTCTCGCGCATTTCGTCCATCCGGCACAAATAGCGATCATAGCAATCGCCATTCTTGCCGACGGGCACTTTGAACTTCAGCTCAGAATAGACTTCGTAAGGCTGACTGCGGCGCAAGTCCCAGGCAATGCCCGAACCACGCACCATGACGCCAGAGAAACCCCAGTCGAGAATGGTCTTTTGGTCGACCACGCCAATATCGACATTGCGCTGCTTGAAGATGCGGTTATCGGTCAACAAGGTCTCAATATCGTCGCACAGCTTCAAGAAGGGGTCGCACCACTCATAGATGTCGCGGACCAAAGCGTCTGGCAGGTCTTGGTGCACGCCACCTGGGCGGAAATAGGCCGCATGCATGCGCGAGCCCGAAGCGCGCTCATAGAAGCCCATCAATTTCTCGCGCTCTTCAAAGCCCCACAGCGGCGGGGTCAGCGCGCCAACGTCCATCGCTTGGGTCGTGACGTTCAAGATGTGCGACAGGATTCGGCCAATTTCCGAGAAGATCACGCGGATGAATTGTGCGCGGCGCGGCACTTCAATCCCGGCCAAGCGCTCAATCGCCAAGCACCAAGCATGTTCTTGGTTCATCGGCGCCACATAGTCCAGCCGATCAAAATAGGGCATAGCTTGCAGATAGGTCTTATATTCGATCAGCTTCTCGGTGCGGCGCGGCAACAGAAAAATATGAGGATCGACCCGCTCTACAATCTCGCCGTCCAACTCCAGAACCAAACGCAACACGCCGTGGGCGGCGGGGTGTTGAGGCCCGAAATTGATGTTGAAATTGCGCATGGCGGTTTCGCCCGGCAAAAGATCGGCAGAAGGATTGGTTTCTAGGGTTTGTGTGCCGTCTGCCATGGGTCAAAATCCTACCAAGTCACGCGCGAGTAAACACGCCCGATTCATCGTGTCCTTGTGGGCCAAGATGGCCACAGGATCAATAGTTTTGCCTGCGGTTTTCAGGTCTTGAGGCTGCGCTCTAAGGGCTACTCGGATCATCACGCGGTACGCGCAAACGATAGGCATCAAGCGAGAGCGGTTTGAGTGGCTTATACATCACATGGCTCAAATGGGTTTTGCCAGTTGGTGCGGTGCCTTGGCGTCGGCGCGCTTCTAGAAAGCCATGTTGCGTCCAAAACGCCGTGCCGCGTGCATTGCCGTCCAAAACGCCAAGGCGCAGCACATCCATGCCACGACTGGCCAGCCAATCCTCCAAGCCCTGATAAAGCCCGTGCGCGAGACCGGCGCCATGCAAGGCCGTGGCGACTTGGAACAGGCCGATATGGCCAACGCCTCGACCGATCATGTCTTCGGTGATGTCGAGGATAGCAGCGATTTTGCCTTGGTCTTGATGGCGGCGCGCGATCAGCTTGTGGGTGGCCGTCCAATTGAAGGCGGCGGGCGGCAGATCGGTCATGAAGTCTTCAACCCATTCGGCTTCGTCGGGCACTTCCCCTGACAGAAACACATCATATTCCGGACTGTCGCGACAAAAGGCCGCCAAATCAGGGCGATCCGCATCGGTTGCGACCCAGATATCAGCATCGGTGAGGGAAAAGACGGGTTGGTGACTCATCAGGCTGGATTAGCGGTTTTTGTGGGCAATTTCACGGGGATGGTGCGCGGCCCCTCTCGAGAAGCTCGCTACTTTGTTTTGGAATTGGGTCAATCAGTGGGGCTTTCAACGCCTCCAAAACTTCACGGATATAGGGTAATTTTTTCAGAGCTGTGAGAACTATCATATAAGCACCAACTACCAATGCTGTCGACAAAAGCTCAGATAAATCGATCCCAGCAGAGGGACTATCTTGCTCGAAAAATCTTAGTCCTAGGAAAAGGAGCCCAAAGCCAACCACTTCGACGCCTGCATAAACGGCGCTGTACAGGTAGAAGATCCTTTTCCCCAAAGTCGCGACCTTGCCGCGATAAAGGACAAAGGCAATCAGCATATAGCCAACAAAAATCACCGTCGCCAAAATAGCCCAAGCAGCCACAACAGGGTCCGGCATTTCAAACTCTCACATACCAAATGTGGCCCAAGTGTCGCAAAGTTTCAACCAGAGGTCAACTCATCTTTGGGCGCGCAATGGTCAGGGGTGGCAAAAGTTTTTCACTTGGGGGCGCTTTGGCGAAACAGGGTTTTCACCAAAAGGCGTCCAAATCGGCAGCGTAAATTCGCTCCGCAACACCCTACGGCTAAGGTGAACTCCGACGCAGATGAAGGGGTAACTCACCCCTTCACTACAAGATCAAAGCCGCTATTCGGCGGCCTTTTCATCCCCAGGCAACATGCCTTCCCAAGGGCTCAAGAAATCGAAGTTGCGATACTCTTGGACAAGCTTAACGGGCTCATAAATCACCCGCTTTTGGGCTTCATCATAGCGCACTTCGGTATAGCCTGTCAGCGGGAAATCCTTGCGAAGCGGATGGCCGTGGAAGCCATAATCGGTGAGGATACGGCGCAAATCTGGATGGCCTGAGAAGAGGATGCCATACATATCAAAGGCTTCCCGCTCAAACCAATCTGCCGCTGGCCACAAACCAAAAGCCGAAGCTACGGGCGTATCTTCGTCGGTCGAAACCTTCACGCGGATGCGCACATTCTTGCTCATGGACAGGAGGTGATAGACCACTTCAAAGCGCTCAGCGCGTTCTGGATAGTCGGCACCGCACACATCGATAAAGGTCGAGAAGCTTTCGATATCGCGCAAGTGCTGGAGCACCGCTAAGATATCGTCACGGCGCACAACAACGGTCAGCTCACCGGTCACCTGCGTCGCAGACAGGATGGATGCACCTAGAGCCGACGTCAGGCGCTCTTGCAGATCAGCCAAAGCGCTCATCGTTCGATTGTTCCTTCACGACGGATTTTCTTCTGCAATTGCAGGATGCCATACATCAAGGCTTCCGCAGTTGGCGGGCAGCCCGGCACATAGATGTCGACTGGCACGATACGGTCACAACCGCGCACGACGGCATAGCTATAGTGATAATAGCCACCGCCATTGGCGCAGGAACCCATGGAAATCACGTAACGCGGGTTTGGCATTTGGTCATAGACCTTGCGCAACGCCGGGGCCATTTTGTTGGTCAAAGTGCCTGCCACGATCATCACGTCTGACTGACGCGGGCTGGCACGCGGGGCAAAGCCAAAGCGCTCCATATCATAGCGCGGCATGGCGGCCTGCATCATCTCAACCGCGCAGCAGGCAAGACCAAAGGTCATCCACATCAGCGAACCGGTGCGCGCCCATGTGATCAGATCGTCTGCAGCGGCAACCACAAAGCCCTTATCGGCCAATTCGTCCGACAGGCCCGAGAAATAAGGGTCATTGGGAATGACAGGGCCAATCGTGTCGAGTGTGGCGGGAACTGAGCCCGCGCGTGGGGGAAGCTTTAGTTCCATTCCAAAGCACCTTTCTTCCACTCATAGACAAAGCCGACCAACAAGATGCCAAGGAAGCTCATCATCGACCAATAGCCGAAGGGTCCAATGTCATCGAGCGCCAACACCCAAGGGAAAAGGAAGGCAATTTCCAAGTCAAACAGAATGAAGAGGATGGAGACCAGATAGAATTTCACGTCAAACTTCATGCGCGCATCGTCAAACGCATTAAAGCCGCACTCATAGGTCGACACCTTCTCGGGGTCGGGGCTGGAAGGTGCCAATACCCAAGACGCCAGCATGAAGGCGCAACCAAGGCCTGCGGCAATCACCAGAAAGATCACGATGGGGAGAAAGTCGAGCAGAAAAGCGTTTGAGACCAAGGTCTGCTGAACGCCTGAACCGGCTTGGTTGACTGCTGACACTGCACTGTCGGCCATGTGTGCCCTCTTGAAACGACTCTTTGAGCTGCCTGCAGCGCTAGCCTGCCGAGGCAATCGAATCTAATTTTACTAGGCTGGAGTGGGCTTTGGCGCAATGCGCGAAGGCGGTAAAGTCCTGCGAAATGTCTTTAAAGATCAGCCCAAGCTGGCAAAACAAGCTGCCACCACATCGGGGTGGGTCAACATGCCATCGCGCGCGGTCGGCACATCGATCCAGCGCCACCCTGCCCCCCTGCCCGGCCCCCACATGGCCGGAGAGGACGGCGCGAAGGTTTGCAAAGTGGTGTGAATATAGGTGCGAGGCCGATCCTCCCAACCGCCATTGGTAAAGCTCACAGGCTCGGTCCATTGCCCGGCTGGGTGCCACGTCAGTTTCCGCTTCAGGAGCGCGACATTGACGACATCTTCTTCCGGCACCAGCATTTTGATCGGGTAATGGTCGAAGAAGTTCATCTTATAACCATGGATGAAATGGGCTTGGCGATCCTTCCACCATTTGGGCCAAGACCCATCGGCTTCGGGCATCACCCAAGCCGGGCGGGTACGCGTTGGGATGAAGGCATCATAGAAAACAATATGGGCAATGCGTTCGCCCAATCGGTCAGCCACACCGGTAATGGTCAGCCCGCCAAACGAGTGGCCGATCAAGATCACCTCTTCGGCGTCTTCGGCTTCAATCGCGGCGCAGATGTCCTGCACATGGGTGGAGAGATTGGTGTCAGGACCGATCAGATGCGCGCGCTCGCCACAACCGGTAGCGGTTGGCGTCAATACGCGGTGGCCTTGGGCTTGCAGTCTTTCAGCCACTTGCCGCCAAACCCAACCACCATGCCATGTCCCATGAACCAGAACAAAAGTCTTCTTCCTGGCGGTCTGGACGGCGGGTGCTGCAGCATTGGCAAGCCCAGGTGCTGCCACCAAGGCTACTGGCCCTACGAGCTGGGTGAAGGCCGCCCGGCGGGTTACGCTGTGTTTTGCCTGCCCATTCATTGCGCTTCTCCCTTGCAAAACGTCGCCCAAAACGTTTAGAGACACCCCCGATGCCGGTTTAGCTCAGCAGGTAGAGCGCCCGATTTGTAATCGGACGGTCGCGGGTTCGATTCCTGCAACCGGCACCATTTTCCCTATACTCCATGATCTGGCAAGCCTGAACGGATCGGCTAGACGCTTTGGTTCACGCCCCGATGCCACGACCCTCACTGGGAAGTGATCGTGTTTGGCTGACAGATCATCGGGTTGCCCCTGTTCGGATCGGGCTCAACACTCTACGTCCGCGCTCAAGGGCTGACTGATTGCGAGTGGCCCATCCCAAAAATCTGTGGAGTAGAGACCATGATGATCCGCACCAGTCTTGCCTTGATCCCCTTGATGGCACTTGTTGCCTGCGGGCAAGCGCCGCAATCGGGCGAAACCAAGCCTGCCCCAGAGGCGGCTGCGAGCAAAGATACCACCCCCTCGGTGGCCCCGGCGGCAGCCCCCGCCACCCCTGCTCCCGCCGCTGGCCCTTCACCGGAAGACGCCAAGATTTTGGCCGGCCTGCCTGCCCCCTATAATGAGGGCGACCTAGCCAATGGCCGACGGCAATTTGCTAAGTGCCGCTCGTGCCACGTGATTGAGAAGGGCGGCGACAATCGCGTCGGCCCTGCCCTGCATGGCGTCTTTGGTCGCACAGCTGGCACCGCAGCTGGCTTCAATTATTCCCCAGCTTTGAAGGGTGCAGGCTTTGTTTGGGATGCAGGAAAACTTGATCAATGGTTGGCCGACCCCAAAGGCTTCTTGCCCGGCAACCGCATGACCTTCGTCGGCCTCAAGCAAGAAAAAGATCGCCGCGACGTGATCGCCTATATCAAGGTCGAAAGCGCGAAATAG
>JAJTGP010000261.1 GCA_021299265.1 Hyphomonadaceae bacterium | reverse complement strand
GTTGCCGCCGCAAAGTTTTCGTCCGCATAAGTATCAATCCAAGCCTGATAGAAATTGTCGGGCACGCCCTGCATGGCAATCGTGGTGCCGACATCTTGATAGAGCCAAAAGCATGGCAAGATAGCTGCAGCCAAAACCGCGAAACTATCAGTGACGGCTGTGGCCAGCATGAAGTTCACATAGGCCTCGCAGGCCGGTGTCGCGGCTGCCGTTTCTGCCGCTCGGGGATCAATGCCAAATTGCTCAAGGTAACCCGCATGCAGCGCGCGCTCGACAATGATGGCCACTTCAGCCGCTTTGGAGAATTCCAAGATTTCATCCGCCGCCGGGGCTTTCGCAGCCCCCAAAGCCAGAACCCGCGCATAGCCCTGAAGGTAAAGGCTATCTTGGATCATATAATGCGCAAAGGCTTCGCGGGATAAAGTGCCGGCCGAAAGTTCGGTGTTAAAGGGGTGGGCGTGGACGGCTTCGCGCAAGTTGGCGGCTGCCGCCCAGACATCATCGGTAAAAGCCATGACCTAAAACTCCCGTCGCAGACTAAAGGTGACTTTGCGCCCGCGGTTGATGGTGAATGTGTCAAACGGGCCGCCGGGGCCAAGACCTGCCAACAAGCCTGTCATGCCTTGGCCAAAGGCGGAAATAGCCCAGCGCTCATTGGTGAGGTTTTGAGCTTGCAGGGTTGCCGTCCAAGCGTCGCGCCTGGCGCTGAGCGTCAAGTCTGTCCACCAACGGGCTGGCGAATAGAGCACATTGTCAATCTCATAAAAGGTCTTGCCGGCATAATTGGCGTCGATGCGCCCGGTTAGAGAAACCTCATCAAGGCTTATGCCATATTTTGCTGAGACTTTACCCGTATCCTTGGGCGCATTGGGGATGGCCTTGCCGCTATAATCCCGCGTGGCGGGGGAACCCAAAAGCGGATCGGTTGCAATAAAGCGCTCAATCTTGGTATCGGCCAAAGCATAGCTGGCCGACAGGTCGAGGCCGTCCAAGGGCTCTAGGAAGATACTGGCCTCTAGGCCCCTCACCGTCACTTCTTCCACGTTCAAGGTCACCGACTGATTGTCGATGAATGTATAGTTTTGATAATCCTCAACCTTGTTGGAAAAAATATTGAGCTCTAAGCGCCCCGATGCAACGGGCAGGTTCTGCTTCCAGCCCAATTCCAGAGAGTTGGTGATCTCTGGCTGATAGGTAGCCTTCCAGATGGAGCTGGCGGCTGGGGTCGGGTTGAAACCACCGGGGCGATAGGCCTCGCCATAAGTGAGGAAAAGATTGGTATCCCCGCTTAGCCATTGCGCCGTCACCCGGGGCTGAAAACGCTCAAACGTGCCCTCGCGGCGGGAGATCACCGGTCCGCCAACTTGGCTCAAAATCGTCTGCGACCGCTCATCGCGGTCCAGCCTACCTTGTGCTTCCAGCTTAAATGCATCGGTCAATTGATAGCCTAGGCCGCCAAAGACAGAAGTCTGATGAGATCGCGTCAGATAGCGCGGCGCTGGGCCACCGAATAGGAGCGGGCCAAAATCGTCGGTGCGGTCCTTGTCGGTGTCTTGAACAAAAAGGCCCCATTGATGGGTGAAGTCCTGATTATCACTCGACACCCAGCGCACTTCTGCTGTGGTGGCGCGGATATCAATGGGCTGGCGAATAGGCTGAATACCATTTGGGAAGGCCGGAAAGCCAAAGAAGGTCAAAGGCCCCGGCCGATAATCCAATTCCTCGTCCCAGCGCTTGGCATAGGAATCCTGGGCGACATAGGCCGACAAAGTGCCGTCCGCGAATGGGCGTGAAGCTTTCGCAACCCCCTGCCCCCAGCGTCGTTTCGATTGGCCGGGATAATCGCCGATTGGATTGATCAGGACTTTGCCAGAGAGACGGCCTGCATTCTTGCCCGTCACGTTGTTAGAGCTCGCCCAAGCGGCCCCACCTTCATCTTCCAGATAGTGAAGCTTGAAGTCAAACTTCCAGCCTAAAGCGGGACCAGTCAGACGCAGACGTGCGCTGCGGGTTTCAACGGAATCGACCAGACGATTGAGCGTGGTGTTCTTGATCCAGCCATCGGCAGACGACCACAGGCCCGAGGCCCGCAAATTCCAGTCGGCCCCAAGTTCGAAGCTATGGGCAGCCTCAATCTCACCCAAACCACCATTGCCTGCCGTAGCTTCAAGATAAGAGATACTTTGCCCGGTGCGAATGCCAATCACGCCGCCTGAGGCATTCTTGCCAAAAAGTGCTCCCTGCGGTCCCTTTAAAACCTCAATCACGCGGACATCAAAGAGGCGTGGCGTGAACAGCTCCGTATCGGCCAAAGGCACACCGTCGAGCACCATGGCGACGGAAGCCTGCTGCAAACGGTCCGTCGTTGCACCTCGGATCGAGAGGATATTGGTACCGGGGTCTTGGTCATTGACCATCCAAACGCCGGGGACGGCGGTTACCACATCGTCGACTGAAGCAACCCCATCTGCGCGGATGATCGTTGCGGCAGCAGCGGTATTGAACTTGAATTCCTGACGTCCCCGAACGGTGACGAGTTCGGTTTCCTTGATGGAACTTCCAAGCTCGATCAGGTCTGCCTCTGCAGGTTGAGAAACAGGTTGAACGGCTTGCGCCACGGCGAGAATGATGAGTGATACAGTCATAGTGTCCCCTCCCTTCGCCGGCATGATCCGGAGCAGGTTCTACGGGTCGCCACGCGACAATCCTTCTGGACTGTTTATGGCCTCTCAGCCCCTCATCGTGGGGCTCCCCGGTGTGTGGGCGGGGTAGGCCCGCACTGTAAAAGCGTCAAGCTGTTGACGCAGATAGCGCGGCTAGATCAGGCCGGCCAAGGGGCTGGACGGGTCGGCATAGCGCTTACGCCCCATACGGCCGGCCAAATAGGCGTCGCGACCGGCAAGAACCGCATGCTTCATGGCGCGTGCCATGCGGATGGGGTCTTTGGCTTCGGCAATGGCGGTATTCATCAAGACCCCATCGCAACCAAGTTCCATTGCAATTGCGGCTTCTGAAGCGGTGCCAACGCCTGCATCGACCAAGACTGGCACGCGGGCTGCTTCGACGATCAAGCGAATATTGACTGGGTTTTGAATGCCGAGACCCGATCCAATCGGCGCGCCCAATGGCATGATCGCGCACGCCCCTGCATCTTCTAAGCGACGGGCAAAGACCGGATCGTCGGTACAATAGACCATGACGTCAAAACCCTCTTTCACCAGCACTTTGGTGGCTTCCAACGTCTCAATCATGTCCGGGTAGAGCGTCTTTTGGTCGGACAACACTTCCAGCTTCACCAGAGACCAGCCGCCAGCTTCGCGGGCAAGGCGCAGCGTGCGCAACGCATCTTCGGCGGTGAAACAGCCCGCCGTATTGGGCAAATACGTATAGCGCTTGGGGTCTACATAGTCGGTCAAGCGCGGCTGGCTGGGGTCTGACAAATTGACCCGCCGAACAGCAACCGTGACGATCTCAACGCCCGCAGCCTCTGCCGCCGCCGCATTCTGGGCATAGTCGCGATACTTGCCCGTGCCGATGATCAGGCGCGATTTAAAGGTGCGCCCGGCAACGGTCCAGCTATCATCTTGATTGAGGTCTTTAGCTGCTTCGGTCAAACCCTCATCCCCCGCCAACAAATTGCACAAATTCCAATTGGTCGCCGTCGGCCAAAATGGTCTGATCCCATTGCGACTTCATCACGATCATGCGGTTACGCTCTATCGCCACGCCACGTGGATCAGCGACCAAGCCCGAGACCAACGTAGTCAAGCTGGTCCCAGCTTCAATCTGATGTTCTTCACCATTGAGATAAATGATCATCGCACCCTCTTTGGCGCGTGATATGGGCGGGCTTGGCTGGTTTGATCAAGGCAGTTGTGCAGGAAAGCAGTCATAAGATGCAACCAATTCAGCAAGTCCACCTTTCCCTTTAGGCAAAGCAAGGTTACACCTAGTTCATGGAAAAAGCGATTTTTGTGCTCAATGGGCCAAACCTCAACCTGTTGGGCACGCGCGAACCTGAGATTTACGGGACCGATACGCTGGCGGATGTGGAAGCCGCTTGCACTGCGCTGGCCGGAACCTTGGGGTTTAAGCTTGTCTTCCGTCAGTCCAATAGCGAAGGCGAATTGGTTGATTGGCTGCAAGAAGCCCGTGACCAAGGTGCTGGCGTTTTGCTCAATGCTGGCGCGCTGACCCACACCTCGCTTGCGATCTATGATGCGATCAAGGCTATGAGCATTCCCGTCATCGAGATCCATTTGTCGAATCCTTTGCGGCGCGAAGCGTTTCGTCATCATTCTTATGTCGGTATGGCTGCCACCGGCACAATCGCGGGCTTCGGTCTGCACTCTTACGTGCTGGGCATAGAAGCCCTCGCCAAGAAACTATCGGTCAAAAGCTGACCCTTTTGCCCCAACAAACCAAGGCCCAAAGCTGGCCTACAGGAGAGACGAATGAGCCAATCAGGATTCGACACAAAATTGGTCAAGGATCTTGCGCGTATCTTGCGCGACACAGACCTGAGCGAGATTGAAGTAGAAAACGAAGGAGTTCGGGTGCGCGTTGCGCGGCAAGCCAGCGTCACCCCCCAATTGGTTCATGCCCAAGTGCCAGTTGCTTCGGCACCAGTAGCAGCAATGCCAGCCGCACCAGCGCCAGCGGCGGCGGCAGCTGCGGCCCCAGCAGATCCTGCAAAGCACCCAGGTGCGGTCGCCTCGCCCATGGTTGGCACCGTCTATACCCAGCCCGAACCCGGCGCTTCAGCCTTTATCAAAGTGGGCGACACGGTGAAGGAAGGCCAGCAGCTCTTCATCATCGAAGCGATGAAGACCATGAACCCCGTGCCTTCGCCACGTTCTGGCACCGTCACAGCTATTCTCGTCCATGATGCACAACCCGTTGAGTATGGCGAAGCGCTCTGCGTGATCGAATAGTCAGGAGACACACAGGTGTTTGATAAAGTTCTGATCGCCAACCGCGGCGAGATTGCCCTGCGGATTCACCGCGCCTGCAAAGAAATGGGAATCACCACCGTGGCGGTCCATTCAACAGCGGACGCAGACGCGATGCATGTACGTTTGGCCGATGAAAGCGTCTGTTTGGGCCCGCCCGCCGCTGCGAAATCCTATTTGAATATCCCAGCCCTGATCGCAGCGTGCGAAATTACTGGCGCGCAGGCTATCCATCCTGGCTATGGCTTTTTGTCGGAAAATGCACGCTTTGCCGAAATCATTGACGCGCATGGGCTCGTCTTTATCGGCCCGCGCGCTGAACACATCCGCATGATGGGCGACAAGATTGCCGCCAAAGCTGCCGTGAAGGCTGCCGGCATTCCCGTGGTGCCAGGTTCTGACGGTGGCATTTCAGACGATGAGACCGCTTTGGCGGTAGCCGAAGAAATTGGCTATCCCGTGCTGGTTAAGGCCTCCGCCGGTGGCGGTGGTCGCGGTATGAAGGTGGCCCATTCCAAGGATGAGTTGTCGGTCGCGCTTTCCATGGCCCGCACCGAAGCCAAAAACGCCTTCGGTGATGATACGGTGTACCTCGAGAAATATCTCGGCAAGCCGCGCCATATCGAAATCCAAGTGATCGCGGACGAGTTCGGCAATGTGGTTCATCTGGGCGAGCGCGATTGTTCGCTGCAGCGTCGTCACCAAAAGGTTTGGGAGGAAGCCCCCTCACCCGCGCTGAACGCTGAAGAACGTGCTGAAATTGGCGACATCGTTGTCAAAGCGATCAAGTCGCTAGGCTATTTGGGCGTCGGCACCATCGAATTCCTCTATGAAGAAGGCCGCTTCTATTTCATCGAAATGAACACGCGTCTGCAGGTAGAGCACCCCGTCACCGAGATGATTACTGGTGTGGACTTGGTGCGGGAGCAAATTCGCATTGCCGCTGGTATGCCTTTGTCCTTCACTCAAGAAGAAGTCGTGTTTGAGGGTGTTGCGATTGAGTGCCGGGTTAATGCGGAAGACCCTGTTACCTTTGCCCCATCGCCCGGTACCATTACGGACTTCCACGCACCAGGTGGCTTGGGTGTACGCTTGGATTCAGCCATTTATACTGGCTATAAGATCCCGCCTTATTACGACAGCTTGATCGGAAAATTGATCGTACATGGTCGTAACCGCAATGAATGCCTGATGCGTTTGCGGCGTTCTCTGGCTGAAATGGTCGTTGGCGGGGTGAAGACGACGATCCCGCTCTTCCTGCGGCTGGTGCAAGAACGCGATATCCTCGATGGCGATTACAATATCCACTGGCTGGAAAAGTGGTTGGCAGAACAAGCCGAGCAAGCTGAGGAACCGCGTGCATGAGCAAGGGCTTTGGCCCGGACGAGCTTTTGGCATGCTATGCGCGCGGGACGTTCCCGATGGCAGACGGGCGGGATGATCCCCGCCTGTTCCTTGTTGATCCAGACCAACGCGGCATCCTACCGTTAGACCAAGTCCATATCCCGCGACGCCTCAAGCGTACGGTACGCACAACCCCATTTGTGGTGACGTTCAATCAAGCCTTTCGCGACGTGGTGGAACTATGCGCGGCACCGATTGGTGAGCGGACAGAGACGTGGATCAATCAGCCGATCTTGGAGCTCTATGACGGGCTGCACCGCCGTGGCCATGGATTTAGCGTGGAGACTTGGCATGAAGACCAATTAGTAGGTGGCCTTTACGGGGTGCGACTCGGTGCCGCCTTCTTCGGCGAGAGCATGTTTTCGAGGGCACGCGACGCCAGCAAGATCGCCCTCGTCCATCTGGTTGCGCATCTGATCGCGGGTGGGTTTCGCCTGCTCGACACCCAGTTCATTACCGATCATTTGACGCAATTCGGCACGATTGAGGTCAATCGCAAGACCTATCACCTGCTCTTAACCGAAGCGATTACGTGCCCTTCAACTTTCCCTGTGCCGGACTTGCTGGTGCCGGAGCGGCAGGAGCAGGACCTGTCCGAGGCTCTGACTCACCTAGATCGGCCTCGGGCGCAATCGGTACCGATGCCGCAGCATCTGGACTTGCCGCGCCAGCTTTCTCTTCAGAGCGCGGGCGCGCTTTGTTTGAAGACGATTGAGCAGCACTTGTTGGCGCAACAGCCCCTTCGCAACTAACCAGCCACATATCATAGGTTGGATGGTCAATTGGGGTCACTGCCGGGCTGGACGCGATGATCCACCCTTTACGAATGACGCGTTCCCTATTGGCCTCGCGCATGTCGCGGCGGTTACGTTGGGGCAAAACAGCCAATTGATTGTTGTTTTGGCGGCCCATGTCTGTAACCTCAACATACGCCCAAGATTCCAAGGCATCCTCGGGATTGGACGCATAGCAAGCCGAAAGCTTTAGCCGCAAAGACCCGTAGGTGACTTGACTACCAACGGGCACGCGGACGCGAACATTGGTGCCCTTTTCTCGGTCCAAAGCCCCGATCATCACGCCAGTGCCGCGAATTTCGCGCACGGGCTTTGGCCCAGTCTCGAGTGCTTCTGGTGGAAACAAAAGTTCAAGTGGAACCAATGGGATATTAGGTCCAACCAAACGCGGCATCACTAAGCCACTAGCCGCCAAGGCTTGTTGCTCAGCTTCAGCTTGGCTTAAGGCCTCACGACGGATGCGTGCCCGCATCTCATCTTCCGGGGTCATCCAAGTGCCAGTCCCATTTTGGCGGAAGGCAGGTGCGACATCGCCCTCTTCAGGCTCTGCAATCGGACCAAGCTCTGGATCAATCCCGCCACTTGTCGGCGCTGCCGGTGCCGCTTTGGTCGCCTTTGTTGCATCCGACGGTAACCCAGAATTGGAACCGGGCCGCCCGGCTGGCGAATTCGCTTCTGGATTTGCTGTCTGGGCAAA
Organism: Hyphomonadaceae bacterium; assembly: GCA_021299265.1. Lineage (GTDB taxonomy): Bacteria > Pseudomonadota > Alphaproteobacteria > Caulobacterales > Aquidulcibacteraceae > Aquidulcibacter. Next base: position 7,551 of record JAJTGP010000261.1, on the reverse strand, counting down.
AACGGCACCGCTGCCAAGAGCTATAAAGGCCGACCCGAGCGCCAGCAAGCTCAGTCTCTTAAACTCAAACATGGCCTTGCCATTTGCTGGTTTCATTTTTCGGGCGACCAAGACTCATAGTCGCTGGACGCCTTTGCCCGCTCACCGGGGCCAGCCAAACTGCCCTTAGGCCGATAAGCAAAGACGGTGCCGGTCAAATTTGGCAAATGCGGCTTTTCCCACGACTTCAGCACGAAAGGCTCGATCGTTGGAGGTTGCTCAAACGTGTGGTGAAGCCAGCCGTGCCAGTCAGCAGGCACGCGTGAAGGCTCTGCATAGCCTTTGTAAAGCACATAGCGCCGTTTGCGCCCTTCGAGGGTGGCCTTGCGCTCCTCGAAATAGCGATTGCCTTGGTCGTCTTCGCCCACCAAAGTTGCACGCTTTGCGATATCAAACAGCGCACCAATCGTTGCACCATTCCACCACGTAAAGATTTTTGTGAGCACGGGCATTTCCTCTTCGAAGCGCATTATGCCCCGCCCCGCCTTTGGCTTCAAGTCGAAGCGGCATGCCTCTACAGGCCGAAACACGAATTACTCGCAGCCATACTTAAACTTCCGCAGAAAGCCTGTGGTCTGATGCAGATTTTCCCCAATCAGGACTAGGCGATTGAAGACTTCAGGCAGATGATCACGCAAGTGATTCGCGATGGGGCCGCCGTGAGCTTTGATTCCGCCTTTTTTGGTCATGAGCGTTTGATCGCGCAGCCAGATATGCTGCGTGAGCTCGGCCCTGACTCGGGTCCCTTTTTTGCCCCCGCTAGTTGGACTTTGGACAATGTACTCGCATTTGCAGAGTCTGCAGACCTGCCGGACGAGACATCGATTTCCGATGCAATCCTTGATTTGGCCGGCCGCATTGGCAGCCTCGCGTGGACAGCCGGCTTCCTTACCGATGCGGAAGCACGCGACCATTTTGAGGCCGTTTTAGCTAATAGCTTACTGAACCGGCAAGTTGTGCTCGAAGCAGGCTATCTGCGCGCTCTGGGTCTTAAAGGTTTTGCGACGCGTGGCTTTGTCTTGAACCTTAAAGACGGGTCCACCGAGATTGAAACGGGCCTGCCTGCAGTTTGGTTAGATGAAGAGTCTCATATCCGCGTTGTGCCTTGGGCGCGCGCAGAAGCTGTCGTGCATCAGCGGCGCCAAAGCCAATTTGACTCCTCTGCCTTGTCGATGGGGCGCATTCATTTGCGCGATGCTCTAGCACGTGTCAGCGAAGCGGTTGGACGGGCCGAAGGCGTTGGCCATGACGACCCACGCGACAATCCTGTTTTGGCCCAAGCTGTCGCAGCCGCTTTCCGGATCGGGGCACCCGCAGGTGCAATCCTTGAGGCCATTGAGGATGCCAAGCAGGGCATATTTGATGCCACCGCCCATGGCGGTGTGCTCGACACCCCCTTGTTGGAGCCCACCACCTTTCTAATTCCCACCGCGCACGCTTTGGATGGTGATCTATTGTTGAACGCCGCCCGCACAGGCTGTGGCTTTGCGTTTGATGATGCACCTTTTCAAGCTTTAGGTCCGGCTGCCGTCGTCGCGCTGTCTGCCTTTCATAACGACCCAGGTTTCACCCAGTTAGCGCGCGTTGCCGCGACTTGGCGCCTAGCGTTGGATTGCTTGGGTGCGGCAACTGCTTTCCCGACTAAGTCGGCAGCCCAGAACTGGTTCAAAGGTCGGGCCGCTGTTTTGCGTTATTGCGATGGTGCAGGCCTCTTGATGGCGCGCGGAAAGGCCTATGCTTCAGCTCACGATCAAGAAATCGTACAGGAATCGCTGCGCGCGCTCAAAACGGGTGCGGCGAAGGCCACCACCCATTTAGCTACGCTCTCTGCCGCCACCAGCAATTCAGTCTCCCCCGACTTTGACACGGTCTTAAAGCCGCAGGAGCAGGGCTTGATCTTGGTGGCTCTTGGCGCGGATGCGCCAGGCCTTGCCCCGATCCCTGGCCCCGCCATTGAGACGGCCCTGTCGGGCGAAGAAACCGGCTTTGCGGTTCGGCCAGCAGTGCTGCGCGGTCTTCAAGCTTTAGGGCTCGATGAGCGGGACGTGACGCGCCAATTACTTGGAACCCGCACCCTCCTTGGGGCCCCCGGTATCTCGTATGACGCGCTAGCCAGTCGCGGTGTGGATGAGGACGGGTTGGCCGCAATTGCTGAAGCCTTGATCAGTGCCCGCTCGCTGCGTCAGGCAATCACGCCTTGGCTTTTAGGCCCTGAAGAGACCGCGCACTGGTGCGGCCGCAGTTTGGATAAGGTCTTACAGCCGGGCTTTGATGTGCTAACAGCGCTGGGCTTTACGTCGCAAGATATCGCCGCCGCCCAAAAATGGGCTTTGGGCCAACCAGATCAATGGGGCGTGCTGCCCAATCAGGATGTGTTTGGCCCCGCGACACGCGAAGAGGTTGTCCGCTTTGCGGCGGCCCAAGATGAAGCAATCCGCCAATATGTGACCTTGCAATTGCCTGTCTCGCGCACCGAAAATGTGCGGGCCATGGCAACCGAGCTTGCCAAAGCTCTGGGGCAAGCAGGCTTTGCTGGCTTTAAACTCAAGCTGTCTGAGCCCGGATTCGAGGCACCCAATTTCGATCTCAGCCGTTATGAGAATGTGGCAGAAGAGGTCAAAATTGAACGGGTCGAAGTAGTGGTTGAGCGCATTGTTGAGCGCCTGATCCCGCAACCCGCTGCGCGGCGTCGTCTGCCGGATCGTCGCAAGGGCTATATTCAAAAGGCCTCTGTCGGTGGTCATAAGGTCTATCTGCATACGGGCGAGTTTGATGATGGCGAGATCGGGGAAATCTTTATCGACATGCATAAGGAAGGCGCAGCCTTCCGATCCTTGATGAATAATTTCGCCATCGCAACCTCGATCGGTCTGCAATATGGCGTACCGCTAGAAGAATTTGTCGACGCCTTTGTCGGAACCCGCTTCGAGCCGGCGGGCGATGTTGAGGGCAATGATTCCATTGTCCGGGCGACCTCCATCCTCGACTATCTGTTCCGCGAACTGGCCGTTTCCTATTTGGGGCGCGATGATTTGGCCGAATTGGCCGAGGATCGCTTTGACGAGTCTGTCACCGATGCCGGGGCACCTGAAGCCGCTGACCCTGTGCGCTTCATCTCGAAAGGTTTTTCGCGCGGCAGCTTCCCGGACAATCTGGTGCGTCTGCCCAGTGCCGCCGAACGCGCCAGCCGTGCGGCCAGTCCGCCGCAGGAGCGAGCCATCAAAGCGACGCTGATTCAACCCCAGCCAGCCAGCCCCACCGCACGTTATGAGGGCGACCCCTGCCCCGATTGCGGCCACTTTACCGTGAAGGCAGATGCGTTCGGCTATGCCTGTGATGCCTGTGGCTGGGCAGGGCCCCGCCAGGCCGAAGGCAGCGCCTAGACTCAGCTCAAATCTCGGCATCATTCCTGCAGGGATGGGTCTGAACTTGTGTTTTGACCGCTGGAGCGTCCGAAAATGAAACGTCTCGCCATTGCCATCCTCGTCGCAGCCGCTTGCGGTACCTCTGCCTCTGCGCAAAATGCGGGCCAGATCGCCTCGGTCCAAGCCGGAAAATCCTGCGCTAACTGCAATCTGTTTCAAGCCGACTTGAGCTATTCAGACCTGTCGCGAAAGACCTATGCCGGTGCCCGCCTGCGTCAGTCCGAACTGTCGCTGGCAACCGCGGACGGCACCAATTTTGCCCGCACCGATCTGTCCATCGCCAATCTTTACGGCGTGCGCGCAACCGGAGCGAATTTTGCTGGTGCCAATCTTGAGCGCGCCATTTTGGTCGGCGGTTATTTCACCAGCGCCAATTTAACTGGTGCTAATCTCACCAATGCCAATCTGTCGGGCGCAGAGCTCGCTGGTGCCCGTGGCCTGACCCAAGCCCAGCTAAACAAGGCTTGTGGCGATGCAGAGACCACACTGCCACGCGGCTTGACGGTGCCTACCTGCCAATAAGGGCTGTCCTGTGGCTGCCCTGTGGCAAATTGTTACAACCATTTAAGTGGAAGTTTTGTGCTAAAGCGGTATAAGGCATGCATCATGTCAAAAGCTTTGCCCTTCCTGATTGCTTTCGCCCTCGCCCCCATCGCTCAGCCCGTCATGGCGTTCACGTGGGATCAGCGCGGCAAGCCGTCTACCGTGACCTTCACGGGCCGCTTCTCAGGACTGTGCGCGGGCTGTGATTTATCCAATCGGCGGATGGACAATGCCCATATGTCCTCAGGCAATTTCGCGGGTTCTAACTTCTCGGGTTCGCAGTTACGCAGCGCAGAAATGACGGCAGGCAATTTTGCGGGCACGCGCTTTGACCGTGGCGATCTCAGCAGTGCGGAAATGAACGGCTCCAACTTCCGAGGCGCGAGCTTTGTTGGCACAGGCCTTCGGTCGATTGAAGCGGCCGGGGCTAATTTCAGCGGTTCTGACTTTGCAGGCGCTGACCTGTCCAATGCTGAGTTGATCGGTGCCAATCTGACTGGCGCGAAATTTGGCGGCACACGTGGCACCAGCCCTGATTTTAGCGGTGCCATTATGACCGGAGCCATGGTTATGGGCGCGGTTTTCGTCAATGCGGACTTTACCGGTGCAACCATGACGCGCGCCAATATTGAAGGTGCGGATCTATCCCGCGCTGATTTGACGGGCGTGATCTTGCGCGATGCGCGCATCAGCCGCACACGTCTACAAGGCGCTGATTTCACCGGTGCGAACCTGTCGGGTGCCGACTTGTCGACCGCCACGGGCCTGACCACCCGCCAGCTTGAAGATGCTTGCGGCGATGAAGCGACCTCTTTGCCCGCCGGTGTTACCATTCGTGCTTGTAAGACGCGCCGTCCACGCTAGACTTGTCCCAGAAGTAAGGGACCAGTCATCGTGGAAATCACTCAACAAGATATGATCGCCATCGAGTTGCGGACCGATGAGGAATGCAAGAGCCCCTTTCAAGCCTATGTTTTATGGTTCTTTTTAGGTTGGCTTGGTGCCCATCGCTTTTATGTCGGTCACGGTAAGTCTGGCCTCGCCATGCTAATCTTGACCCTCAGCATGGTTGGCTTTCCGATCTCCCTCTTCTGGTGGCTCGCCGATTCCGTGCGTCTGGGCGGTCTCCTACAAGAAGAACGCGAACAAGTCCGCGACCGCATCGCACGCGAGACCTTAGAAGTGCGGGAATTATACTAGCGGCGACGCAACGTTTGACAGAAGTACCGCTTCTCCGACTCCGCTGCGAGCGAAGAAGCGATACCTGACAATTAGAGCCGTTAACTAGCCTTGCGCTTGGCAATATAGTCGTCAACAATCCTTGGAAGAACCGTAAGGGGGACAGAGCTGCTATTAAGTACAGCATCATTAAATCCCTTGATGTCGAACTTTTCGCCCAGCGCGGCCTTTGCGCGTTCGCGTTGTTCCAGTAAAGCCTTCATCCCAAGTTTATAGGCACAGGCTTGACCAGGCATCACCATGTAGCGCTCGATTTCGCGGGTTACATCTGTCTCACTCATGCCGGTTGCGCCAACCATATAGTCAATGGCTTGCTTGTGGGTCCAACCTTTGGCGTGCAGGCCCGTATCGACCACCAAACGTGCGGCACGGAAGATTTCAGCTTGCAGCCGTCCTAGGTCGCCCAAGGGGTCATTCTCATACATGCCCATATCTTTGGCGAGGCTCTCAGCATAGAGCGCCCAGCCTTCCGCATAGGCGGTATAGAGCGTTTGCTGCCGTAAGAATGGCAAGCCAGGAAGCTTTTGGGCAACGCTGATTTGATGAAAGTGGCCCGGAATCCCCTCGTGATAAGCAAGGGTTTTCATGCTCCAAGTCGGTGTTTCCTTCACATTGCGCAGATTGGCAAAGAACCGGCCAGGTCGCGAACCATCAAGCGCTGCCGGCTCAAAATAGGCACCCGCAGAACCTGCTTCGGCGAAAGCTGGCACGCGGACAACCTCAAGCTTTTGCTTCGGGATGATACCAAAATATTGCGGCATCTTCTTTTGAATATCCGCCAAAATGACGTTGTAATCGGCAAGGATTTTTGCGCGGCCTTTCTCGCTATCCTCGTAGAGATAGCGTGGGTCTTCGCCCAATTGGATCATGCGGGTGCCAACGCTACCAGACGTGAATCCTTGTGACTTTAAGATTGCATCCATTTCGGCAGTCAAGCGTGCAACTTCCGACAGACCATATTGATGGACTTGATCTGCAGTCATGTCTGTCGTCGTTTGTTGCTGCAGCACTAAATTATAATAGGCCGCACCATTTGGCAGCCGGGCTACGCCCGCTGCGGGGTTCTTTGCAGCGATCGGGCGGATTTCGTTAAGCACTGCGGCAATGCGATTATAGGACGGGTAGACTTGATCTTTTACTGCAGCCTTGGTTCGGTCCAACAAAGCCTTTTTCTTGTTCGCATCAATATCCTTAAGCGCATCTAGCTTTTTGGCAAACTCAGTCACTAAGGAATGCGCCTCAGGCGCAGGCTTTAGAAAATCAGTGATCGTTTCTTGCGTGCGATCAATAACTTCAACAGGCGGCGTGGCACCCAACTTGGCTTGACGACGCACTTCTGCCACGCCTTGATCCATAACGCGGGCTAAGGCTTCAACGCGCTGCACATAGGTTTCAGCCGTCTTGGCATTTTTGATCGTGTGGGACGATTGCAGGAAGCCTGGCAATTGTGTTTGCAAGCCCGTCATCTGATTGAACGGATAAGGCCCAGAAACACTAAGCCATTCAAAAGGCTTAAACTTCTCGCTCGATCCAAACTGGTCAATCAGAATATCATAGGTAATTTGGTCCTGGAACGAGAGCTTGCTTTTATCCCATTGCTGGACTTCCTTTAGGTACGTATTGGCTTGGGCATAATCCTCATCCCGCTTGGCAATGGTGACATCCGACAATTTGCCCGAATGCGTGTCCAGAAAGGTTCCGTCGATCAGGCCCAATGACGTGAAAATCTCTGGGTTTCGAACGACGAACGCTATGGCTTGCCGATTGGCCAGTTGATTCATCGAAAACGGCTTGCCCCAGCCAATTTTGTAGCCAACAAACAAACCGGTAACGAGCGTGCCAAGCAACACCCATCTCAATATGCGCCAAATGGATTTGAACATAGCTTACCCCTTAGAAAGCCCGACGACACTCCGAACACATTTGGCATAGGCCAACAAGTTAAAAAAATTTCAGGTTTGTGGCGCTGACGGGCAAACTTGGTTGGCAAGGCGTGTTTCCGCCCTGGGATGACCAATTTTGTGAGCTCACGCGAAGGCGGCCTTTGCGGAGGCATAGGCTGCGGGAAAGGTGTTCCAAGTGGAATGGTCTTCTCCCCTCTCCCCATCGGAGAGGGGAGCAGCACCCATAGCCCCGCGTGGGAAACCACCGGGGGCACATCAGAAGAGGTACCGGGGCGCAGGGTTTGCGCCAAATGAGGTGGGCCAGATTAACGGACTGGCCCGGAATACGACGCTGACCATGCGCCCCGGCTAGATAAGTCTGTACGCCCAAGAGTGGGTAACGAGCCCACCGCAGGTGGTTT
>JAJTGP010000208.1 GCA_021299265.1 Hyphomonadaceae bacterium | reverse complement strand
TCTCGCAGCCCTGACTAAGGAAATAGCTGCCCACATCAAATCTGCGACACAACTCGCCAAACTTGATGCAGCCCTCCAAAGTGCTCCTGGCATCGGCCCTGTTGTCGCCGCCACTTTAGTCGCCGGCCTACCTGAAATCGGAACGACCAACCGCCGAGCTCTCGCCAGCCTTGCAGGTCTCGCACCACACGCTTGCGACAGCGGCATACGACGCGGCTCTCGCCATATCTGGGGCGGTCGCGCCCAGATACGGCGCGCCCTCTATCTCGCCGCCTTCATCGCCAGCAGCCGCGATCCTGTCCTTAAAGAGTTCCGCGCCAAACTCTCAAACCAACAGCGTCCGTTCAAAGCCATTATCATCGCGGTCGCCAGAAAGCTCCTCACACACCTCAACGCCATGATCCGCTCAGGACAGCCTTGGAACAATCAAATCAACGCTGAATTGACACCCGCATGACCTTGGTCAAGACAGTTGCTACCGCGCGGAGCGCATTGCTGGAGGAAATCGATTGAACCCAATCGTGGAAGCAGCCTATCTAAACGGAACACTTCAGCGGTATGCTTCGTTCCGGCAGTCGAATAGGACATACAATGTCATGCCGCTAACACCGACTACAGTCACTGGCACAATTGTGAGGTTACCGTGACCAAAAGTGAAACGTCCGATGCGCTCTCACTGTACCTCCTAGAGTGGATTGACAAAATTAATGCGCTTCAAAATGAACTCTTGTCGTCTGGTAAAGAAGCAATAGCGGTTCGAAATCAATATACTGCAACATTTAACCAAGTGCTGATTGGTTTGATGGATTGGCGGCGCGGTGATGACCCTCGTCCGCAATTTGAGATTGCCGTAGATGCGCATGAACATTTTCTTTCGCTTGCTCGCGATCACGGCATTCAGCATCAAATTTACTACAAGAGCACAGTTTTGGCCATGTTTGCCTTGATGGGACAAACTGTGGACCCGTCAGAAGAAGATGGCGGATATTACAAAATGAATCGTTGGCCGCTTTATACTTCCTGTGTGGCGCACGCCTTACATAACACCGCTTTGGACTCCAGGCGGGCTGAATTACTGTCCCATTATCTCAGCAAACACAACGTTCTCGAAGATAAGTCGGTCAAAACCTATTTGATGTTGACGGGTGTGTTGACAGGAGATCGTTCGACAGCTGAATTAGTAGTTGATGGTGACAAGAATTGGGAAGCACGAAAGTCAAACCGATCGTTCGCGGGCGCAAGTGTTGAAGATGGATATGGAAACTACAATAGTTGGTTCGTCGATATTCTGCTGGCGGCGTCCATGAAGAAGGCGGGTTGGGACGGCGATGGGATTCATATCTGGCGTTGGGATTAAGCATTAATTGAGAATCTTTTACTCAGCAATGCGCTTCGTGCCGCAGGGTGCGTAGCGTCTCCCGAACCGCTGGCGACAGTCAAATTCGCTTTGGTCCGTTTTTGAACGTCCGCTTTTGCCCCCCACGCTCCCCAAAGCAGACCATCACGCACAAACCTCCCGCGGAGCGGGTTCGTTCTTCGGCCAAGTTCTGCCGACACTCGGACAGTCTCCAATGCGCCAAACTAGGTCAATAGCGCGCAATTCTCTCAAGCCCGAAAGCTGACATACTCAAACTAAACGATTTGCGATTGGGCTCTACATTCAGGCGACGGACCAAATGGGTCTCTGGTCACAGACAGTACCAAGCATCAGGCCGACTCCGATACCCTCTAAAGCGACACGGTTCCCAATTTGAGGCGGGGCGTCTAGTAATTGGCAACTTACCGAAAAGATCAGCCCGAACTCGCCGCGTCGCCCTTCCATGTTAATGTGACCAATGCCATGACGGCATGACCAATGATGGGTGCGCTGACGGTTATGGCGATAATGATCACCGCCATTTCGGGACTGGGCGTAACGCCGGGTTTAAAGCCACCAAGCCCAAGTATGAGATAGCTTATGCCGACAGCAAAGGCACCGCCAAGTTTTTGGGTTAAAAGAAACAGCGCAAACATGATCCCCGCCCGTGGCTCTCCTGTTTCTTTTTCCTCAATCTCGATCAGGTCGGACAGAATCGATTTCATCAGGAATATCCACACGCCCATTGTTGACCCGAAGGCACCAAAGGCGGCCAAAATCAGAGCGGGTTGGCCCGCGGGAGCCAAGGCGACCAGCATCAACAATCCTATCGAGACCAGCGAGGATATCCCGATAGTTTTGGCCTTGCCGAGGCGAAAGCTTAGCCATATCCACGCCGGCACACAAATCAATCCCGATACAAAGAAGGCCAACAATAATTGTGCCGCGACTCGGGGCACGCCTTTGGCCTCGGCATAAAAGGCGATCATTGAAACGATGACGCCACCTGCCAACCCTTGCATGAAGTCGGCAAACAATAAGCGGCGCAAGAAAACTTGTCGTTTCAAAGCGATCAAAACAGCATTGTGCGGCGAGACAAGGTTAGGCTGAGTTGGCGCAATACTGGGTTCACGCACGCCAAACACGGCCAATGCGACCATGGGCAAGGTCAAGATTACGATCAGACCACCTGCCAGACTTGCTCTGGCCGTTACGGGGTCATCTACAACCCGCTCGGCCAAAGCCGGGCCGATCATAACGCACAAGCTGGCCAGAATTGACGTCATGATCAAAACGGCTTGAACGCGCGAGCGCTCATCATAATCGCCGGCAATATCTGCACTCCACGCACCATGTGTGACGCCAAGAATTGTGGATCCAATCATAATCATAAAGAGCCAACCCACGAGCCAGAGGGCACCGGCACCTTCAGGGGGAAAAAACAACGCGGCCGCGGAAACGGCAAAGATAGGTGCACCGGCAAGTAGCCAAGGCCGGCGCCGCCCAAATCGAGTTCGTGTTCGGTCTGTAAGTGCACCCATGATGGGGTCGGTCACAACATCAAAAATACGAGCGGCCATAAAAATCAGACCAATGAGGGAGAGCGATATCCCGGCCTGCGCATACAAGGGCGGGATATAGGCACCCAGCGGCAGTGTGAGCATCGCCAATGGCAACATCGGCGCTGCAAACAGGAACAATTGCGCCATGGAGTTGCGGCTGACTTTTGCCGGAAGGGTGGCGTCACTCATGGCGGATTTCAGCAAAGCGTGCCTGCGCAAAACCTTCGGCATTGGCCGCCAGATCGCCGGATACATGGCGCAGGCCTGCAGCCGTCGTCATCTGTAGGGCAATTCCAGCAGGGCCTTGGACGCGCGCGAGAAAACCGTCAGCTTCGCGAGTTAGTTCAACATGCACATCGCCGACTGGGGTTGGAAAAATACCCGACGCGTGATCGAGGTTTGCCAAGTTCGGCGCGACACCAATGGTGCCATAACCCGGTGACAATGGATGAACGCCCAGCACTCTGCGACTTAATTGCCAAGTAGGCGAGGCAGAGAAGGCGTGGCAAAGGCTAGCCGTTGGTTCAAAGCTCTCCCATAAAGTGGTAGCGCCGCGCGCGAGCATCGGACCAAAGCGCGCGCGCATCAGCTCAATAGCTGCGCCCAATTCGCCGCGTTCGGCCAAAGCCTCATAGACGAAGTGACTGTAGAATGTATTGGCGAGGACCACGCCATTTTCGGGGTCCAAGATTTCGCCGCTATTGGCTATGGGCGGTGCGGCGGTGAAGGTGAGACGCGCCGCATCTGTAATACGCGCGATCGCAGAGCCCGCGCGGCTATCGGGCATCTCGCCCCACAGCATGAGAGCTGCATTGGCATGCTGGGACACGCGAAGTTCTTGTTTTCCTGTTGCAGGGTCAAGAACGTCCACATAGACCCCGCGCCGCTCATCCCAATGGAGATCGTGCAATGCTGTTTGTGCCTTGAGCGCGCGGGCTCGATATGCAGCAGCGGCCCGACCCATGTCGCAGGCTTCACACAACGCGGCGGCGGCTTTCCAAGCGCCGACCAATTGTGCATTCAAGGCAGCGGCAAAGCCATGGCGACCAACACCTGCCCAGTCCATGAAATGCCAATAGGGCATATTTGGTATAAGCCCATTGTCGGCCAATAGTCGCTCAAACCATGCCAAAGCCTTTTGGATCGAGGGCAAAATGGTCTCGATCGTCGCTAAATCACCGCTGTGCTGATAATGATCTCCTGCATTCAATATCCACTGCAATGTCCAATCCGGGATCAAAAGTCGATCTGTATGATGGTCGCCGGGGGCAAACATTTGTGTCAGCCCGTCTGGTCGCTGGCTTTCCGCCGCTTGGCAAAGGAACTTCGCGTTTAACGGCACAATACTTGGCCCAAACGCCGCCCAACCCACAAGATTTTCAACGGTCGCATCACCCAGCCATTGGCGCTGCTCCCGGCTTGGACAATCCTCCCACGCATCATGCATACACATTTCAAGTGTATAAGCCCCTGTGGCCCAAAGCTGATTGAGAAATGGATCAGAGCAACTGAAGCTTCCGCGTCTGTCGACTGGGTAATTCTCAGTTTTGGCACCAAGGCCAGTCAAGGTTACACCGTCGGGGGCATTGCGAATGATAACTTGCATCCATCGGATCGCACACCATTCAAACCGCTCGAAGATTTGCTCGCCTGGCCGCGCAATATACCGACAAATATGGGCATCGAGCCCCAGTAGCGGTGTCCGCGTAAGTCGCACATCTTCCGTTAGCCCAGCAGGGTCCCATTCACCGGGCAAATGCTCCGAGCAGGCAATCTCGATCATTTCGCCGCCCTTGGCGATCATTGAGACGCACGGGCGCCCTGTGATGATGCGGCCGAAGTCCAGCAAAACAGAGACATCTTGCTCAGGCGTGGTTTTGATGGTGACAGTGGCCTGCTCTGGCTTCAAAAGCCCTTCAGGATCAGAAACTGCGTCCGCATTGCCAACCAGTAAAGTTTCCTCATAGAGGCGACGCTCTACCGGTAGACTGGCATCAGGACGTTGCCCTTTGATCCAAACAACACGTTGTGCGCCTTCCAAACCATAGCGCATCGGTGGAATACCTCGCGGCACAAGGGTCGGGAACGGTTTGACTTCCAAACCGCCAAAGAAAGCCTCTGGTCCACCTCCTCCCGCCTGCAGGATTTGAGCCTCGTCCCATGCGGCATCATCAAAGTCCGGCTCCAACCAATGATCCGGCAACAGATTGGCATCAAGGCTTTCGATAAAGCCGAGGCCATGATTGATGCGCGGCGTTGCTTGCTCCCAAGCATGAGATTCAATACAGCGCCACACGCGATCGCTTATCAAGCGTTGTGACTCAGATTGTGTCGTAATCTGTCCTTCAACCCAAAGGCCACCTTCGCCAAACACAGGATTCCACATACCTTTGACGCCTTCGTAAAAGGCGGTGTCGACGCCATAGGTATGGATCAAAACACAGATTGCGTTCGCGCCAATTTGCAGATGGGAACTGATCGACCAAGTATCATAGCGCTGAAACAAGGGGCTGCACCGAACCGGCCCACGGCCAATCTCTTTGCCATTGACGAAAGCCACATAGCGGCCGTCAACTGTGATCGAGAGCTCGGCCTTGGTCGGCACATCCGACAAGGTCACCACCCGACGAAACAGAAACCACCGATTAGGCTTTTCTTTGCGCGCGCCGCGGCCGCGCGGGTCGGCTAATTGACCTCTAGGATCAATTGGCTGTCGTGGCGTCCAGATGAATGGGGCTGGCGGATTCAAACGCATGGTCAAACTTCCCCGGTTCTTGTCTGGTGTTGAGACATGAAATTGCCTCAAGCGACTATATGAAATTCGACTTGCACCCTAGAACGAAACATCAAGGGTCAAGAAGAACGCGCGGGGTTGGACCGTAATTATGTTGAAGAATTGCCCTGGATCCGCTGCAAGACGTGCTGGAGTAAAGGCCTGCCGATCCAGTGATGCTAAAAGCCCCCCGGCAGGCCCCCAACTCATTACGCCTTCGCTGTTAAAGGCATTATTGATGTTAAAGCCTGCCCGAATTCGGTCATTGATTGTCCATGTACCCCCTAGGTCTACTTGGGTAAAGCCCGGCAACTCAAACGTGTTGAACCGATTGGCGGCGCGGTCGCCTAGGTATCGGACCGTGCCAAATAGTTCGAGCTGTGGTGTAAACTTGGTTATTGCAGTTGCGGCCAAAGTGAGTTTCGGATTGTTATCAGCAACGCCATCGGGTACCCGACTGATGGTATCATCCGCTTCGCCAGGCGCATTGGCTACCCAAATTGCGAAGTCTTTTGATTTGGGATCCTGAATGGTGGCCTGAAACTGCAAGGTCAGAATATCTGATACTTTCGCGCGAGCCTCAATTTCAACTCCCAAGGTTTCCAGCTTCGCGAGAAGGGGCACAGGTGTATAGGTTGTGCCGTCAGGGCGGGTAAACAGTTGCGCTGATCCGACATTGGACAACTTGCTTAGGAACGGGTTTACGACCAGGCTCAGATTTTTCGAATCATAGCGATAACCCAATTCAATTTGGGTGACTTCTTGCGCGATCGACGGGCTGCCAGTGATTTCGGGGATTGTGTCAATGGTCTGGTAAAAGCCTAGATCGGGAGCCTTTTTGCCAGTTGAAGCGCGGATGTATGTGCTTTGGCTATCGGTCCAGCGATAACGGGCAGCGCCTGAATAAGAGACGAAGTCAAGGTCTCTATCAAACTCGACACGTGGTCCAAGGGCCTGGATATTGTTGTCGAACAATGTGTTGACATTGCCATCAAGACCACCAACGGGATTATTTGGATTAGCAGCACTTGCACGGTTGAAACCCTTCACCCCGATCTGCTCAAAACGAATCCCGCCATCAAGGGTCAGCTTGTCGGTCACGTCAAAATCGAGGCCCGCGAAAACGGAGAATTGGGTTTGCGTCATATCATTTTCGCTTGCCCCTAAACGCAAGCCAACGCCAGCAAAGCCTTGTGGGTTGGTGACTTGTTGAACAACACCTTGCGCCGTGGTCACGGTCACGTCGAACAATTGCGGTCGCGACGTCAGCGGCGATACACCAAGGCCTGCGCCTTGATTGAGCGAACGCACGTCAGATCGGCCATAGAAGCTGCCCAAGGTTAAGCTGCCGCGACTAAAGGTGCGCGTCAACGAAAACTGATTGAGAATTTCATCAACTTTCGGCTCATAATAGAGCGCGGCTTGCGATAAGACGCCGAGGGGAAGAATTGATTGGTTTGGCAAATTGTTGACAAGAATTGGGCCACCGGCTGCACTGGCACGAATGAATTGGAAAGCGGTTTGGCCGGTTTTGCGGTCCTTAAATGTATAGGTACCGCCCGGTGCAGAAAATGTGCCTAGGAATGTACTCAGGACCGGGTCGAAAATCGAGACCGGGAAAATTACGCCGCCAGAATTCCAAGTCATTTCGTTGCGCTGAACCCGCAATGAATTGGTCACCTTCCAATCCGCGTTGAAGCGGTGCTCGATTGTGGCACCAAGCGCTGTCGATGTCGCATGCGCTAAATTCTCGCTATCCCAAGTTCGCGCGGCGGCCCCGGAAAAAGGGGTGAAGCTGTGTTGCCCCGACGGTGGGAGGAAGCTTGCGCCATTACCCAGTTCTTGGACCACTTTGGGATTGGAAAAGCCCCGTGCCGGTAAAAACTCGAAGAAGCCATTGTGGTCATTGAGATATTTAGCATATACGGTCACTTTGCCGCTGCCATAATCGTAGCTTAGATTGGCGCGGATCTGTCCGCCGCTGTTGAGGTCATAGCCAGCATCGCGGGCACCGCGGCCCTGCCGATAAAACCCACCGACACTATAGAAGAGACCCGTGTCGCCGATTTCGCCGGAAAAAAAGGCGTCGGTGCGGTAATAGGGATTCTCGCCATCGCCTTCCAGACCCAGTTTAACCCGCACATCGGCAACCCGTTCAGCCGACCCAGTTCTTGAAATATAGTTGAAGATACCGCCCGGTGCGTTTGGACCAGTGATGGTTGCTGATCCTCCCCGCAAAGCTTCAATGCGGCTGAGCGTGATGTCGGGTCGCGAGAAATAATCAGGACCAAAATTGGTGAAGGTCACATTGCTAACGGGCAAGCCATCTTCTTGAAGGGACACATAATAATAGCCGCTAGCCGCCTCTACTGAATTGGCAGAGACACCGCGCGAATAAACAATATTTCTGATTTCGCCTAGGGCAGAATTCACAAAGACGCCTGGAACAGATTTGAGCAAATCAGCGGCGCTGCTGGGCGCCAAACGCGCCAAATCAGCTGGTGCAATCACGGAAAGTGCGATCGGGGCATCTTTCAGTGCTGACTGACTCAAAACACCCGTCACGATGACGACTTCTGCCTCGCGCTCAGGGCTAGGCGAAGGAGTGCTGGCCGAATTTGAGTTTGTTTGAGCGAACGCAGTGCTGGTAAGCGACAGCGCAACGGCGAGAGTTATCAAGCTTGGGCCAGTTTTCATCGATGTTTCCCCATTTTTATGTACCATTTCGGTACTTTTCCAGCTTCACGTCACAGCGAAACCAAATTGAATGGACGGGTACCATCAAACTACGTCATTAGCAATCAAAATAAATCATAAAAGCTCTTAAGTTATCTTTTGTTGCCAGTTCAAATCAGGCAATTAGGCACTCGCGGGATAGGTCGGAAATGCGAACAGCACCTGTGAGTGCCATGGCGACACGCATTTCGGCTTCGATTAACTTGATCATATGTGTCACTCCAGCTTGTCCATTACTGGCAAGAGCATAAGCCCAGGCGCGGCCTAGCAACACACAATCAGCACCAAGGGCCAGCATCCTGACGACATCAAGGCCCGACCGAACGCCGCCATCGGCGAGCAAAGTCAGTCTACCGTCAAGCGCTTTGGCAATGGCAGGCAGAGCACTGGCAACAGACGGCACACCATCGAGTTGCCGCCCGCCATGGTTTGAGACCACAATCCCATCGATCCCAGCTTGCGCTGCCTGCAACGCGTCATCAACGTCCAAAATGCCTTTAAGGATGAGAGGGCCAGACCAATTCGCCCGAATAAAATCCAAATCCGCCCACGTAATGCTGGCGTCAAAATTGCCGCGCGTCCAGGCGAAGAAATCCTCCATACCACTTTGCGCGCCCAGGACTGGCGCGATGTTGCCAAGCTGATGGGGGCGACCCAACAGACCGACGTCCAGCGCCCAAAACGGCCGCATCATGCCCTGCCACGCCCGCCTCAAGTCGCCCTGAAAGCCTGGCGCACCGGCCAGACCCGAGCGGACATCACGATAGCGCGCGCCTGGAACCGGCATATCGACGGTAAGAACTAGAGCCGAGCAATTCGCCGCTTGCGCCAAGGCCAAGAGATCGCGCATGAAGGCGCGGTCCTTGATCATATAGAGCTGGAACCAGAAAGGTTGCGTGCTGGCTTTTGCTACTTCCTGTAGTGGGCAGACCGAGACCGTCGACAAGCAAAAGGGTATATGGGCTTCGTTTGCGGCCCGCACGGCTTGCGTTTCGCCCCGTCGCGCGTTCATGCCGGCAAGGCCGATAGGGGCAAGAGCAATTGGCAGACTTTGGGTTTGGCCAAAAAGCGACGTCGACAAATCGAGGCTTGAAACATCCCGCAAAATGCGTTGGCGCAAGGCAATGGCGCTTAGGTCGGATCGATTGCGGGACAAAGTGACTTCGTCATAAGAACCACCATCAAGATATTCAAACAAGAAACGAGGCAGCTTGGCTCGCGCGATATCCCGGTAATCACTGATACTGGCTGCGATCATGGCTGGGCCTCCAGTGCTTTGGCAGACTTGTGCCATTGGCTGCGGTAGGAAAAAAGGTCAATCTCAAGCGGTGATACCGACAATAATTCTTGAGGCGGCATTAAATCACCCTGCACAAGGCACAAAGCACCAAAAGAAGCATCCATTGCTGTCGGGCTCACATAAATCTGCGCTTGCGGGCGCAGTGAGGCCAAGGCGCGCACATAGACCTCGCAATTGGCAAACCGCCCTTCAATCAAAATGGTGCGCTGGCTATTGATCAAATCGAGCATAACATCGCTGACCAATGCCGCGTAAAGGGCAATGGCGGTTTGTCTTTGTGATAGACAGCTCGGAGCATTGACCCAATGACCCTTGGTATTTGGAAAAGGACCGACATTGGCCGCAAAACTTGGCATAATCATCGTAGCGCTGTTCACCACAAGCGGGACGTTTGAGATCAGTGCAGCTTGATCCGTCGGGCAATCAAGATTGTTCAT
>JAJTGP010000108.1 GCA_021299265.1 Hyphomonadaceae bacterium | reverse complement strand
CTCGGTTAACTTCTGGGGCATGGGGTTGTCTCCTGTTGATAAGCTGGTCTCAGCAACCAAACCTTCTCATCAGGAGACCATCCCAAACAACATAAATCCCACTCCCGCGTCAGCGGGTTCGTTCAATCCTTTCGATTCACAAAACTCGGGAACCGCTCTAATATAAAAAACAACGGTTTCTCAGAAGTCTGCATTGTAACAAATCATCTAATACTTATTTTCTTATCCTAATGATATTTTTGTACTGGGATCAATTGCAATTAAGTCGGCTGTCCTAATTTACTATCGCCACTTTATTGTTACAACATTCCTCCGAGAGCGCATATTTTAGCGCGCAGCAGTCAATCTCGACGGAACATTCATGTCAGGTATTCGAAGTCTCACCGCCCTCAGTGCTTCTGCTTCCACCAGTCGTGTTCTCAATCTACACAATGTCGCAGAAGCATTTTCGGAAGATGCTGACTACAGCGCTGCACCGTTTTTCCGGGATAGCGCGCTCAACCAAGCCGTTATCGTTAAGCATCGCTTTCGCAGCGACGAAGCCTATCTGGTGCCCAGTGGGGGTCCCGTCGGGACCAAAATCATTTTTCCCTTAGACCGATCTGATTTGCGGGTGGGTGGGCAATATATCTTTATCAATGAGACCGGATACAAGGACTCTCTCATCAATGTCCTAGGCTATAAGTGCGATGATTTTGAGTATGATCTCGAAACCCTTCGACTTTTGAATACCATTCCATCGCTCGATCCATTTTTGGTGCGCGAGCAGTTGCGCCGTCATAATCGTGCGCCTGCGGATTGTTACTTCTCTATTTCGCCCGCCGATACCGCCCGTATGCTGACCTTTACCGAAGTGGAGATGTATCCGCTGATTCAATTGGCCTTTGGTTCGGGCAGTTCAGATATCAACCCCGAGATGGTCGGTCGATTGGCCAATGCCCTTTTGTCGACCAATGCCGATTCACGGCTGGAGCCCCTACGTCTAACCTTGGGACTTGAAGGGATTCAATTCCGCGATGGGATATTCAGCTGGAAGGGCTTTATCTTTTACAAGTGGCAGTTCAGCGAGAATATGGTGGCGTTGAGTAAGATCGGGCCAGAAATGGACTCCATCAAGATCAAGGGTCGACCTGACCGGATGAGCACGGAACTGGCAGCAGATCTCAAAAAGACCATTCGCGAAAACATTCGGGCAACCGCGATGAACTGCTCGCGCGTTTTGGCACTTTATGACGATGCGTTCCGGGACCTTGTTCAGCGTGGTCACACGGCGGCATTCCGTAAGTTTCTGCTGGATGCGCCGCTTTTGTTTGTCGATCTTGGGCACATGATGGGCATGGTATCCCACATTGTTTCCTATTGGGCCTACCGCTTCCGTTCAGCAGAAAAGGGTGGGATCGACATGGAAGAATATCTCGACATCCTGCGGGAGTTTAGCATTGGATTGGCACCGCGCCGCAACTAGACTCTGAAAATCCTTCGTATTCCTAGAGGTTTATGACGATAATTTAATTATTTGGGGGCATTGCCGCCTTATAACTCGCACGTTACCCTCCGGCAAAACGGGGGACTAACATGTTAAAGATTACCGGCCTGACGCATGTCTATAGCAATGGCGTGAAGGCACTTGATAACATCAATCTGACGATTGCGCCGGGCATGTATGGTCTGCTCGGGCCCAATGGCGCTGGTAAGTCCACTCTGATGCGCACCATCGCCACGTTACAAACGCCGACCTCTGGCGCGATAGAGTTTGGCAAGATTGACGTGCTGCAACAGCCAGAACTCTTGCGCGAGACCTTGGGCTATCTGCCGCAAGACTTTGGCGTCTATCCGCGCGTGACGGCCAGAGACATGCTGAACCATATGGCCATCCTAAAGGGCTTTGCAGGCGCTAAAGAGCGCAAGGAAGTCGTTGAGGGCCTCCTGAACCAAGTCAATCTTTGGCAGGTGCGCAACAAGGCCATCGCGGGCTTTTCCGGCGGGATGCGGCAACGTTTTGGCATCGCGCAAGCCCTCATTGGTGCCCCCAAGCTGATCATCGTGGATGAGCCGACCGCGGGCCTAGACCCTGAAGAGCGCAACCGCTTCTTGAACCTATTGGCCGCGATTGGCGATGAAGTGGTCGTGATCCTTTCGACCCATATCGTGGAAGATGTCGCCGATCTCTGCCCGGCCATGGCCATTCTGGCCGGAGGGAAGATTGTGGCCGAGGGCGCACCCAAATACCTAACCCACGCGCTGTCGGGGCGGGTATGGCGCAAAACCATCGGGCGCGCGGCTCTGGCAGATTACCAAGCGCGGATGCAAGTCATCTCCTCGCGCCTATTCGGCGGCGAGACCGTTATTCATGTGCTGGCCGACCAAGAGCCCGAGCCCGGCTTCAATGCCGTCGAGGGGGGGCTGGAAGACGTGTATTTCTCAACCCTCTCCGCCATGCGCGCTGCTGCTTGAGATCGGGACTGATAACATGAAATCCTTGCGCCAATTCCTGTCTGTGGCCGGCTTTGAGTTCGGCTATCAACTGCGTAACCCGGTACTCTGGGTCAGCTTTACCCTCTTCTTTTTGCTGACCTTTGGGGCCGTCACGGTCAATGAAATCCAAATCGGCGGCACTGGCAATACGAATATCAATTCGCCCTTCGCCATTAATCAAACCATGATGGTGATGGGGATTTTTGCGCTGTTTGCCGTGACAGCCTTTGTCGCCAATTCGGTCACACGCGATGACGAGACCGGCTACGGCCCCATCTTGCGCGCGACACGTTTGGGCAAAGGTGCCTATCTTTTTGGCCGTTTTGCCGGGTCTTGGTTGGCAGCGGCGGTGGGCTATTTGTCGGTGCCGCTGGCGATCTTGATCGGCTCGCTCATGCCTTGGCTGGATCAAGAGAAGGTCGGGCCGTTGATTTTGGCCCATTATGCCTTTGCTTACTTCATCATCGCTTTGCCTATGTTGTTTGTGTTCGGCGCGATGTTGTTTGCCTTTGCTACCGCGACCCGCTCGATGATGGGGGCCTATCTGGGCCTGATCGGCATTTTGGTTGCTTGGGTGACCACGGGCGTCATCTTCGGCAAGCCCGACATGAAAGACATTGCCGGCCTATTTGACCCCACTGGCGTCAGCGCCTTGTTCCGCCAGACCGAATATTGGACGGCGGCAGACCGCAATACGCGCCTGCCAGAACTGGTCGGGATATTTCTGCAAAACCGGGCCATCTGGCTGTCGGTCGCTTTGGCCTGCTTGGGCCTCTCCTATTTCATCTATCGCCCAGGCGGCAAAGGCGTGAAGGCGGATAAAGCAACCAAGGCTGGTAAAGCCGTCGCGGCCCCAATCGTGGCAACAGCCCCCGTCATCGCGCCTGTCCTTACGGGCCAAGTCCGCTTGGCACAGCTCTGGGCGCGTACCACCTTTGACGTGAAAGCCGTGATGTTTAGCCCGGCCTTCTTTGTATTGTTGGTCTTGGGCCTCTTTAATGCCATGGGTGCCCTTCTCTATGCAGATGAAGTGCGGGGCACCGCGATTGAGCCGGTCACACGCCTGATGGTCGTGGCCTTACAAGGCTCTTTCGCCATCATCCCTATCATCATTGCCGGCTTTTATGCGGGTGACCTTGTGTGGCGCGACCGCGAGCGCCGCATGGCAGAGATCATTGACTCTACGCCCGTCAGCGATTGGGCCTTTGTCTTCCCCAAAGTCTTGGCGATCTTCCTCGTACTCTTGGCGACCAACATCGTTGGCATGCTGGCGGCGATGGGGGTGCAGCTGTTTAAGGGTTATGCAGGCCTTGAACCCATGGGCTATTTGCTCTGGTGGATTGTGCCCGGCACGATTTCGGGGCTGCAACTCGCAATTCTCGCCGTCTTTTTCCAAGCGCTCTCGCCCAATAAATATGTTGGCTGGGGTTGCTTGGTTGTTTATCTGGTCGCTTCCATCACCTTGGCCAGCATGGGCTTCCAGCACAATTTGTACAATTTCGGCGGCAGCCCCGGCATGCCCTTAAGTGCCTTTAACGGCACGGCGCATTTCTGGATCGGCAAGACGTGGTTTGACCTCTATTGGGGTGCGTTCTGTGTCGTTCTGGTGATCCTTGCTTATGGCCTGTGGCGTCGCGGGGCAGAGACGCGCCTGATGCCGCGGATCAACCGCTTCCCGCGCCGCATGATGGGCGCGACAGGCCTTGTTCTGGCCTCCGCCCTTGCCGCCTTCGCGGGCCTAGGCGGCTGGATCTACTACAACACCAATGTGCTCAATAGCTATCAGTCGAGCCTTGCGGGCGAGGAAAGTCTAGCCAAGGCCGAAAAGGCGCTCGCCCAATATGAGGAGATGCCAGGCCCAACGATCACAGACGTAAAGCTAACCGTCAATTTGCGCCCTAAGGATCGCCAAGCCGAAGTGACTGGTAGCTATGTCATCGAAAACCAGACCGGTGCCCCGCTGGCACGCATGATTGCCGCGCTACCCGATAAAGCGACGGTCGAACGGGCTAGCTTGTCCATCCCCGGCGTGGTGGTTGAAAAGGCTTGGCCCGACTATAGCACCACGCTCTATCGGTTTGAAGAGCCCATGGCCCCGGGTGAAAAGCGCATTGTGACGTTTGAGACCACCTATGGCCGCAAGGGCTTTACCAATGGCAGCGGTCAAAGCCGCCTGATCGCCAATGGCACCTTCCTCAACAATTTCGAGCTGACACCCATCTTTGGCGTCTCGCGCGGCAATTGGCTGACCGATCGGTCTAAGCGGCGCAAATACGGCCTCGACCCAGACCGCCGCCCCTTTAAATTGGAAGATCCCAAGGGTGACGCGCATCATTATCTGCGGCCAGACAGCCATTGGGTGACTGCCGATATCACTGTCAGCACCGATGATGATCAAGTCCCCATCGCGCCCGGTTATCAGGTGTCCGAGACCAAAAAGCACGGTCGCATCACGCGTCGCTTTGTGACGGAGGCACCCATCCACCACTTCTTCTCGATCCAATCAGCGCGCTATGGCGTGAAGCGGTCGCAGGTTATGGTGGCGGGAAAGCCTGTCTCGGTGGAATTATACCATCACCCCAAACATGTTGCGAACCTCGAGCGGATGGAGAAGGCGGCGCATCGGTCTTTAACCCTGTTCTCCGAGCGTTTCTCGCCCTACCAGTTCCGCCAATTCCGCATCTTGGAATTCCCCGCCTATGAAACCTTCGCTCAGTCGTTTGCCAATACCGTGCCCTTCAGCGAGGATATTGGTTGGCTTCAGGCTAATCGCGATCCGAAGAAGATCGACCTCGTCACCTTCGTGACGGCGCACGAAATCGCACACCAATGGTTTGCCCACCAATTTGTTGGCGGCGACAAGCAGGGCTCGACCATGTTGTCAGAGAGTTTCTCTCAATATGGTGCCCTTTTGGTGATGGAAGACATGTTGGGGCCAGAACATGTCCGCCAATTCTTGAAGAATGAACTCGATTCCTATCTGGGCGCACGCGGCAGCGAAGTCGTGGAAGAATTGCCGCTCAATCGGGTCGAGAACCAAGGCTATATCCATTACAATAAGGGTGCCTTGGTGATGTACTTTTTGCGCAATGAGGTGGGTGAGGCCCCGGTCAATGCCGCCATTCGCAAAGTGATCGCCCAATTCGCCTTTAAGCCTGCGCCCTATCCCACCAGCGCCCAATTTATCGCTTACTTGCGCGCCGAAGTGGGCCCTGATCCCGTCAAGCAACAGCTCATCACCGATCTGTTTGAGAAGATTACGCTGTATGATGCTAAGGCAACATCGGCCACGAAGGTCAAATTGCCCGATGGGCGTTGGCAGGTGACGCTGACAGTTGAAGCCAAGAAGCTCTATGCCGATGGCGAAGGCAAAGAGACCGAAGCCCCCATGTCAGAAGCTTGGGAAGTGGGCGTCTTTAATCAAAGGCCTGACGATGAAGTCTTCACCAAAGCGAATGTCTTGGCGTTTGAACGTCGTCCCATTCGCAGCGGCCGCCAGCAAATCGTCCTCACATTACCCGCAGTCCCTGAACCCGGCTTTGTGGGCATCGACCCCTATGTGAAGCGGATTGATCGCAACAGTGACGATAACCTCATCGCCATTGAGGCAGCAAAGGGGGGCAAGTGAGGGGGCGTGCGCTATTCACGCCCCTCCCCACATGGGTGGGGTTGCTAATCGGTTGATTTCACGGCGAGACAATGCGGGGGGAACAATGGAAAAGTGCGGCAGATATTCGATGCTCTCAGCATTGCTGTTTGCCTCCTTCTTCCCATTGTCTTCCTGTCAGTCGAATAGATTAGCCGACACTAAACCTGTGACGATGCAAGTTGCGCCTGAGGCTTGTTATACCAAGCTGCATTGATCATAACCCATGCGCCCATTTGCGCCGACCAATGGTCATGATGTGCCATGGCTGATCGATGAGCTTGTTCCATGCCTCGCAGCAATGGTCGACGATGTTGTCGTAGGAGGTGAAGACGCGGT
>JAJTGP010000254.1 GCA_021299265.1 Hyphomonadaceae bacterium | reverse complement strand
TTCGTCGGCCTTATGCATCAGGTCGGCAACCGACTTCAGCATCGCGCCTAATTTCCCACCAGGGTGATAGACACGGAAGTCGCCGGCGGTGAAGCCGCGCCGCTCAAGCAGGGCAACCGCCAGAGCGTCACCATAGGCGATCTGCATCGTGGTCGAGGTGGTCGGCGCGCGCGTCTCGCCACAGGCTTCGGGTGCCTCTGGCAAGAGCATGAGATAATCGCCTGCCTTGCCCAGCACGGAGTCGGCATTGGCGGTCATGGCGATGATGGGGATTTTGAAGCGTTTGCCATAGGCGATCATGTCCGACAATTCGGGCACTTCGCCAGATTTGGAGAGGATCAGCAAGATATCGTCCGTGCCAATCATGCCCATATCGCCATGGCTGGCCTCAGTTGGGTGGATGAATTGGCTGGGCGTGCCGGTGGAGGCCAAGGTCGCGGTAATCTTGCGCGCCACATGGCCAGACTTGCCGACGCCCGCACAGATTAGGCGGCCCTTCATCGTGCCGACCTTCTCAACAATGGCGGCAAACTCCGTCCCGATGGAGACTTGCAGGCGGCGCAGACCCTCCATCTCCACGTCCAGAACGCGGTGGGCAGCAGCAATGGCGGGCGATTGGCTCATGTGGTGGAGGCTTTCGTGCTGGATTTTTCTAGTTCGGAAGTGCGGGGGCCGCTTCGGGCTTGGCGAAGATGATGGCCTTGACCTCAATGCCACCATCGCCACCTTGCACGCTGGGCCAAATCGCAAGGGCGCGCGGCTTGGTCTTGGTGGGCGGCAAGGTGAAGGTCACGCTGGTGAAGGCGGGGCCAATGGCCTGCTCGCTCCAGCTAACGGGGCCCTCGGTGACAAGGCCAATCGCCATCGACTTGGCGGGAAAGCGCGCAGTGGACTTAACGATCACGCGGACGGTCGTGGCACCGCCTGCGACATGGGCGGCCAAGGCGTCGCCAAGGCTGAGGCGGACGGCCTTAGAAAAGCGGGCATCGGGGGCCAAAGCGCTGGTCGCCGTCATGCGTACGCCTTCCAAGTCACCGCGTGGGCCCGGGGGTACCATGACAGGAAAGCCCTCTGCTGGGCGAACCTGCGCCAAATCTGCGCCCTCGACTACCCAGCCCAAATTCGTCTGCCGCCCATCGACGGCTTGGCCCTGTGGCATCGCCAAGGGCGCAGCGGCGATACCAACCAGTATCACGGCGAGGGCGGCCATCAAGGCAAAGAAAAAAGGAAAGCGTTGCATGAGATTGTTCTTGCCTGTGCGCGCTTCTCCCTGCAAGCCTCAAAGCCTGCGAGGTCTTTCCCGCGAGGCGTTAGACTGTGTCGCACCTTGGTTGCAAGAAAGGCAAGATCGTGACCCGTTACCCTATCGACCGTTTGCCGGTCACCTTAATGTTTCAGGACCAGTCAGGCTTCAAAGAAACCTATGGCGGCAATCAGGATTGGGTATTGTGTGAGGGCCAGTTCCTAAAGCCGAAGGATGGTCCGCCGTGTAAGAGCATCGTGCTGTTCATGCATCCGTCGGGCACGATGAATTATCTGCCCATGCCGATTGCTTTGGCCCATGCGGGCATTCCGGTCATGACATGCGGGTCGCGCTATCCCCATAATGATACCGCCTTGATCATGGAGAAGGTGCTGATTGATTTGGGCCGCTATGTCCGCCACGCCAAGACCGTCTTGGGCTTTGAGAAAGTGGTGCTGGCGGGTTGGTCAGGGGGTGGGTCGCTGTCGCTCTTTTATCAGGCCCAAGCGGAGAACCCGACGATTGAGACCACGCCTGCGGGTGATCCGGTCGATATTCTGGGTGCAGGCCTGATCCCGGCAGACGGGGTGATGCAATTGGCCGCCCATGTCAGCCGCGCGATCACTCTGTCGGAATGGATTGACCCGGCCATTGTGGACGAGCTCAATCCGGATAAGCGCGATCCTGCCCTGGATATTTATACCCCCGACGCGCCCCATCAACCGCCTTATTCAGAAGCCTTCCAGCACCTCTATCGGAAGGCCCAGCGCGACCGCATCGCCCGAATCACAGCCGATGTTCGCCAGAGGCTGGCGGACTTTCAGAAACGGGGCGAGGTCAATCGCGAACATTGCTTTGTCGTGCACGGCACCATGGCCGACCTGCGCTGGCTGGACCCCGCCATTGATCCAAACCAGAGGCGGCCAAACTGGTGCTATATGGGCGATCCAAAGACGGTGAATATGAGCCCGGCCCATCTGGCGCGCTATTCAAGTCTAAGGTCTTGGCTGTCACAATGGTCGGAAGAAAGCCGGGCCGATGGGCCAGCTTGTGCCGCCCATGTCACCGTGCCAGCTTTGGTGGTGGAGAATTTGGCAGACGATGCCTGTACGCCGTCGCATGCGGCGCGGATAAGGGCAGGCTTTACCCAAGTCACCCCGCGCTTTCAGGCCATAGATGGCGCGACTCACTATTATCTGGGCCAACCTGCCAAGGTCGCCGAAGCAGTTTCCACGATCCAAGACTGGATGGGCGAACACGGCTTTTTGTAAGCTTTAGCGGCGCTTGCGCCAAGCCAGCCAAATACGAAAGATCTTAGGACCCTCAACCAAGTAGCGCCGCCATAGCTTTTGCGGCTCATCCAATAGACGGAACAGCCATTCGAGGCGCGCTTGCTGCATCCATTGCGGCGCGCGCTTCCGATTGCCCGACAGGAAATCGATGGATGCGCCGACGCAGAGACCTATACCGACAGCTTGGCCCTGCTGTTGAATGACACGGGCCAGCATTTCCTGTTGGGGCGAGCCGACACAAAGGAAGGTGAAACGCGCCGGATTAGCGGCCACAAAGGCTGCTGCCTCCGCCATCGCTTCTGGATTAGTCCGCAAGCCGAAAGGGGGCGCATGCCAGCGCAAATCGGTTAAGCCATAGCGGGCACGAACGGTCTCGATCACCTCCTCTATGCCCCCGATCACGACTACCGGCTCGGCCGGATCAATGCTGGTTTCAAACAAGGCCTGGGTGAGGTCAGAGCCCGGACAGGCCGGTAAAGACAGGCCGGATAAGTCCGCCAAGGTCTCCAGAATGCGGCTATCATTCACATTTGCCCACGCGTTTTCATAGAAGTCACAGAGCACCGGCTCTTTGTCTAGGCGCACCATATGGTCGACATTGGGTGTGCAGAGATAGACGAAGGGGCGCTTGGCGCTGCCGATTTCGTCGATACGCCGGAGAAGACTTTGCGGGCTAAAGCCTGAAAAATTCACCCCCAAGAAAGCTTGGGCGCGACCCTCGTGGCGTCGATCGAGGAAAAGCACATCCTCGGCAGCGTCGCCGTTACCCTTTTGGTCATGGGGAAAAGCCAAGTTTGTCATAGTGCTAAGTCGCAGAAACTTCTTTCTAACCAATTACAATCGATCTTAATCAACTTTAAATAACTATTTTTTGACAGATTGGTAGCTTGATCATTACTAAGGGTTGTGGAAAACTGGCGTTAGGCCTTATGCGGAAGATTTCATGCAATCCCAACAGGTACAACAAATCCTTGACGTGGCTGGAGACCTTTTTTTCGAATTGGGCTTTTGGAACGCGAAGGTGAGCGATATTGCCGCCCGCAGTGAGATCTCGACCGCTTCGATTTACAAAGCATTTGAGTCCAAAGAGGCCCTGTTCCGGGCGGTTCTGGCACGCGGGATCCAAAGACTTAAGATTCTGGCCAGACCTGTTTCGCAAGAAGATGAGCCGATCTATCAGCTGTTGCGTGCCTCTGATCGCTATCAAGAGCTGTGTGCCTCGGCCTTATTTCGAGACCTAATCCGCACCCCGATTGAGCATAATTCGATTCCCTTAACGTTCCGGCGCGCCATGTGTCGCCAGATCCGGTCTGCCTTAGAACAATTATGTATGCCCCCACTTCAAGCTTGTGCTGAGGTTGGGCTGCTGGAACCACGCCAGATCAAGGAAGCCTTTCGCCTCCTCAGCGCCTATATCGAACATCAGACGGTTTGGTATGGTCTTTTGGTCAGTCCAGCAGCCAGAAAGCCGTTAGAACGGGAGCATATTGCCGACGAGGCTGTGCGTATTACGCTATCGGCCTATCCGCCAAGTGCGGCGGTTGGGTCTGGCCCTTATGGCGGCGAAGCTCAAAGCGTTTTGGCGATACGGCCCCCGCGACGTCGCGCTCCAGAGGACTAGGTTCGCCACAGGCGAGTGAGGCGACATGTTCAGCCAGCCAAAGCGCCGTAGTAAATCCGCGAGAACCAAGCGCGCCGAGTACAAATAGGCCAGAGCCCTGCTCGCCGCTGCGCGATGCGGCTACCCCTGCAATCGGCAAACGATCCTTCGCCGCCACCCGCACGCTGGCGCGGCCAAAGGCAGTCTTAAGATCAATCCGGGCCGCAAGCTCTGGCGCAATTTCGGACAAGGTTTCGACGTTCTGGGAATGGCCGGCGACCGTGACCTCTGGCTTGTCAAATCGCGCGAGATCCCATGGGTCAAAGGTTGCGCCGAATAGAAGTTGGCCATGGAAAGCCGCTGCATACGGGCCGCCCGCCAAAGCTGTCTCAGGTAACGCACCTTGGATTTGGGCCAAGCTGATCTGTCCGGCACGGCCCTCTAATTCTGTGTCTAGCGTGACAAAGCGGTCAAGCTGTGTGCCTGCGGCAACGACGCAAGCCGCCGCTTGCGCCAAAACCTCACCGACGTCGTTTAGGGCCTGCCATTGTCCGTCCGCATAGTGCAGGGCCGATGCTGCCACTGGATGACGGCTCGCCTGTTGAGCCAAGCGTGGCAACAAGCGATCTGGATAAACCAGACCACCGCTGCGATGCAGCAACCCGCCCGTGTCGATCTTGCTCAGAAGTTCAGGCGGCAACGGTGGGTTCTTAGCTAGATCGTCTAGGCGCATCCGGTCGCGATCATCGCCGGGTAATTCCTGAACCTGTATCGGCGCGAAAATCTCACGACCCAGGCTAGCATAGAGGCTGGTGGCGCACAGATAAGCCGCGCGGAAGAAGCGTGCTTCACGCGTGTCGCCACGGTCTAGGCGCGGCATGATCAGAGCTGCCGGATTGTGGCTGGCTTTGGTTTGCCCGCACGGGTCCCCGTCCACTTGCTCAACCACAATGCCTCTGCGTCCAAAGGCGTGGGCGGCGGCAGCGCCGGCAATGCCGCCGCCGATGACCAGCACAGAGCTTGGCTTGGCAGGAGCGCCTGCCCGCTCACCCGGCCAAACCGCCTCCAATCTTTGCCGCTTGGAGCCAAATCCGGGCATTCGGCTGACAGCAAAGCCACAGGTTTCAAGAGCCCGGCGAACCGCGCCCGCAACAGAATAAGTGGCGAGCCGGGCTCCAGGCGCACATAGCCGCGCTACTTCCTGCAAAAGCTCGAGCGACCACATGTCGTCATTCCGGCTGGGCGCAAACCCATCGAGGAACCAAGCATCGGCCTTAAAATCCATGGCTTGCAGGCACCGAAGCGCAGGTCCGATCAAGATCGTCAGGCAGAAGCCATCCTCCGCAAACCAGATACGTTGGTTGCCAAAGGCCCGCACGGGCCAGTGCGCCAGCAAGCGCTGAGACAGGTCTGCCAGCTCCGGCCAATGGGCGTGCGCCTTAGCCGCATGCTCAGCCGCCATCAGGAAGGCTTCAGTAGTGATGAAATGAAGAGTTTGGCCTGGTTGCCGATGCCTGCGCCATAAGTCCCAGGTTGCGAGAACATTCAGCCCCGTGCCGAAGCCGAGCTCGGCAATTGTAAAGCTTGCCTGTCCAACCCAAGCCTCGGGCAAACCACAGCCCTCTAGGAAAACCTTACGCGTTTCTTCGAGCCCATCATCGCGCGAGAAATAACTGTCGTTAAAGGCCTCACCCATGATCAGGCCTGTGTCATCGAAGCGAATGTCGGGTTCCGGCGGTAAGCGCGAGGCAGGGGTGGTCACGATGTTTCGGCACTCCCTACTCGATTGGCAAGACGGCTTCAGTAAGCCCAACGCAAAAAGGCCGCCCAGTGGGCGGCCTTTCGCGCATCTACTTTCGCTCAAGCGAAAGTAAGTGACTTACTTCTTTTCTTCGGTGACTGCGTTCACAGCTGCACCAGCAGCCGCGTCAACGGTGTTGGTTGCTTCGGTAGCTGCTGCGTCAACTGCGTTGGTTGCTTCGGTAGCAGTTGCTTCAACTGCGTTCACAGCTTCGGTAGCTGCTGCGTCAACAACGTTAGCTGCTTCGGTAGCAGCTGCGTCAACGGTGTTGGTGGTTTCAGCTGGCTTGCCGCATGCGGAAACGCCGAGAACTGCAACAACTGCTGCTGCTGCGAAAAGCTTCTTGAGCTCGATCATTGTATAATTCCTTCTTTGCCCTGAACGCCTCGTCTCGGGCGCAGTGACGGGTTCATTAGAAGGTGTCTCGTCATGAAGCAATAGCGTTACATCAGCAACTTTTGCTAAGTCTGCTATGCGATTTCGCCGTAACAAGGGCGTGTCCATACCCGCAACGGCATAGCTGCTGCGGGCGGAAATCCTTGTTAACTAAAGGCAATATCAATTGCTTAAGGTTAGGAAGCAGCCTTCCGCTCACCCCAACATAGGCCAAAATCACCGCAAGTAAATCTCGTTTTCCTGATGTTTTCGATCACTTATGCGTCGTTAGGCATGTTGTTCAAAGCTTCTTCCAGCTTCGCAAACGATGGGGCGAGCGAGCTTGGTACGCTGCCGCGGCCGATTTCGACCGATACCTGGGCGGCATTGCCGTGCAAGTGGGCGACCAAAACATCCATGATGATTTTGTAGAATTGATGCTCTTCATCCAAAACTTGCACCAAGCGGGTCGCCATCGGGCCCACGATGCCATAGGCCAAGAACACGCCCAAGAAGGTACCGACGAGTGCTTTACCAATCATGCCACCCAAAACGGCGGGGGGCTCGGTGATCGCGCCCATGGTCTTCACGATCCCCAACACGGCGGCCACAATCCCCAGAGCCGGCAAACCGTCAGCCATGGATTGCAAGGCATGTGACGCGCCATGGGCCTCGTGATGGTGCTTTTCCAGCTGCTTTTCCATCGCGGCTTCGACCTGATGGGGATCATCCAAGTTCATCGTCATCATGCGCAAGGTGTCGCAGATAAAGTCGGTCGCGTGGTGATCTTTCAAAATCTTGGGATAGCGCTTGAAGATGGCGCTATCTTCTGGCTTTTCGATGTGGGCTTCCAATGCCACAACGCCTTTAGCCTTCATGGTTTTGGTTAGCGCGAACAACAGAACCAACAGATCCTGATAATCTTGCGCTTTCCACTTAGGACCACCAGCAATTTTGCCAATGCCCGCCCCCGTGGCTTTGATGGTCTCGATCGAGTTACCAATCACGAAGGCGCCCATAGCGGCCCCGAAAATCATCATAAATTCGAGAGGTGCTGCATGGATAATCACGTCAAAGTGGCCGCCTGCGAGCGCAAACCCACCAAAGACCATGCCAAAAACGATCAGAAGACCGACGACGAGAAACATAGTGCGAAACCCATTCTGGAGTAATCGGAAAGGTGCTAAGCCGCACCGGACACTCAAACTGCTTAGGGATACCCATACAGGACAAGACTTAACAGGCGGTGCAAAAAAGGTTTTTGAAGTCTTGCCAAGATCAATCAAATGCCGAATTTACTTGGCCTTTGTCGAGAAACGTCGCATGGAATTATGACTATTCGTGGCTTTGGCCCGCTCTATTCCAAACCATTTCAAACCCAGACGAGCTCTCGCCCATGGCCGAAAACAGTCCCAGCTCACACACTCCCAAACAGACCTATCGGCTTTTGTTTGTGTGTCTGGCGATTGTCGGCATTGGCAACTCCATGCTGTTTGCGGTTCTGCCGCCCATCGCCCGCGAGACAGGTATGCCGGACTGGTCGGTCTCGGCCATTTTTACCTTGTCCGCCGTCCTTTGGGTGCTGACGAGCCCAGTTTGGGGGCGCATGAGTGACAGCAAAGGCCGCAAGCCAATGATTGTGATGGGGCTAAGCGCTTACGCGCTCTCAACCGGTTCCTTCACCTTAATTGCAGCAATTGGCTTGATGGATCATTTTCACTGGTTAACGTTGTTTCTAGGTTTGGCAGCAGCACGCTTGATTTTCGGGGCTTTTGGCTCGGCCACTAACCCAGCAGCCCAAGCCTATGTCGCCGACACCACGACGCCTGAAATCCGCACGCGTGAGATTGCGGCTGTCACCTCTGCCTTTGCGTTTGGATCGGCAGCAGGCCCTGCCTTGGCAGCAGGCATGATCGCCAACATGGGCCTGCTGGCACCCTTATTTGCCACCACCACCTTGGCCATCATCGGCGCACTAGCGGCACGCTTCTTTCTGCCCAATATTGAAATCACCCCAACAGCTAAGAAGTCGGCGGCTCCATCGTCCGTCTGGCGTTTGGCGCTCAACCCCTCGGTTC
This sequence comes from Hyphomonadaceae bacterium, assembly GCA_021299265.1. GTDB lineage: Bacteria > Pseudomonadota > Alphaproteobacteria > Caulobacterales > Aquidulcibacteraceae > Aquidulcibacter. Next base: position 3,658 of record JAJTGP010000254.1, on the reverse strand, counting down.
GGCCTTGGTTGATGTTCGGGGTCGCCTTATCAGCGGTGACGGCGGTGATGTTTCAGCAAGTGTCCTTCTATTTCATTGACCGACTGGGGGTAAGCCCGCGTGAAGGGGCAACCTTGACCGCTGTCGCCTTGGCGCTTGGGGCGATGTCGCAAATCATCGCGCAATTGGTTCTGATCCCACGCCTCAGCCTATCGCCGCGCGGGCTGATTGTTTGGGGTTGCATCGTCACCGGGGCAGGTGCTGCCTTGACTGCCTTTGGTGATAGTTTTGGGACTTTATCGGTGGCCCAAGCCTTGGTGGGGCTGGGCTTTGGTCTGGCGCGTCCGGGCTTTACGGGGGGTGCTTCCTTGGCGGTTAGCCAAGATGATCAGGGCAGTGTCGCTGGCCTCGTCGTGGCTGCCAATGGCGCTGGCTTTGTGGTGGCCCCCATTTTCGGAGCGGGCCTTTATGCCCTAGTAAGCCATCAAGCACCCTTTGTGCTGTGCGCCTTAGTCCTATTCCTGTTGGCGGTCTATGGCCTCACCAGCAAGCAATTGGTCGGTGCCCCCATGGAAGAAAGCCCGCCAGATCAGCCCGGCGTTTAGGATTATATTTTTGTCTCTCGCGCAACTTTGATCCCAAAGGATCAAAACGCGCTTTTTCGCTAACGCGCAACTTTGATCCCAAAGGATCAAAACGCGCTTTAGGCTTCCGCCTCCAAACGCTCCATATCCGCGTCCGACAGGCCCATATGATGGCCAATCTCATGCACCAGCACGTGGCTGACCATATCTTCCAAGCTCACATCGCCGCGTGCGCGCCATTCATTCACAATGGCTGCCCGGTAGAGCCAGACTTCAGGCGGTGGCAGAAAGCCAGAGTTGGCTAAATCTGCGCGCACACTGGCACCGCGATAAAGGCCAGCCAATTGCAAGGGATGGCGCAGCCCTAGGCCGTGCAAGGTGGCAGGGTCGGCACCCTCGGCCACCCGAAACACCACTCGCCCGCACGCGACGCGAAACGGTTCTGGCAAGCGCGCAAACGCTTCGTCTGCCAGAAGGGAGAGATCATCGAGGCTGGGTTCACGCGGATTAGTAAAAGCGAAATTCTGCATCATCCCGATATGGGGAGGCCGAACCCGAAGCAAAAGAGGCTAGCGAATGCCCGACAAAGCCAATTCGGCACGCGAGGCCGCCGCCGTCACCGTAGCTGTGGCCGCTGGCGCGTCTGGAATCGTCACGCTGGGGAAAAGAGCCACCAACGCGGCGATATCCTTGGCCAATTGCGCGGTGCGCTTTTCGTCCTTGCCGGCAAGCTTGCTTTGCGCGGCTTTGAAGGCCTGATCGGCTGCGAGGACAGCGCCGTAAGCATGCTGATACTCGGTTGGATCATTGCCGTCTGGATGAACCACACCGCTATAGAGGCCCGACGCAATGCCCAGCATGCCTTTGATCACGTCGCTGTCGGATGCCGCCGCACTGGTTTGCGCGGCTTGGGTCACTTTAAGGGCTTTCGCAAAGGCGGCTTCGACCTCGGCCTTGCTTTTCTTGCCATCAATGGCGGCCACCACAGCGTCATAACTGGGCTTAAGGTCTTTGACTTTGCTGTCGAGTTCGGGGGCGTCTGGCTGATAGACTTCCAGCAGGCCTTGAGCGATCAGGATCGAGGCCTCATCAACTTGCCCGGCAGCAAAGGATTTTTGTGCGATCAGCAAGAAGCCATTCAAATGCGCGACCCGTAGGCCGAGCCAAGAAGCAGGGTCGACATTGGAATAAGCGTTTGCAGCGCCTGCTTCGCCACTTTCGCCGCCTGCGCTAGCGGCTGCCGGGGCAGGAGCGGGTTTCGCCCCCTCGCCTTCACCTTCGCCCGCTTTGCTAGAGGCCGCAGCCTTCTCGCCATCTGCTGCCGCCGTTCCGCCCTCGCCGCCCGGTTGGCACGCGGTGACACCGACCAAGGCCATTGCGCTGACACCCATCAAGGTCCACATGCGGGGCTTGAACTCAATCATATCTACTTCCTTGCTGCGAAAATCACTGTTTTGTGAGTGTGGCCGAGGCTAGATGAAAATGCAAGTCGTTTGCAGGTAGGGTGCTGATGTTAATTACGATCGACCAGATACTGGGAACTGAAGACCTTGAGCGCGTCCGTGCGGAGGTAGAGGCGCTCGTCTTTATCGATGGCAAAGCCACGGCCGGTGCGCTGGCCAAGACGGTCAAAAACAACCAGCAGGCCAGCGGGGCGGCGGCCGACGCTGTGATCGAATTTGTTCAGCGCGCGATTGAGCGTCACGATGTGTTTCAAGCCGCTGCGCAAGTGAAGACCTATGGGCCAATCCTGATCTCGCGCTATCAACCCGGCATGGCGTACGGCCTGCATGTCGACAATGCTTTTATGAATGGCGTTCGCTCTGACCTGTCCTTCACCCTCTTCCTGTCCGAGCCCGATAGCTATGATGGTGGTGCCTTGTGTGTTGAGCAGGCTGCTGGTCGCCAATCGATCAAATTGCCTGCAGGCAGCCTCGTGCTCTATCCCTCCACCAGCTTGCATGAAGTAGAGCCTGTCACGCGCGGGGAACGCTTGGCCGTTGTTGGCTGGATAGAAAGCCGGGTCTTGTCCGCAGACGGCCGCGAAGCTCTGTTTGATTTGGCCCAAGTTCGCGCCAGCCTCGCCCACATACCCGAGGTTGATCCGATGGTGCGCCTGACGCTACAGAAGGCCGAAGCCAATCTGATACGCCTGTTGAGCCGATCCTAATCCCATGAATGCCGCTGACCTGTTTTACAATTTCCCCCGCAAGATTGATTTGGGGCTTGCCCGCGTTGCAGCCGCTTTGGAGGCTTTAGGCCGTCCGCAAGATTTGATCCCGCCCGTCATCCATGTCGCGGGCACCAATGGCAAAGGCTCGACGGTCGCGTTTTTGCGGGCGATGGCCGAGGCAGCGGGCCTTTCAGTGCATGCTTATACCTCGCCGCATCTGGTCTCGATCCACGAGCGCTGGCGGGTCGCAGGGCGCTTCATCGAGGAAGAGGCGCTCTTGGAGATTGGTCACCGGATCCAAGCCTTCAGCAATCAAATCCCGCTGACGGTTTTTGAAGCCGAAACAGTCGCAGCCTTTGTCGCCTTCAGCGAGACCATGGCGGATCTGACTTTGCTGGAAGTCGGCCTCGGTGGCCGACTAGACGCCACCAATATCGTCACCAAGCCAAAACTGACCATCATCACCCCGGTTGATTTCGACCATAAGGAGATGCTGGGCGACACCTTGGCCAAGATTGCTGGCGAGAAGGCCGGCATCTTAAAGCCGCACATCCCGTGCGTTGTCTCACGCCAAGCCGATGAAGCTTTGGCCGTGATTGAGCGTCGTGCTGAAGCCTTGGGCGCGCCGCTCGTGGTGTTTGGCCGCGACTGGGATTGCTATGGCGAGCGCGGACGACTGATTGTGCAAACCCAAGACCGCTTGCTGGACTTGCCTTTGCCGGGCCTTGCCGGTCACCACCAGCTGGAAAATGCCGGTGCAGCTGTCGTGGCCATGACGCTTTATGGCTTGGATGAAGCTGCCATCGCCACGGGTGTGCAAAACGTCAGCTGGCCTGCCCGGATGCAGCGTTTGCAGGCCGGGCCTTTTGCAGACATGGCGACCGCAGCAGGGGCAGAAATATGGCTTGATGGCGGGCATAAC
>JAJTGP010000230.1 GCA_021299265.1 Hyphomonadaceae bacterium | reverse complement strand
TCATGCCATGCGAGAAATAGGCTACAAGCGTAGCGAAACCGGGAGCAATCGAAGTGGCTGATATAGCTGATTACAACGCTGTCACTCTCCTCATAGGCATTTGCGTCTGGACAATAGGACTAATGGTCGCGACCATTTGGGCTGCTATTGGCTCGAGGGAATAGGTCTTGATCCTATTAAGAAGGACCACCATCAAAGTCGCCCTCTTTGTGCCAAGTTGCCTATGATGTGCCGAAGTATCCCACCCATTTTGTCGAGTGGTCCAACCTTCCTGTCGATTTTTGCGATCACGATATGGCGCAAACCTGCCGACGGTATGATGCGAAAGTGACGACGGTGTGCCGCTAGGTTGGCGGCGGTATGATGCAAAGTAGACGGCGGTATGACGCGAATTGAGCGACGGTGTGGCGCGCGGCGATAGTTTTGCAATTTACTCTCTTAAAACTTGATTGTTTTCAGATGCCTGCAAGGTCCTGCATGGAGTGCGTTACGTACGACCACGAAGCCTAATGGGCGCAGGACTTAATGCATGTTGTGGACGCTCTGGCTTGGGCTTTTGAAGCACTTTTGTATTTGATGACTTTTTTGATCACCAGATTTAATAATTTGTTAAGCAAAATTGCAAGATTGAACGAAACATAGCATAGATACGCTAAAATTCCTTCAATTGACCTTCGCCGACTGCGAAAGGATGAAAACGTGGTACAGAATAACTATGGCTCTGAAGCGAGTCGGATCGGCGCATTAGCCCAAGCGGGCGAGGAAATGGTTGAACGGCTCCGGCGTACTGCCTTTCTTCCAGGCGCAAGGAAAGGCTTGCAAGTTCGCTTTGGGATAGCCGAAGCGGCTGAACTTTTGCGTTGTTCCACTAATCGTATTCGGATGGCTGAGCAGGATGGCCGACTTCCGCCAGCACCTGAAAGCGAGACCGGGCGAAGATTGGGATATGATATCTCGGCACTATTGAATATGCGCGAGGTTTTAGGTGCGTCCCCACGTAGGCGCGAGCAGGACCCACCTGCAATCATCGCAGTCCAAAATTTTAAAGGCGGTGTTGGAAAGTCCACCCTAACGACCCACTTGGCGCATTACTTGGGTATTGCAGGCTATCGAGTGTTGGTTGTGGATTGTGACAGTCAAGCTACAACGACCACTCTTTTTGGCTTCAATCCCCATTTCGCGATCCGCCAAGAGGAAACTCTCTACCCTTATCTGGCATTGGAGCCGACAGAGGATGATTTGGCCTATGCAGTGAAAGGGACTGTCTGGCCTAATGTTGATCTCATTCCCTCAAATCTGCAGTTGTTCGACGTTGAATATGAGCTCGCGGCTGCAGGATCCCGTGGTGGTAGCGTGCTACCTGCCCGGTTTCGCAAGCTGCGCGAAGGGTTGGCCAAATTAGCGCGGAACTACGATGTGGTGATCCTTGACCCACCCCCTGCCCTCGGGACGATTTCGTTGGCGGTTATGCAAGCAGCCAATGCGCTTCTGGTACCATTAGCGGCAACCACGCCCGACTTTTGCTCTACTGTCCAGTTTTTATCGATGATGGATCAAGTCCTAGAGCAATTAAGTGGTGCCGGCATCGAAGTTGATTATGATTTTGTGCGCCTGATGTGTTCGAAGTTTGATGCCAATGACCCTAGCCATTCAATGGTGCAAAAAGTCATGGAGCAAGCGTTTGGCCCTGCCCTACTCCCGGTTTCCTTACTGGAATCGGCAGAAATTAGCCATGCTGCGTTACGGATGATGACAGTTTATGAACTTGAAAGACCGGTCGGGACGCCAAAGACCCACAAACGATGTCGCCAGAATCTGGATGAAGCATTTGCTCAAGTTGAGCAGCTAATTAGGCGACGTTGGGGCCGCGTTTCTGCAGGCAATCCTACCCTACTAATGGGGGTAGTATAATGGACATACTTTGTACTACTTCGCTTTACCGGACCATGCCGTGTGCCAGAGGCTATAGTAGTGGTTGGTATGGCTCAGCCTTATCAGACAGGGGCCCTTTAGCCGAAGGAATGTTCCTCTCTTTCCGCCTCCTCTCCCCCCTAAATTCAGACTTGGATAAGCGCTATGTCAAAACGTCAGCTTGACTATCTCAACGAGCTTCTAAGCACGCCAGCGGATGGTACTCCCATTGATGTAGAACACGCACCGGTCGATGAGGCGCCTGAGCATCCGCGCGCCAAGCGTGGCAGTACTCTGTTGTCTCGTGATAACGCGCTGGCCAAAATCGCTTCAGGAGATGTGCGCCAGATTACGCAACTGTTGCTTGATCCAAGCAGAGTACGGGTGTGGTCTGGAAATGCGAGGTATCAAGCGGGGCTCAATGAAGCAAATTGCCGGGATCTGATCGACGCGATTTTATCAGAGGGCGGCCAGAAAGTTCCAGCGATTGTTCGCCGTGTCGAAGGAGATTCTACCTACGACTACGAGGTGATCGCCGGCACCCGGCGGCATTGGGCGATTTCTTGGCTTCGTAGAAATTCTTGGCCGGATATGATGTTCCTCGCGCAGGTCCATGTCCTCGATGACGAGAGCGCGTTTCGACTTGCCGACGTCGAAAACCGCGCGCGCCGGGATGTGTCAGATTTTGAACGCGCACAGAATTATCTTCAGGCACTTTCTGGCTATTATGGCGGAAAGCAGAAGCGCATGGCTGAGCGATTGCGCGTTTCTGAAGGCTGGCTCTCGAAAATGTTGAAAGTTGCAACATTGCCTGAATGGGCTGTAGCGGCCTTTTCTGGGCGTGGGGATATCCAGCTAAAGACTGTTTACCCTTTAGCCCAGTTTCTGGACCTGTTGGATAAGCAAGGCGATACAAGTGACCTTTCCAAAGTTAGGGCTTCAGCTGGGGAAATTCGCGCAGAACAAGCCAGTCGTGTTGAGCGAGGCCTTCCGCCAATAGGCGCTAGCGACGTCGTGAAGACGCTGATGTCTGCAGGGCAGGGTGCTGAACAAGGCGAATTGCTGTTTGAGGCCGACTCGAAGCACGGTCGAAAAGCTCTGTCGGTGTTGTCCTCCAACCGCAACGGAATCACGCTGCGTCTGCATAACGGATCGGGAGCAGGTGAAGCCGAAGTGTTGGATTTGGTGAAGGCGGCGCTTACCGCCTTGGAAGCTAAGGGCAGGGGCCTTGGGCGATAAATGTGAGATAGAACACATGGGCAGAGCAAAAAATTTCCCCGGGGAAATTATCGTTCGATTAGAGCTTGGTGGAAACTGGGACCACACCAGTCTTTCCCCGGGGAAATCTTTCACGTCTATAATTTTGGGGCCTTACCGATGATACGCGTAAAGCCCGCGGCGGCACCAGAACAAATCGACCTATTTCTTCCGTATTTGTCAGACCTTTCATTGCGCGATCAGCGCGAAATGATGGAACGCCCCTTCTTTAGTCTTGCCAAATCGAAGCGGATCAAGCCCATCGATTACACGTCACCTGACGGCAAAATCTGGGTACACGTTTCAGCCAACCCAGATTATGGAATGGCAACAATCTGGGATGCTGATATCTTAATCTACTGCGCTAGTATGTTGAACGACATGAAGGGCAGGGGGGTAAATGATATCCCTCGCGTCATAAACATCATGCCATATGACTTGTTGCGCGCTATCGGCAGACCCACGACCGGAAGGGCGTACGAATTGCTGGCGGGGTCTCTTGATCGCCTTCAATCAACTACTGTCAAAACCAATATCCGCGCTGACCAACGACGTGAAGCTACATTTTCATGGCTGGATAGCTGGAGCCAATTGGTTGATGAAAGAACCGAGCGCTCACGTGGCATGCAACTGGCTCTTTCTAGCTGGTTTTACGATGGCGTTCTGATGAACGGCGGCGTTCTTGCCATTGACCGTGCATATTTCAACATCACAGGTGGCCGCGAGCGGTGGCTATACAAAGTTGCGCGCAAGCATGCCGGAGGAGCAGGGGAGGGGGGTTTTGCAATTGCTCTTCCAACGTTGTTCGAGAAGTCTGGTGCGGAAGGGCCGTATCGACGTTTCAAGTTTGAAATAACGGCGATCGCTAAACGCAATGAGATTCCCGGCTATAACTTGGCTCTCGAGAATGCTGCGAATGCTAAAGAGCCACTACTCCGCATGACACGGATCGTCGACAAGCGGCCTCAAGCAACTCCAGATTCGCAGGGCATGCAGCTGAAGACAGGCCCTAAGACAACAGACGCCACAGCTAACACGAAACCAAAACCCTTCTCACAGGGTATGACAGAACGCGAAGCTGCGGGATACATAACGGACGAAACGCTTGCATATGTTCGCGCCCATTTTCGTGGCTGGGACTTCCATGCCCTGCACGAGGACTTCAGGACCTGGCTGAAAGACGATGAGGCACGGATCCCAGCCAATTACCAAAAGGCTTTCATCGGCTACGTGAAACGATACCACGAACGCAATCGGTTCACACTTTAATTTGAGATTATCTGGGCCACAGTTGGCCATTGCGTTCTCGAAGTGACGACCTTTCGTGAGCTGGGAGTGCGTCGACCGACTCAACGAAGTGTCCAAACATCACGTTTGAAGGGATTATGCGAATCAGACTCCCAAACTCGTTCAAAATACCCAGCCCACACCCAACCCGTCGACACTTTAGGAACGAATATATGCTACCAACGACACTTCAGGAACAATCACGCGATCCTTCGAGAACAAAAGTGCCGACACTTCGCGAACAATTTCACGACACAACAGGAACCCTCGAAAACAATTATTATCTAATAAACAATATCTTATGGTGCATTTTCAGCGCTTAACTTATATAACAACACCTTAAAATTTAAACGATGACCGATTTTATAAAAGTTGATAAATAGGCGAGGATCTGGAACTATTTAGTTGCTGATAACAGGTTAGGTAAGCCGCAAACCGCTCTAAGCCCTACTCGAAAGCTTGAGTTGGTGGCAGCGGTAGGCTGATGCATAAAAGCAAACCCTGTCCATTAAAAATGTAACCTGCTCATAGCCGTCAATTCGCAGCCAACAACTTAGCCAGCCGAGAACCACATCATATATCTGCAAACATCAATTTTTTAAGTTTTGCCTTTGGTCTGCTTCGCGCCAAAGGTTGCCGTTTGGGGCTGGCTGGCGGTTGCTCGAAAGCGGACGTTCACTTACGCACGGATCGTAGGGTGCGTTCCGTCAGGAATGCACCACCGCAACGACAGTGGTCTTCGTTTTCACTGTTTCTACTTGGAACGCCTTTGCCGCAGGCTGTGCCTATGCAAAAGCTTACGTCGAGTTTGAGCGCGCAAGATGGGGCGTCAAGAGGCACGCCTCTGGCGCGTCGGCGAAGCCGATTGCACCTCTTGACGCCTCAGCTCGCGCAGACAGAAGTGTCGGGCGGCTTCAAGGCAAGCGGAGCGACGCATATAGCCGTTCCAAGTGATTTGGCTTAGGCCCGTCAGCTGTGATCTCAGCCTGACCATGGTGCATTCCTTTGATGGAACGCACCCTACGGCTTAGAGCTCAGAACCTTTAAACATCTTTAGCGTAGCGCATTCACGGGAAGTGCCGTCGCAGCATTGTCAATCCAATTCATGATGGCACTCAAGTGTTGTTCTGACGAATCCTTCAGAATTAAATGGGCAATGTCGGCAAGGCTGATCGCTTGGAGTGACGCACGGTAAGCTTTTTCAGCAAGTAAAAAGGCTGCCGCAATCGCACAAGGGGTTTTGCAGTCCTCCGCTAGGGTCGCACAGGGACCATTCTGGCGGATTTCCGTACATTTAAATGCTGGCGCATTTCCTTCTATTGCAGCGCATATATCCCATAAATTTATGTCTAATGGTGCTTTTGCAAGGCGATAACCCCCTCCGGCACCTCGAGTTGACATAATTATCCCGGCGCGGCTGAGGGCTTGCAATTGTTTCGCCATATAGGCTGGCGGCACGCCATGATAGTGCGCCAGCGCCTCGGCACTTAAACCCCGTTTATCAGGGAGCGCAGCCATTAAGCTAACAGCATGAACAGCCCATTCTACACCTTTTGAAATCTGCATGGATTGACAAATCCTTTAAATCGGATATTTCTTGTCCGATTAATTTTCGGCCTAATCGGGACCTCTTACAATGAACTTTTTAAAGGTGATCAGGCAAGCCCATCGTCTGCTTGCAGTCGGATTAGGCGTTTTCATTTTGTTGCATTTGACGGTGCATTTAACCGCACTTGGCGGTCCGCAAATGCACAATCAATCGTTGAAAATGGTCCAGTGGATCTATCGAAATCCACTTGTGGAGCCACTGCTGGTTTTGGCGATTATTGGGCAGGCTGCCACTGGGCTAAAGATGCTGGTGCGTAAGTGGCAAATGCCTAACAAAGGCCTTTGGAGCTGGGCTCAGATTGTCAGCGGCTTAATGCTGGCATGGTTTATAATCCAGCATGCCTCCGCCGCCCTGATTAGCCGCCATGTTATCGGTCTAGATACAAACTTCTATTGGGTCGCCGGACCGCTTCAGAACGAGACCCTTCGCATTGTATTCTTGCCTTACTATTTTCTTTTGGCATTCGGAGTATTCCTCCACATTGGTGCCTTTGCTTACTTCAAAAACAAACGCGATCAAAAGATCGCCGTAGCAATTGTAGCCATAGGCGCTGTAGTATCAACGACGATTGTCGCAACTTTTTCCGGGGTTTTCTTCCCGATTAGCATTCCCCCGGAGTACTCACTGGCTTACAATGCACTCGCGACGGGCAATTTGCCTGACTTATGTTTATGGCACCAGGTTTGTTGACTGATTGCCAGAGAAGATTGTTCGGCATGGCACGGGAAATGACCTCGCTTGGCATTAGGATTCGACCTCTAGTGCAGCGCAGCCACATGAGCGCAAGGTAATCACAGCGCCTTTGAGTGACCTCGGAAGGTCCAGCCGGTCTGAGGCGTGAAAGCTAACTCGCAAGCCGCCTCAACTACGCAACCATCAATTTCCAAGCTCGGCTATTGGTCTGCTTTGCGCCGGCAACATTGAAAAACTCCCGATCCGCGCTGACTCGGAATTTTCACGAATTACATAGGAGAAGGTGTGTGGGCAAAAAATAAGGATCAAGTCGGTCTATGGACGCCAGTGAATGTCGTTTGACAGATTCGCGGGCCCCCTCGCGTCAAATTTCACAATAGAGCTCTTCCGATTGCACATGACCAAGACATTGTGACGGCGAAGGGGCCTACTTAGGCGGCAGAGTTCGCCTTGAAAATGCTGCAAGCGGCTTAGTGTTGCTGTCATCAGTACGCGTGTGTTAGCGGGCTCGGGAAATTTGGGCAGCCGCTCGTCTCTGGTGCTGCGGCGCAGAGGGCGCTGAGCTATGATGTTGCGCTATAGGGAATGACTTATATGATTGATCGCATTGAAAGGCAGAGAGCGGCTTTCATTGGAAAGGTGCCACATGGAATGAATGTTCAGTCTGCCCCTGCGCCCCTTATCATCCTTGATGTACAGGATGCTATCGATCAGCCGGTCTGGAATGGAAAAAACAATCCCGGCTATTTAGCGGCGATTCAGCGTCTTCTGGCGCACTGGCGACGCAGCAGCTGGCCCGTTATTCACATCAAACATGATGAGCCAACACCGACATCGAGTTATCATACCAACGGCCCGTGGAACGGCTTCAAGAAGGAAGTCGCGCCGATCTCTGGTGAAGCTATCATCATTAAACAGCAAAATTGCGCGTTCATTGGCACCGAACTAGACACGGTGCTCAAGGGCATGCAAGCTGATCGCATGGTGTTGACGGGCGTTGTTATTCACAATAGCATGGATGCTACGGTCCGCGTCGGCAAGGCACTCGGATATAACATCATCTTGCCGTCAGATTCTACAACGGCCGTGCCGGTTGTCGGACCGGACGGGAAATTCTGGGACGCCGCGACCGTTCAAGACCTAACGCTGGCAATACTCAGCGGCGAATATGCTGAAGTGCTGACCTCGGACGACGTGATTGCGCGGTTTACTCACAGCGAACCCTCCGAAAGCTGACTAGTTGAACAGTCAAGTCAAACTTTCTATTGAACAAACCGGGCGGATCATTGCAACTTAAACGGTCTGGGCGAGACAAATTTAGGACTGACTAGGAGCCAATTAGGTTAGCAAACGGTGCCAAGCGAGACGGCACATCAGCCATTCGAGACCGCCCTAGCAAGCCCGGCATGAAGCAAAGTGCCGGAATACGCATCTCGGGGAGCGCGGTGGGTGTTATGATACACAAATGCTGATATACAGGCCATTCAGCGGCTGAGGGCTCTAAAACGACAATGTTAGTTTTGCACCATCCGGGCCACCCAAAGTGACCATCATCGCATACTTGTCACCGCGCGTCACAATAAGAGGCGGCTTGATGCAGCTAGCCATGTGTTTAAGCGCGGCACTGCTTTGGAGTGTCCAGTTAGGTAGGGCTAGCTCGACCTGAGTGATGGAATTCCACCCTCCCGGATGAGCTGGGAAACGGCGCTTCTCGTCGGGCCAGTCTTTCGGCGCTTTTGAACCAGGAAAGGTGAACATCATAGGTAAGTTTTGATCGTCACTGTCGATTGCGACCGGAATTTCTACGCCCTGCGGCAAGTATGGGGGCATGAAAGGCCAAGTCGCAATGCCGATGTCATCGCCGCGCCAAGCAATTCCATAAGGGCATGTGTGCATGGCCTGCCATTGGCTGCGCTCCCACAATTTTGTTCGTTCAATAGGGGCTAATCGTGCGTCAGTTTCGCTGGTTAGGTATAGCAACTCCAAGAAAGCATTATCAAACACAAAACAGGCATTGGCGGTGCCTTGGCCAACGTGGTCTCGTCGATAGCTCACCGCGAGCCCTTTGGACACAAGATCCAGTATCGCGCTGGCTTTCTGATCAACAAAGATGAAAACGTGGTCTAATTGCATCTGGAAATCCGGCCGCTTAACTTGTGCTTGCCGTTAGAGATATGAGCGTAGTGCATGACAAGTACTATAGAAGATGTGCATTGCGCCCTAACTTCAGGCACTCATACCACAAACCAGACCTAAGCCTAAACGTAAAAATTGGTATTTCCAATTGTCTGGAAATCTTTGATCTAACTTTAGGACCTTCGACCGGCTCCACATACCAAAGTCAAGAAATGGCGGTTTGATTGCCTAGCACGTTCCTTGACTCCCTGCTTTAGCGGTCTGATCCGACTGCCAGTCGAGGCCAATTCGTTTGCCAAGACGGACAGCCCTCTCGAGCATCCAAGCACCAAACTCAGTGCCTTAGGCACCTCTTTCAGGCCGCTCAATTGGCTTTGTGTGGCGGGAAGCGAAAAGCCTAGATGAGGATATGGGAAAGCTGCCTTGCGTCAATCCCGCATTAAATTAGTTCGCTTAAAGCATAATATACTGGAATACCGCGCATTTTCGCTCGGCGTATGTCCTCATCTGCTCCAGTGGATGCACCAGGCAAACGCAACACAGCGTCGCAATGCTCGATGAGCCTATGCGCAACGGGATATGCATACTTCTGATACAAATTGTCGCCGACCATCTTTGATCCGGCGCGGCGCATGAGTGGGAGTGCGACCCACTCTCCAATCATGGGTAACTGACCAGCCTCAAACAAGGCCATTGCCGCATCTTCCAGTCGCTCAAGATTAGCCGCCATGAGAACGGGATCATCATTCGTGCCACTGCGATATGGGCCTGACACCAGAACTATCATGATTGTCTCTCTTCCGTTTTCAGGAGGTGTAGCGCTATGTATTGTAGCAAGATGATCGTTTTTCCGTCCTGGATCTCGCCACTTGCGATCATCTCGAGCGCATGATCGATGGTCAGTTCCAGCACCTCAATGTCTTCGCCCTCGTTCTCATTGCCGCCGCCGCCGCTCAAGCGCATCGTCGGATCATATTCAGCGACGAAAAAGTAGAGGCGTTCGGTCACTGAGCCGGGACTCATATAGCAGCTGAGGACTGGTCGGGTTGGGCCGAGCGTGAGGCCTAATTCTTCCTCGACCTCAGCACGAATACGATCTTCTGGAGCGGCATTATCGAGCAGTCCAGCCGCCGCCTCTATCAATAAATCATCGCACCCGTTCACGTACGCGGGGTAGCGAAATTGCCGCGTCAGCAAGACCGTCCGGCGGGCTGGGTCATAAGGCAAGAGTACAGCGCCATTGCCGCGATCATAAGTTTCGCGGTTCATCGCCTGCCAAGTACCATCTGATCGACGCCATTCAAAATGCGTCTTCTTCAAGACGTACCAGTCGTCTGAGAGAGTAGTAACACGGTGAATGCGGATACGATCTTTAAGTGACATTCACGCATATTCGTGCAATATCGTGCAGAGTCAAGATTCTTCTTGGGGTTAGTGTCATATGCTGACAGAGCAGCGAAAACGTTATCTTTTGGCACTTTTAGCTAAAGAAGGAAGGATAGTGGCCAAATCTGCTGCAAGTGATTTGGATCTTTCAGAGGATACAATCCGTCGCGATCTGCGCGAGCTGGCAAGCGAAGGGAAGTTGCAACGGGTGCATGGCGGCGCGCTTCCAGCATCTCCGGCGGTGGGCGCTTTGTTGGCACGTACACTTATTGTGCCATCGGAGAAGGAAGCTATTGGCCGATGCGCTGCCGCGATGATCTTGCCAGGACAGCTTGTATTCATCGACGGAGGAACGACGGCGCTCCAATTGGCAAAGCATTTGGATCGTCAGTTGAAAGCAACGATCGTGACACACAGCCCTCAAGTGGCCACCGCGCTATCTGACCATGCGGTCGACGTTCATGTGATAGGTGGCCGCTTGTTCAAACATTCGATGGTTAGCGTTGGCGCAACGGCGTTGCTGGCCCTCAAAGATTTTCGTCCCGATGTCTTCTTCATGGGCGTCACGGGGATTCATCCAGAAGCTGGCCTTACAACTGGTGATGCCGAGGAAGCTGTTATGAAACGCGCTATTGCTGAGGCCTCAGGGGAATTGGTTGTGATGGCCTCGTCCGAAAAACTGTTAGCAGCTTCGTCCTTTGTCATACTTGATGCAAATCGTGCGAACACGGTGCTGGTTCCCGATGACACCAAAGAGGCCACCGTACGTCAGTTTAGGTCGATGGGAATCGAGATTATCCACGCCCGATAACGCTCGGTTGCCGTTTGGTGGACGCTATTTCATGGCAACGCTCCTTGACTAGATCGTAATACACGATATATTCGTTTTATGCGAATTGAATCAAATTCTGAAACTGCTTTAGGCATTTCTCGCAATTTTGCGGCGATCTATCATCGATGCCATCCTAAATATTCGATTGCTCTCAGTCACCAAAGTGTGCGTGTTCTGCAGCTTCTAAATGAAGAGCAAGCCGTAACAGTGCAGCGCGTGGCTGACTTTTTGGGCTGCGCAGCTAACACTGCTTCCGAGTTAGTCAGTCGATTGGTAAGCAAACGGTTGGTGGAGAAGCGGCGTTCCGAAGATGATGAACGGGTTGTGTTTCTGCGGTTGACGGATATCGGCAGGACCGCCTTCGACGAACATGTCGGGCTGGACGTTTCCCGCTTAGCAAAAGCGCTTCAAATGTGTGACGTGCGAACAAAGCACGAAATTCAAACAGCTTTTGAAACACTGCTTGATCTAGTCGGCAAGTTAGAATGATCATGTCCTTACTGGTGAAATCGGCCTTATCGGGGGTAATTGTCCTCGCAATCCTGTTGCTCGCTAGGTCGAACCCTCGGCTAGCGGGGTGGTTGACAGCAATGCCACTTATCACGGCTATTTCACTTGGTTGGCTTTGGCTGGACGGCAATCGAAGTCCTGTTTTAACGACCTACCTAACTGGCGTACTAATAGGTGTCGGACAAACCGCTTTACTGCTGGGCACGGTCCTGCTGCGTGTAAAGGCAGGCGCTAGTTTATCGGATGCTTTGCTCACTGGTGCGGCTGTCTGGGCGGTTGCATCGTTCGTAATTTATCAGGCAAAAATCATATGAAATTTCAAGAAATCTGGGGTGACCGACCTGCCTTCCTTGGAATCGACATGCAAGTCGGCATATTGAGCGGATGCGCTGGTGAAAACCAAAGCTTAGCGGACTTGGCACTCCAGAGTATGCTCGGACGAATTGGACGCGTTCAAGAGCGAAGCCGTAAACTTGGAATTCCCGTTCTGCATGTCCAGCATTTTGGTCCTAAGGGGCATAGACTTGATCCAGACACTGAGGGCTGGTCTATTTTTCCTGACGTTGCGCCACAAGAGCAAGAGCCGATTATCTCTAAAGGCTGGTGCGATGCCTTTTTTGATACGGATCTCGACGCGCACTGCCGAAACTTAGGTATCGAAACGCTGGTTATTGCCGGTTGCATGACGCAGTTTTGTATTGACACGACTTGCCGCCGTGCGCTCGCGCTTGGCTACAATGTTATTTTATTGGAAGATGGCCATATGAACGCCGGGTCTTTGGACCTGTCCTTTGAGCAAGTCATTAGGCATCACAACGCTACTTTAGCTCAGATAGACGCAGGGAAAGCTTCGCTTCGTGTCCGGAGGATCGATGACTTACTGAGCTAAAAATAGATTGTGACGGTCATGGACACTTAAGGGTGCAGATGTTGCGGTGCCGCCTTAGTGATTGGATAGGTGATCGAGAGATTGCGCTGATTTCTGCTAACGTAGTTGGTTCAGTGCCTTTTGTAAGGGTGGCAACTATTCCAATGCTCAACGACAAGCAAACTGATCGAAATAGTGAAGGGTTTTGGACACTCTCGGACGCCCAAGATAGGACGCGTACATTCAGGATCGCCTTCAACTTTTCCTGCCCAAGCAATTTTCGAAGCCTGCTCAATCGCCATCAAGCTCACGCTGCATCCTGCGGAACATAGTCGACACGATCAGCTTGTGCGCTGGGGCAACGGGGATCATGTAAACTTTCCCGAACCCGTTATGCACCTTGACCGAGGAGGTTATAGTTAAGCGCTGGCCATGAGTAGTGATGCAGGTCACCACCTCTAGATGTCGGTCTCGTTCGCTCAGAGTCAGGCACTCGGGCTCGATCCGTTCGACCAAGAAAAAATCCAGCTTGTCCCCTACTATAGGGGTCCGATTCTGTGGCCCGGAAAACCCGCCGATCCGCTTGACCCCGAACAGCGATGAAATCGCATCGCGGATATGGAAGGCCAACGCCACACCAGGCAAAGGCTTGCGCATAGCGATGTTCCATGCCTCCAGTGCAGTCATGGGCCTCGGCAAGTCGATGCCTCG
>JAJTGP010000016.1 GCA_021299265.1 Hyphomonadaceae bacterium | reverse complement strand
TTGCGGCGCAATCTTACCACCTTGTGCGTGGACATCTTCAACGACCTTTGCCCAGCCGGACAAAGCGTCTGCGCCATGAAAACGAGGCACATTGGCGTCGTTAGAGGCACCCTTGCGGTCTGTGACGGTGCCTTCGGTGATCAAAAGGCCAACATCGGCCGCAGCCCGGCGCGCATAATAATCCGCCACATTTTGCCCCGGCACCCCGTTTGGCGAGAAGGAACGCGTCATGGGTGCCATCGCGATACGGTTGGGGATCGTCACACCGCGAATGGTGAGGGGCTGAAACAAAGCAGACACGTCGGTCATAGTCACTCCTGAGCAAAAAAGAGGGCGGCTGTTATGTTGGCTTGCCGCTTCCTGAAAGGCGTTACGATGAAGTGGCGGCTAGGTCTAGACAGGCAAGACCCCACCGTCGCAAATCGCTTGGTAGTCTGCACTAAACCGCCCCTCGCCCACTCGTGGGTGCATGTCGATCCCGGCCAAGAGGCGCAAGGGCGCACGAGACCCTTTGCGGGCTGAAACCAACACCCGTTTGGCCGGATCGCCTGCGCGTGGACGGACCGGGCAAACCCCAATATCGCCGGCCTTGCCGCGAAGCGCTGCGAGAATATCCGGCAGACGGTCTGCCCGATGGATCATCAAGAACCGGCCTTTCGGCTTTGCCATGGCCAGCATGCCCTTGATCCAGGCATCTAAGGGCGCACCCAATATATAGGCAGCTTGGCGCGACGCATCCGGGTCACGGATCGCCTGATCATCATCGAAATAAGGCGGATTGGAAAATACGAGGTCATATTGGCTGGTTAGGCCCTCGTCTGGAGCGAGAACGTCACCCAATACAAACTTCACGTCGCCTAGCACGTGATTACGTGCAGCATTTGCAATAGCCAAGGACCATGCCGCCTCGTCCTTTTCAAGCCCCGTAAACTCCTGCGTCGAATCAGCGCGCAAAGAGGCGAGACTAAGCAATGCTGTTCCCACACCACAGCCTGCTTCCAATGCTCTCGTGACAGGAAATGAAGCGGCAGCAGCAGCCAACAAAACTGCGTCCGTACCAGCGCGATAGCCCTTGCTGGGTTGCTCTATGGTCAAAGCCCCCTTCAGGAATATATCATGAGTAGTGTCGATCATACGGGCGTCCGAATATGTATCCCAAATACGCGTGCAGTCGCTTGGTTGAGACTGTAAATCAGGTCTCTGTCAACTGTACTGTTTTGAACGCCAAGGTTGGAAGCAGCGCAAGCTTGACCCAAGCCCCCTCAAGAGGGCATGGATTTAAAAGACTTATAAGGAACAAGTTGTCGTGAACGTGACCACCCGCCCAGTTGATGCCGTGTCGGTTAATCCGACAGAAGCGCTCGCGGCCGTGTTGGCATCAGAATTGGCAGCGACCGAAGCTGAAATTGCGGCGCGGATGGACAGCCCGGTCGGCCTGATCCCAGACGTTGCCCATCATTTGGTCGATGCCGGTGGTAAACGTCTGCGCCCCCTACTCACTTTGGCTGCAGCTAGTGCCTGTGGCGGTGGCGGAGAGCCTGCGATTAAGCTGGCGACAGCCGTTGAGTTCATTCACACCGCAACCTTGCTCCACGATGATGTAGTTGACGGCTCCTCGCTGCGGCGCGGCAAGCGCGCGGCTAATTTGATTTGGGGCGATAAGGCGAGTGTTCTGGTCGGCGACTTCTTGTTTGCCCGCGCTTTCAATCTGATGGTTGAGACAGGTTCTCTTCGCGTGCTGGACATTTTGGCCAAAGCCGCCAGCACGATTGCCGAGGGGGAAGTCTTGCAACTTGCCACCACAAATCGCGGCGAGGCGAGCCGTGAGCGCTATTACCAAGTGATTGAAGCCAAGACCGCTGCCTTGTTTGCTGCAGCTTGTGAGGCCGGTGCGATCACCGCAGGCGCTCCCGATGAGATGGTAGATGCACTCGCAACTTTCGGCCTTAAGCTGGGCCTTGCCTTCCAATTGGTCGATGACGCATTGGATTATGGTGGCCTGACCCAAAGCCTGGGTAAGAATACCGGCGATGACTTCCGCGAAGGCAAAGCGACCCTCCCCTTGATCATTGCGTTAGAGCGCGCCCAAGGTGAAGAGCGCTTGTTTTGGCAACGGGTTCTGGCGCGCAAGCATCAGGATGAGGATCTAGCTTTTGCTATCCAGACCATGCGCTTGCGCGGGGCCGTAGAAGCCACGTTAGATGAAGCCCGTGGCCATATCACAGAAGCGAAAGTGGCTCTCGCCCGCTTGCCCGAAGGGGTCATTCCAGCGCTTTTGGCCAATCTTGCAGATTATGTCGTCGCGCGCTTGAACTAATGGTCGAGGACGGCAGCCCTTGGAAGAAATGGCTGGCTGAAATTCGAGCCGCCATGCCCATCAGCTTTGAAGGCATAGTCGCCATTCTCGTCCTGATCATGGTCCTTACGGTGATGCTGATTGAAAGCATTCGAGAGCCGAACAAAGAGGTTTGTCACCGCACTCGAGGCTGCGACAGTCCATTATCGTCCAAGGCCAATCCACTTTCTGATTTTTGATAACAAAAAGGGCGGGACCAGTCAGTCCCGCCCTTCATTATTCTGGTAGATGTCGGAGTGATTACTCGGCCGGCTTGACGTCCTTCTTAGAGTCAAGATTGCGGGTCCTCCACAAGGAATAGCCAATTGATCCACCCAACAGAACCAAGGTGGCAATCAGCGACCAATGTGGCTCCATATACGGCACCATCTTCAATTCCTTCGATAAACCGAAGTTCCAGATGATCTTACAGCCGATCAAAACCAGCACCAGCGACAGGCCATATTTCAGGTACTTGAAGCGTTCGACCGCTTCAGCCAACATGAAATACATCGAGCGCAGCCCCAAGATCGCGAAGATATTGGAGGTGTAGACGATGAACGGGTCGCGGGTGACGGCGAAGATCGCAGGCACGCTGTCGACGGCAAAAATGATGTCGACGATTTCAACCATCATCAAGGCCAAGAACAAAGGCGTGGCCCAAAGAACCAGTTTGCCCGAACCATCTGGATGCGGCTTTTTGACGAAGAAGTTGTGGTTCTCAATCGTCTCAGTTACGCGCATGCGCTTCTTGATGAACTTCAAGACGGGGTTGTCTTCTAGCTTCATCTCGTGATCGCCACCAAACAGCATCTTATAGCCGGTAAAGATCAGGAAGGCCGCGAAGATATAGAGCACCCAGGTGAATTCATTCACTACGGCTGAACCCAAGCTGATAAAGATCGCCCGGAACACGATGGCACCGATGATGCCCCAGAACAGTACGCGGTGCTGATATTCGCGGGGTACGGCAAAGAAGGTGAAGATCATGCCGATAACGAAGATATTATCAAAGGCCAACGCCGTTTCCAACAAATAGCCAGTGAAATATTGGATCACCGCTTGTTGGTTGAGATTATCCGGGCTGTTGTAGTATTTCGGATCAGGCTCGTAGACGAAATAAACATAAGCCCCGAATGCAACAGCAAGGCTGGCAAAAGCCGCCCACATTTTGGCAGACTTTGAAGCCGATACCACCCCATCCTTATTGTTGATGACCCCGAGGTCAAGCCACAACAAGAAACCGATGAACGACAAAAAGGCGAGCCACAGCCATATCGGCTGGCCCGCGTAAACGGCGGTTAAAAAAGGCAAGGCATCCATAGGCCCCGGTCCCCTCATCTTGGCTGCGTCTTCCGCGAGAACAATCAATCCGACATCACGATCAACGCCTTGATCGCCAGAGGGGCCCGGGCTGCGGTAGTGGGCTGCATATGGGGCTCTGGCACCGTTGCGCAAGGCACTCGAATGTGAATACACCGCGTGCGCTCTTCACAAGGCTGTGAAGGACCTTGCGCTCGAAAGTGCATTTCCTAAAGCACGTAAAATCAGGCAGTCGTGACTGCCTCTTGACCGTGCTCAGCGAGGAAACGCTCAGCTTCCAATGCGGCCATGCAACCGAGGCCCGCCGCAGTCACAGCTTGGCGATAGGTTTCATCGGCGACATCGCCGGCAGCAAACACGCCAGGCACATTTGTACGCGTGGTGCCAGCCTCAACAATGATATAGCCGTTGTCGCGCATAGCGACTTTGTCGATAAACAAATCTGTCGAAGGCTTATGGCCAATGGCAACAAACACGCCGTGAGCTGGAAGGTCAGAAAGGGCACCGGTCTTGAGATTCTTCAGGCGCACACCGGTCACTGATTTGGGCTCAGGATCGGACAGGATTTCTTCCACCGCACTATTCCAAACCACTTCGATTTTGGGATGGGCGAATAAGCGGTCTTGCAGGATACGTTCGGCCCGCAATTCGTCACGGCGGTGAACCAAAGTAACTTTGCTGGCGAAATTAGTCAGGAACAGTGCCTCTTCAACAGCAGTATTGCCGCCGCCAATCACCACCACTTCCTTGCCGCGATAGAAGAAGCCGTCGCAAGTGGCGCAAGCCGAGACGCCAAAGCCACACAGGCCCTGCTCCTCGGGCAGGCCAAGCCATTTGGCTTGCGCGCCGGTCGCGATGATTAAGGTGTCGCCTGTATAGACCTGGCCACCATCGCCAATTGCTTTAAAGGGGCGGCTGGTCAGATCGACTTCCATGATCCAATCGGAAATGATCTGCGTGCCCACATGTTCAGCTTGGGCGCGCATTTGCTCCATCAGCCACGGCCCTTGGATAACGTCTGCAAAGCCCGGATAGTTTTCGACCTCCGTCGTGATGGTCAGTTGCCCGCCGGGTTGGGGTCCCTCCACCAGCACAGGCTGGCGCATAGCTCGGGCGGCATAGATGGCGGCTGTATAGCCGGCAGGCCCAGAACCAATGATAAGGACGGGGGCGTGGCGAGTTTCTGACATGAGGGGCTCCTTGAGCACACCTATCTAGTGATTCCCCTCGGGAATAAGAAGGGCTGTATCAGCGCCGTGCTCGGAAGAAATTTCGGAGAATCTCAGAGCACGGCTCCGCTAAGATGCCCGACGTGACTTTTGGGCGCCAATGGCAAGTTTTTTGCTCATAAAAGCGCACTCCGTGCTCCACCGCCCCGCCCTTTGCGTCGGAAGCGCCATAGACCAAGCGGGCAATACGGGCATGACTGATCGCCCCAGCGCACATAGTGCAGGGCTCTAACGTCACATAGAGGGTCAAGTCTGGGGCCAAGCGATAATTGGACAATGCCACCCCGGCCCGCCGGATCGCCAAGATTTCAGCATGGCCAGACGGATCGTGCAGCGTGATCGGCTCATTATGCGCTTCTGCAATCAAGGTCTGGGTTTCGCCGTCGACCAAGACGGCCCCAATAGGTGCCTCACCCAAGCGTGCAGCTTCTTGCGCCAGCCCTAAAGCACGCGCCATCCAATAGGCATCGTGCGCCTGATCCTCATCATCCAGCATTCGGTCTTGTTAGCGGGTTTGGGCGCGTGATGCCAGCTTTAGCGTCGGCAGCTGGCTACCGGACCTGTAGGCACCATGCGGATATAGTTGCCACGCCGAACACTATGGGCGGTTACTTCCTCGCACAGACCCGGCTTACGGCGTACCCAATGGCCGTCAACACAGACTTGGCCTGAACTGCTGCTATAGCAGCGCGGCTCGATAAAGCGCCAATTGCCGTATGCGGGCAGGCTCAGCATATAGCCATAGCCGTAAGCTGGGCCTTCCATCCCGTTCCAAGCCAGGTTGACCCCGGTCTCAGTTGGATAAGCTGCAGAGCTCGGACGACCACTATGTGAAATGCGACCATTTTGATCTTGATCGCTTGAAGTACTCCCTTGGCTTGGTTTGGGTGAAGCGACGCTGGCGGCATCCACTGGACGGCGATAGGCACCAGCCTCAGCCGAAACACTTGCTAAAACCACCAGCCCGCCAAGGGCTAAGGCAACATTCCACAGTTTGCTACGTACCACGCATTTACCCCAACATCTTTATTTCGATGACGCAACAGAGCTGAAAACAAAGGAAGAAGCACGCGGGTTCGTGCCTGCGGGGTACCAACACGAGCATTTCCCCATTCTAGAAAGGCCAGTAACACTAAGATTTTACTTGACGTGTGCGTAAACGTAAGCCAAACGCGACTTCAAGGTCACCTCTGGAGGTCTGTTATGTCTGATCAAGCCGAGAAAAACAGGGTTTGGACGATTGGAGAATTATCACGTGAATTTGGTGCCACAGCCCGCGCCCTGCGCTTCTACGAAGATAAGGGTCTGCTCAGCCCGGCACGTGATGGCCTCAACAGACATTATTCGGTGCGTGACCGTGCCCGCCTCAAGCTGATTTTACGCGGCAAGCGGGTTGGATTTTCCTTGTCGGAAATCCGCGAGATGATCGACCTCTATGATTTGGGCGACAATCAACGCACCCAGATGCAGCGCACACGCGACAAATATATCAAGCAAATTGAGCTTTTGAAGCGTCAGCGTGAAGACATTGTTGGTTCGATCGAGACCTTAGAAAATGGTGTTCAATGGCTCAATGAGCAATTGGCGAAAGCTCCAGCTGATCTCGCTGTCGCCGGGGCTTCAGCCTATGATGCGGTCGCGCGCGCCCGTCTCGATGGCGAAGACATCTCTTATCTCAACGAAAAAGCGTCTTAAAAAAGCCAAGGCAAGGCCTGCTCAGGGCCCTTCAACATACAATACTGCAACAAAAACAAGGTTTGGCCAGCGGCTGGATGGGTTTGTTTTAACAAGCCCCCAGCCGCTAACGGCCACTAAGGGAGACACATTATGGGCTATCAAGCACCAATTCGCGACATGAAGTTTCTGTTTGATGATGTATTAGAAATCGACCGCTTCTCGAACCTCGAAGGTTTTGCGGACGCGCCAAAGGATGTGCGCGACCAAATCCTCGAAGAAGGCGCAAAATTCTGCGAAAACGTGTTGGCACCGCTCAACTCGGTTGGTGACAAGCAAGGCTGCAAGCTGAACCCAGACAATACCGTCACCGTGCCTGAAGGCTTCACCGAAGCCTATCATGCGCTGGTTGAAGCGGGTTGGCCGCTCTTGAGTGCGGACCCCAATTATGGCGGCCAAGGCCTGCCGCATGTCGTCAATCTGGCCTATAGCGAGATGACCTCATCATCCAACATGGCCTTTGGCATGTATCCCGGACTGACCCACGGCTGCTATTCGGCGATCCATGAAGGCGGCACAGACGAGCAAAAAGACCTCTATCTGCCCAAGCTCGCCAGCGGCGAGTGGGCCGGTACGATGAATTTGACCGAGCCGCATTGTGGTACGGACTTGGGCCTCTTGCGTACCAAAGCCGTCCCCCAAGCCGATGGCACGTATAAGATTTCAGGCCAAAAGATCTGGATTTCGGGTGGCGAACATTCCATGACTGCCAACCACATTCATCTAGTCCTCGCCCGTCTTGAAGGTGCTCCAGCCGGGGTGAAGGGCATCTCACTCTTCATCGTACCAAAGTTCATCGTGCACGCCGATGGTAGCTTGGGTGAACGCAACACCGTCACTTGCGTTGGCCTAGAAGAAAAAATGGGCATTCACGGCAATGCGACTTGTGTCATGCAATATGAAGAAGCCACTGGCTATCTGATTGGTGAGCCTAACAAGGGCCTTTCCATCATGTTCGTCATGATGAACGAAGCCCGCATCGGCGTAGGCTTGCAAGGCATGGCCATTGGTGAGTCTGCCTATCAAGCGGCCCTCGCCTTTGCCAAGGACCGCCGTCAAGGCCGCAGCTTGACTGGGCCAAAAGAGCCAGATCAACCTGCCGACAATATTTTGGTCCACCCTGATGTGCGCCGCATGTTGATGGACATTAAGGCCCATACCGAAGGCGGTCGCGCTTTCTTGTACTGGACCGCGCTTTATGGCGACCTGTTACACAAGAGCCCGGATGAAGCGGTCCGCCAAAAGGCCGGCGATTACATGAGCCTTCTGACCCCCGTCCTCAAAGCCTATTTGACCGACAAGGGCCACAAGAATGCGTCTGATGCCCTTCAAGTGCATGGTGGGTCGGGCTTTACCGAGCATTATCAGGCCAGCCAATTCCTGCGCGACAGCAAAATCGCCATGATTTATGAAGGCACCAATGGTGTCCAAGCCCTCGACCTCGTCGGTCGTAAGCTGGCGGCTAATGGCGGTCGCGCCATTCAGACCTTCTTTGCCGAGATCGACGCCTTCGTCGCTGAACATGAAGGTGACGCAGATCTCGCCCCCTTTATCGCAGGCCTCGCCTCTGCCCGCGCGCAATTGCAAGACGCCACCATGTGGCTGATGGCCAATGGCATGAGCAATTTTGACAACGCCGGGGCGTCCAGCCACGATTATCTGCATGTGTTTGGCCTAACCGGCCTTGCCTATATGTGGGCTCTGATGGCCAAGGCTGCTTACGCCAAGGCGGGTACCGAGCCCTTCTATGACACCAAAATCAAGACCGGCCGCTATTTTGTCGACCGTATCTTGCCCGAAATTGCTGGGCATTTGGCAAAGGTCAAGACGGGTGCCGCGCCGGTGATGGCGCTTAGCGCCGAGGAGTTTTAATCCTTGTCCTCCCCCGCTTCGCAGGGGAGGACAAGGCCTACGCGGATCGAACCCCGTTCACCGGGGAGAACAAACAACAACAAAGCTTCGACACTCAAGGGAGAAACACCATGACAGCCATCACCATGCCGAAAGCCGTTTGGCGCGATAGAGAAGAACTCACCATGTTCGAAGATTCCGTGCGTGGGTTCTTCGCCAAGGAAGCACCGGCTGAAGCGTGCGCGAAATGGCGGGAGAATGGGATTGTTGATCGCGAGATGTGGACCAAGGCTGGTCAAGCGGGCTTGCTTTGTGTGTCGATGCCGGAAGAATTTGGCGGCGGTGGCGGCGATTTCCGCCATGAAGCGGTGATCATGGATGTGATGGGCACGATGGGCATTGATGGCTTTGGTCTACCTTTGCACAACGCCATTATCGCCCCCTATATCAAGCATTATGGCAGCCAGGAGCAGAAGCAAAAGTGGTTGCCTAAAATGGCCTCGGGTGAGTTGGTCGGCGCGATTGCCATGACAGAACCCGGTGCAGGCTCTGACTTACAAGGTATCAAGACCACAGCTGTCAAAAGCGGCAATCATTATGTGATCAATGGTTCCAAGACCTTCATCACCAATGGTGCGACCGCCGATTTGATCATTGTCGTCGCCAAGACCGACCCGACCCAAGGGGCAAAGGGTACGAGCTTGATCGTGGTTGAAACCAAAGAAGTTGAGGGTTTCCGCCGGGGTCGCAACTTGGACAAGATCGGCCAAGATGCGCAGGATACGTCTGAGTTGTTCTTCGATGAAGTGCGTGTGCCAACGTCCAATCTCTTAGGCCCTGTTGAAGGCATGGGCTTTATCCAGCTGATGGAACAATTGGCCAGCGAACGCCTACAAATCGGCATTCAGGGCGTTGCCAGCATGGAGCGCGCGCTGACCGAAACCATCGCCTATGTCAAAGAACGTAAGGCCTTTGGCAAGTCGATCCTAGATTTCCAGAACACCCAGTTCAAACTGGCCGAGTGCAAGACCAAAGCCACCGTGGCGCGTGCATTCTGTGACCGCTGTGTTGAATTGCTCATGGAAGGCAGGCTCGACCCTGCCACTGCCAGCATGGCGAAGTATTGGGTGTCAGATGTTGAAAATGAAGTGATGGACGAGTGCCTGCAATTGCATGGCGGCTGGGGCTATATGAATGAAATGCCGATTGCCCGCATGTGGCGCGACAGCCGCGTGCAGCGCATTTATGGCGGTGCCAACGAAGTCATGAAAGTTTTGATTGCGAGGACCTTGTGAACGACCCCCTCAATTCCGCCATTGCCGACGCGCTCGCGCTGATCGAAGCCAACCCAGAGCCGAGCGATGATAATCTGCGCGCGCTCTCGGTCCGCTTGGCCTTGGCCCATGCCGCAACCGAAGACGAGATCAATCAACTGGCCGTTGAAAGCTTTCAAGAAACGATTGAGGACATGCAGGCAGACAATGTCCCCGAGCATCGCGCCTATTTGTTTGAGCAATTGACGACGGGGTTGATGGCCTATGAAGTCCAGCTTTTGTTGGATGGTGCCAAGGCATGAGCACACATACAGCCACAATCCTTTGGGAACGGGCGGGCGCTGTCTTCACAGACGGCAAATATGCCCGCACGCATCAGGCAAGCTTTGATGGCGGGGTAGATATAGCGGTCACGACTGCCCTGCCCTTGCCCTCCAACACGGTGCCAGCGGCCGACCCAGAAGAAATGGTGGTGGCAGCAACCGCCAGTTGTCACATGATGTTCTTCTTGGCCTTTGCCAAACAGGCTGGCTTTATCGTCGATAGCTATCAGGATGCCCCAATTGGCACTTTGGGCAAGGATGACGCAGGCGTTGAGCGCTTTGTGGAGGTCGTGCTGAACCCCAAAATCAGCTGGGGTGGTGACAATATTCCAGGAGCTGCCGACATCGACCTCTTGCATCACAAAGCGCACAAAGCTTGCTATATTGGCAATTCCTTGGCCTGCCCCGTGAGAATTGGTGCATGAGCGACCACGCCCAAACCTTCCTCGACATCGGCATGAAGCAACCGTCGCAAAGCTCTCAGACATTGGGATTCAAGCTGATTGAAATGGATGTGAAGGCTGGAACTGCACGGGTAGAATTTGCGGGCAAGCCTGAGTTTGCCAACCCAACCGGCTATATTCAAGGCGGATTTCTCTCCGCCATGCTGGATGACGTGATGGGCATGATGGCGATGTTGAAAGTCGCGCCCAAAAGCTTTGCCAGCACGATTGATTTGCACGTCCACTATCTGCGCCCGGTCCGGGTCGGCAAGATTGAGGTCGCCGCACGCATCACCAATAAGGGTCCTAGCGTCATGTTCGCTGAAGCTGACCTCTATGATTGTCGGGGAAAAATCTCCGCCAAAGCCACTTCTGCCTTGGCGATCACGCCCTTGCAGATTAAAGCAGACGTATAACAAAGGGAGCGCCAAAATGGCCGAAGCATTTATCTATGACGCAGTTCGCACCCCACGGGGTAAAGGTCGCAATACCGGGTCGTTGCATGAAGTAACGGCGTTGAGCCTTGCCACCCAAGCCTTGCAGGCCATTCGGGACCGTAACAATCTGGACACTTCGAAAGTCGACGACGTCGTTCTAGGCTGCGTGAGCCCGGTAGGCGAGCAAGGCAGCGACATTGCCCGCATCGCAGTTCTGAATGCCGATTATGCGGAAACCACCGCTGGCGTGCAGATCAACCGCTTCTGCGCCTCGGGTTTGGAAGCTTGCAATATGGCAGCAGCCAAAGTCATCTCCGGTGAAGCCGATATGGCCATTGGCGGTGGCGTAGAGAGCATGAGCCGCGTGCCGATGGGCTCAGACGGTGGTGCTTGGGCATCTGACCCGTCGATCGCGATCAAATCCTACTTTGCCCCACAAGGCATTGGTGCCGACACGATTGCGACCAAATACGGCTTCTCGCGCGATGACGTGGATGCCTATGCGGTTGAAAGCCAAAAGCGCGCGGCGACAGCTTGGAAAGAAGGCCGCTTTGCCAAGTCTATCGTGCCGGTAAAGGACCAAATGGGTGCGATCATCCTCGCCCATGACGAGCACATGCGCCCAGACACCACCATGCAGAGCTTGGCTTCACTGGACGCCAGCTTCATTGCACAAGGCACGATGATGCCAGGCTTTGATGCCATCATCCAACAGCGCTATCCAGAGCTAGAAGCCATCAATCACGTGCACCATGCGGGCAACAGCTCTGGCATTGTGGACGGGGCTTCGGCCGTTCTGATCGGCAATAAGAAGATGGCCAAGGCCACTGGCATGAAGCCACGCGCCAAGATCGTCGCCATGGCCTCTATCGGCTCAGAGCCTTCGATCATGTTGACTGGACCAGAATTTGTTGCCCGTAAGGTACTGGCTAAAGCTGGTATGAAGCCAGAAGACATTGATCTCTATGAACTCAATGAGGCCTTTGCTTCGGTTGTTTTGCGCTTCATGCAGGCCCTCAAAATCCCACATGACAAGATCAATGTGTGCGGCGGGGCCATCGCCATGGGTCACCCCTTGGGTGCCACCGGCGGCATGATCCTTGGCACCGTGCTCGATGAGCTAGAGCGTACCGGCAAGGAAACAGCCCTCATCACCCTGTGCGTCGGTGCAGGCATGGGCACTGCCACCATCATCCAGCGGGTGTAAGCCCACCTGACCTGTGACGCGGGCAGCCCAGCGGCCCGCTTGCTGGCCCATCGCCTATTCTTGTGGCGAGGCCAAGACCCTGAATTTTGGAGATAGTCTTATGGAAAATTTCAAAACCAACCTCGATGCTGATGGCGTGTTGCACATCGCATTTGATGTTCCCGGCAAGACCATGAACACCATCACCGGTGGCGTGATGAAGGAAATGGGCGAATTGGTCACTGAGATTAAAGGCAACGCCGCGATCAAAGGGGCCGTCCTTTACTCTGGCAAAGACAATGGCTTCTGCGCCGGCGCTGACCTTGGCGAAATCGGCGGCGGCAGCATGGATGCTGACAAGAAGCTGTCGGAAGATGAAAAACTGAAGAAGTCGTTCGAACAAGGCTTCAGCCTCAACCGTTCGCTGCGCGCGCTGGAAACCTGCGGCAAGCCTGTGGCTTGTGCGCTGGAAGGCTTGGCACTCGGTGGCGGTCTCGAAATCGCTTTGGCCTGTCATTACCGTGTGGCGGCCGACAATCCAAAGATCCAATTCGGCCTGCCAGAAGCCAAAGTCGGCCTTCTGCCCGGTGCTGGTGGGACCCAGCGTCTGCCGCGCCTGATCGGCGTGATGAATGCCATGCCGCATCTGTTGCAGGGTGCGAGCATGAACCCGCAAGAGGCCTTGAAAAAGGGCGTTGTGGGCGCCGTGGTGCCAGCAGGTGAAACCGTCGCTGCAGCCAAGGCTTGGGTGCTGGCCAATCCGACCGCCGTCGCGCCTTGGGACGTTAAAGGCTATCGCGTGAAGGACGGCCCCTACTCTCCCGGTGGTGGCATGGCCTTTGTCGGCGGCAATGCGATGCTGTCAAAAACCACCTACAGCAATTATCCAGCCCAAAAGGCAATCATGAGCGCCGTATTTGAAGGCATTCAAGTGCCAATGGATGCGGCACTGCGGATCGAGACCCGCTACTTCTTGAAAAATATGGCCAGCCCTTCTGCGAAAGCCATGGTGCGCTCGCTCTTCTTGTCGACCCAAGCGCTTGCAAAGGGGGCAAACCGTCCACAAGGCTTTGACAAATATGAGATCAAGAAGGTCTCGGTTCTGGGTGCCGGCATGATGGGTGCAGGCGTGGCCTATGTGCAGGCGATGGCCGGCATTGAAACCGTGCTGATCGACCAAAGCCAAGAAGCGGCTGAAAAGGGTAAGGATTACTCCAAGAAGCTGCTCGACAAGGCGGTCTCTCGCGGCAAAATGACCCAAGAGAAGGCCGATGCCGTTTTGGCCCTCATCACGCCAACCACCGACTATGCCCACG
Source organism: Hyphomonadaceae bacterium (assembly GCA_021299265.1). GTDB lineage: Bacteria > Pseudomonadota > Alphaproteobacteria > Caulobacterales > Aquidulcibacteraceae > Aquidulcibacter. The sequence continues at coordinate 15,456 of JAJTGP010000016.1, read as the reverse complement.
TCAAGAAGTCGGACCTCGTGATCGAAGCCGTGTTCGAAAACCGCGAAATCAAGGCCGATGTGACCCAAAAGGCAGAAGCCATGTTGGGCCCCAATGCGGTCTTTGGCTCAAACACCTCAACCCTGCCGATCACGGGCCTCGCCACCGCTTCCAAGCGGCCCAAGAATTTCATCGGTGTCCACTTCTTCAGCCCCGTCGACAAAATGGGCCTGGTTGAAATCATCATGGGTAAAAAGACCACCCAAGAAACCTTGGCTAAGGCCGTCGATTACGTCTTGAAGATCAAGAAGACCCCCATCGTGGTCAATGATAGCCGCGGCTTCTACACCAGCCGTTGCTTTGGCACCTATGTGCAGGAAGGCCAGGAAATGTTGGCCGAAGGCATTAAGCCAGCCATTATTGAAAACGTTGGCCGCATGACCGGTATGCCCGTGCCGCCCTTGTCGATGGCTGACGAAGTCGCCCTCGACCTCGCTTATAAGGTTGGCCAGCAAACCAAAAAAGACCTTGGCAATAAATGGGTGGCGACGCCCAGCCAATTGATCATCGAAGAAATGGTCGAAGGCCTTGGCCGCTTTGGCCGCAAGAATAAAAAGGGCTTCTACGACTATAAGGAAGACGGCACCAAAGCGATTTGGCCGGGCCTGACCTCGGTTGTGGCGACCAAAGTGCATGAAGCCGATCCTGCCATGGTGAAGGAATATAAGAACCGCCTTCTCTATCGTCAGGCCTTGGAAACCGCGCGTTGCTTTGAAGAAGGCGTCATCACCGACCCGCGCGACGCCGACATCGGCTCCATCCTTGGCTGGGGCTTCGCCCCTTACACGGGCGGCACCGTCAGCTTCATGGACGGCATTGGCATCGCCAATTTCGTTGCCGAAGCCGAGCGCTTGGCCAAGAAATATGGCCCCCGCTTTAAGCCAAACAAGCTCTTGAAAGACATGGCGAAAAACGGCGAAACCTTCTATGGCCGCTTTGGCGGCGAGGCCGCGAAGAAGGCAGCTTAAGCGCCCTTCTTCTCCGCATGAATACACGAAGGGCTACCCCATGGGTGGCCCTTTTTGTTTTGCGTAGGAAATGGACCGCAACACATGCTGGCCATGTTCACTCATCCACTGAAATCAACGCACATAGAGGCGTGACAGGCATAAGGCTCCGGCTTATGTCAGTCTTACGATGGCGAGCAAAGAAACCCCTCAAGACGTTTTCAAACGTGTGATCACCCATACGGCACGCGCCTTATCGCGTACGGAGGAGGTGGAGGTGAGCTTCTCTGCCGATGGGCCGAGCGTATCTGGCAATCGCATTGGCTTGCCCCATCCGGCGCGCGCCTTGGGTGAACAAGAAGTTTCGCGTCTGCGCGGCCATGCCGATGCAGCGGCGCTGCGCCTCGCCCACCATGATTTGGCCGCCCACACTGCCGCTATGCCCGAAGGCCCACGTGCGCGAGCGCTGTATGAAGTCGCCGAAAAAGCCCGCATTGAGGCGATTGGCGCTTTGGCTATGCCGGGCGTTGCGCAAAACCTTACAGCGGCTTTGGTCGAGACGTGCGAGAAAAAGGGCTATGCCCGCATGATGGACCGGCAGACAGCCCCCTTGGCCGATGCCTTGGGCCTGTTGCTGCGCGAACGCTTGACGGGGCTTGCCCCGCCTGAATCCGGCCGCGGCATTGCCGATCTGTGGCGCGATGAAGTGCAAGCCAAGGCGGGCGAGACAATTGATCGCCTGATCGAGCGCTTGTCGGACCAAAAGGCCTTTGCCGAAGTCACGCGTGACCTGATCCGCGACCTCGATCTGGGCGATGAATTGGGGGCAGAGCCTGATCCTTCCGATGAGGATGGCGAAGAGCCCGATGGCGCGGACCAGCCACCGCCTGATCCCAATCAGAATGAGGATCAGCAGGAAGAAGGCGGCGAGCAGCAAGAAGATACCCAGCGCGGCGAGTCGCAAGGCAGCGAGCAAGAAGATGTGCAAGTGCGCGTCGAGGCCGATGATAGCGATCAGCCCGATGATGACGATAGCGAAGTCGATGAAGGAACTACGCCTGTCCGGCCAAACTTTAAGCCCGGCGATGGCGATGGCTTTGCCTATAAAATCTATACCAAAAGCTTTGATGAGACCGTGGGTGCCGAAGAACTCTGTGACGGGGAAGAATTAGCCCGTCTGCGCAGCTATCTCGACGCCCAACTCACCCAATTGCAAGGCGTTGTCGGGCGGCTCGCCAACCGCCTTCAACGCCGCCTGATGGCGCAACAGAACCGCAGCTGGCAGTTTGATCTGGAAGAAGGCGTGCTGGACGTAGCCCGCCTGTCGCGCGTGGTGACCGAGCCTTTGGCCCCCCTCACCTTCAAGATGGAAGACGACACCAATTTCCGCGACACCGTAGTGACGCTTCTGCTGGACAACTCAGGCTCCATGCGCGGCAGACCTATTATGATTGCCGCCATTTGTGCCGATATTCTGGCCCGCACGCTGGAGCGGTGCGGCGTAAAAACCGAGATTCTGGGCTTTACCACCAAGGCGTGGAAGGGTGGCCAGTCGCGCGATAGCTGGATGAAGGCGGGCAAGCCTGCAAATCCCGGTCGTCTGAATGATTTGCGCCACATCATCTACAAAAGTGCCGACGCCCCGTGGCGGCGCGCTCGTCGCAATTTGGGTCTGATGATGCGCGAAGGCCTGCTGAAAGAAAACATCGACGGGGAAGCCTTGGAATGGGCGCATGATCGCCTGCTCGCGCGGCCCGAACAGCGCCGGATTCTGATGGTGATCTCAGATGGCGCGCCAGTGGATGATAGTACCTTGTCGGTCAATTCGGGTGCCTATCTCGAACGCCATTTGCGCGACACCATCGCCAAAATCCAGGATTATAGCCCGGTGGAGCTGATCGCCATCGGTATCGGCCATGACGTGACGCGCTATTATCGCCGCGCCGTGACGATTGTGGATGCCGAACAATTGGGTGGCGCGATTGTCGATAAGCTGGCCGAATTGTTCGACGAAGAACCCAAAGCCGCCAAAATGGCACGCGGCAAATCTGGCCCTACCAAATCAAACCCCGCGCCAGCGGCAGCGGGAAGCAGCCGAATTGGATCACGACCCGTGCGTTAACACAGGTCGCCTGATCGAACTCTAGTTCCGATAAGCAGGCCGCGCGATCCCGTCAGCACTCGGCTTATAGCGGGCGGCGAGTTCGGTGGAGCGGCTGGTCATGGGTTGGGCTTGGCCGGCGATAAAGACCGCGGTGGCATAGCTTTGGCCCTCCAATGGATCGCCCGACCAGATGACCACATCGGCGGCTTTGCCCGCTTCAATCGAGCCAATCTCTTTATCCGCACCCCAAATCTTGGCGGGGTTCAAAGTGATGGCAGCCAGTGCTGCTTGATAGGGCAAGCCATGGGCCACCGCCGTGCCGGCATTCATGCGGCTTTGCCGCAAATTATTGTAATCGCGGCTGCCCATGATCGAGACCTGAACGCCTGCTTGATAGAGAATTTGCGCATTACGCAAATGCGTCGCCAGCGTTTCAAAACTTGCGGGCAAGGCGGCTTGGGTGTCGATAATGACGGGCACCTTTGCCGCAGCTAGGTCAGAAGCAACGCGCCAGCCTTCTTCCGCCCCTTCTAAGACGATGGTCAGGTTTTCTTCCTTCGCTAGCTTCAGGACTTGGCGAATATCATTCGCGCTCGACACCCGGACCAATAAAGGGGTCTTGCCCTGTACCACCGGCACCAAGGCTTCCAGATCAAGGCGGCTGACCATCAAGTCACGCCCTTCACCCTTGTCATACAAAGCACGATTGGCGGCAAAGTGGCGTACATCGGCCAAGACGCGCTTGAGAATGATCAAAGACGCCCCGCGCGACCCACCAGCCGCAGCTGCTGCCGACTCGCCAAATTCCAGAACCATCCCAGCATTGGTTTTGAAGATCAGGTCCGGCGTATTGGCCGACAGATTGATGCCAATGCTTTGGCCTGCGAACAAGGTTGGGTCATCTTGCTCATGCCCGCCAGCGGTATCAAAAGCGCTATCATCATGGGCATGGGCACCATTGCCAGAGCGGCCCGCGACTGGAGTTAAAAAGGCGCGCGTTAGGCCATTCAGGCGGGCGAGCGCAATAGTCGGCGCATCAGGGTTGACGCCAGCGGCAGGATTGAAGGCAGCCCCAATCTGCCCGCCTGCCCCATCATCACGCGTGGACGGCACTTGCTCGATCTCGGAAATGCCAAGGCTGGTGGTGGCTGCGACGAGACCGGGTGTCACGATCGCCCCTTTGGCGTCAATGATTTTGGCACCTTTGGGAATGACAACAGAGGGGCCAACCGCAACAATCTTACCATTGTCCATGACAAGCGTCGCCGATGCCAACGTGCCAGCAGGGCCAACGGTCTCAATCTTCGCATTGATAATGGCGATAGGCTCAGCGGCGGCGAGTGCGGGGGATGATACGGCCAGTGCGAGTGCCAGAGCAAAGGGTTTCATTATTTTTGCTCCAAGCTGGGGCGACCAAGGTCAAAGTCTGACCGGGCGTGGGTGGCCGGGTCGTTACGGTCGTAAGCAATGCCGCCGTCAACATAGACGGTTTGGGCAAGGGCGTAGGTCGAGAAGGGATCACGGTCCCACAGGACAATGTCTGCCATCTTACCAACTTCCAGCGAGCCAGTCTTGGCACCGATGCCCATAGCGCGGGCGGGGTTGGCGGTAATCCATTTAATCGCTTCCAAGCGCGAGACTGGGATCCCAGCGCGGGCGGCTACCCCCATGGCCAATGCAGCTTCTTGATTGAGATGCTGGATCATGGTGGCATCATCGGAATGGATAATGGTGCAAGCGCCATGGGCTTGCAGAATGCCCGCATTCTCAGCGATCCCATCCAGCGATTCCATCTTAAAGCCCTGCCAGTCAGCCCAAGTTGCCGAGCAAATATCGGCCTCTTTCAACACAGGGGCGAGTTTATAGGCCTCAGATGAATGGTGGAAAGTGGTGATTTTATAGCCAAATTCCTTGGCCATATCCATCATCAACGCCATTTCATCGGCGCGATAGCAATGGTTTTGGACCAAGATATCGCCATTGAGTACGCCTGACAGCGTCTCTAACTTCAAGTCGCGCTTGGGCGGATCACCAGCAGATTCCCCTGCGGCCACTTTAGCGCGATAGTCGTTCCATTTGCGATTATAGTCTGCCGCATCAATCCATGCCCGGCGGGCAACCGCAATATTGCCCATCCGGGTCGATGGGGAGCGGGAGCGCGAGCCATAAACGCGCTTGGGATTTTCACCGCAGGCCATTTTAAGGCCGTAAGGCGCGCCAGGAAACTTCATGCCTTGCTCTGTGATCGAGGGCACATTCTTCAGTGTCACCGAACGACCGCCAAACAAATTGGCCGAACCAGGCAAGATCATCAAACTGGTGATACCGCCTTCACGCGCCCGATTGAAACCCGGATCTTGTGGCCAGATCGAATGCTCAGCCCAGACTTCGGCTGTATTGGGGTCGGTGGCTTCATTGCCGTCCGAATTGGCTTGCACGCCGGGGCTGGGATAGACGCCCAAGTGGGAGTGAATATCGATTATGCCCGGGGTGACGAACTTGCCGCGCCCTTCCACGCGCTTGGCTCCGTCTGGGATCGCAACATCCTTGCCCACCGCGACAATCTTGCCGTCGGCGAAAACAATCGTACCATTCTCAATTTCTTCGCCCGCAGCGGTCAGGATCGTGGCCCCAACAATCGCGGTCGCCACACCCGGTAGAGGCTTGTAGGTGGATGGAAACGGATCAAGCGCCGCATTGCTGTCCATGCCCTTAGCCAGAGGCTTTGGAGTAGCTTTTGGCTTGGCAGCGGGCTCTGTGCTTGCTGGCTTAGCATTTTGTGCGGCAGAGGTTGTCTCGCACCCCGCTACCAAGGTGACAGATAGAACCAAAGCCACGGCTGAGGCGGATAGGATTGAATGACGCAGAGACAAGGCAATTGCTTTCTGGCTGACGATGTACTTCGTGTTAGGCAACACGAAATCGTGATCTCGCACAAGAGCGATCCCCGCACTTTCGCAGTCTGATTGTACCCCTATCTGCTTGGCGACCTTGACCTTCGTCCACATCGCAGACACTTGCCACGCATGAGCCGAGAAATTGTCATCCAACTCAAAGATATTGCGCTGAAGCGCGGTGGTGCGCCTGTATTCTCGGGAGTGGATTTGACGTTGCGCCGCGGCGAGCGGGCGGCATTGGTTGGAGCCAATGGTGCTGGCAAGTCGACCCTGATGTCGGTACTGGCAGGCCAGTTGGAATATGACTCGGGCGAACGGGTGGTTTCAAACGGCACCCATGCAGCAACCCAGACCCAAGAGCCCGACTTTAGCGGTGCAACAAGCTTGCTAGAATGGGCCGCCCAAGACGTGCCGAATGATCGCGATGAGTCTGCGCGTCTCGCTGCCGCGGCGGCAGAACTGCATAGTTTTGGCCTCTCCCCCGACCGCGCAGTGACTGGCATGTCCGGTGGAGAAGCGCGCCGCGCCTCGCTGGCCCGCGCCTTGGCTGCCGACCCAGACCTCTTGATGCTGGATGAGCCGACCAACCACCTCGACATCGCTGCCATTGAGGACCTTGAGCGCCGGCTAAAGCAGTTTTCAGGCGCGGTATTGGTCGTCAGCCACGACCGAGCTTTTCTGTCAGCCATTTCAACCTCCTGCCTTTGGCTACGTAATGGCGTGGTAAGGCGCTTAGATGCGCCCTTCTCGAAGTTTGAGCCCTGGGCAGCGAGCATTGAGGAACAAGACCGCAAGGCCCTAGAAAAACTTGATAAAACCTTGGAAGACGAAGCCCGCTGGCTGGCACGCGGGGTGACAGCAAGGCGAACCCGCAATGAAGGCCGCTTGCGCCGTTTGATGGACATGCGCGAGACCCGCAAAGGCCAAGCAGCCTTGGTCCGCAAGGATACCGCTGCCCTTCAGGCTGACACTGGCAACACGTCTGGTAAACTGGTGTTTGAAGCCAAGTCCGTCTCTAAAGGTTTTGACGGCCGCGGCGACATTATCAAGAACCTCGATCTGCGGGTCGTACGTGGCGATCGGCTGGGGATTGTCGGGCCAAATGGAGTGGGCAAGTCGACCTTGATTAAAATGTTGGTCGGCAGCCTAGAGCCCGATGCCGGCACAACCCGGATGGGCAAAAATCTGACCATCGCCTATCTCGACCAATCACGGACTGCCCTCGACCCCAAAGCAACCTTGTGGGACACGTTTGCCCCAGCTGGCGGGGACCAGATTATGGTACGTGAACGTCCCAAGCATGTCGCAGCCTATGCAAAGGACTTCTTGTTCGACAGCCGCCATTTGCGCCAACCAGTCGGCTCCTTCAGCGGGGGGGAGCGCAACCGCGTGCTTTTGGCCCTCGCATTGGCCAAGCCTTCCAACGTTCTGGTGCTCGACGAACCAACCAACGATCTCGACATGGAAACCTTGGACGTCCTCGAAGACATGCTGGCCGATTATGACGGCACGGTCCTATTGGTCAGCCATGACCGCGCCTTCCTCGACGGCGTGGTGACTGCCACGCTAGCACCTCGTGGCGACGGTACCTGGATTGAAACGCCGGGCGGCTGGACCGATCTTGTGCGGCAGGGCATCCCTATTCTGGGTCATCAGCAGGCATCCAAGCCTAAGCCAAGCGCAGCTGCCGTCGCAGAACCTGTGGCCAAGGCAGCCGCCAAAAAACTCTCGTACAAAGACGAGCGGCGCTTGAGCGAGCTAGAGGGTTTGATCCCGAAGTTAGAAGCTCAAATCGCTCAATTGGAAGAGACCTTAAATGATCCCAATCTTTACAGCCGCGATCCAGCCCGGTTCGAAAAGACGTCAACACAGGCGGTCCAAGCAAGAGCGCACTTGCAATCCAATGAAGATGAATGGCTAGCTCTGCTCGAACTTAAAGAATCCCTGTCTGCAAACGCCTAAATCTGCGATTTGAAATCAAATTTAATTCTACCTTAACCGGCGCACGGCACCGATACTTCCCATATTAGGAGAGAATGTATGCGCGCGCGTGATTTCGCCTTCTGGCTGGCCTTTGCCCTAGCCGGTCCCAGTTTCGCCCAGAATGCTGCCTATTCAAAGTTTCCGGCAGCCACTGCTGATACATGCGCAACTGCTTGTACAAGCGATAGAATGTGCGCGTCCTGGTCCTTTGGTGGCACGGCTCCGACCGTTGAAACAAGCAACCGTCGCAAGAAGGACATGGCGCCGCCACCTCGCATGTGTGCGTTATCGCAATCCTTGACCCCCGTAAGGCAATCGGGCGTCGAATCAGGTCTGCCACGCCGTTCGGGTGTATTGACGCCCGCCGGCCGTTATTCAGATGGCCCTGCAAATTACGAAGTCCGTACTGCCCCTTGGTTGGATCCGCGTTCGCGTATGCCACAGCCGGCACCAGCCCATAATCAGGGTGCACCGATTGCCCAACCAGCCATGATCTCGCCTGCACCAGCACCTGCCCCATCTGCGGGCCGGGTAGAGTTTATACCCCACTCTGCTGGACCGGCTGAAATCAGCGCGCCTCGTGCAGGGGCACGCGGAACCCCGCGCTCGCGGCGCGAAGAAGTGACCTTTGCGCCTGCCCCTCAATCTAATTTTGAGGCTCCGCGGCCCGCTCCGGCAGCAACTCCAAGCGCGCCCCAAATGAGCTATAGTCCGCCGCCCGTACCTGCGTCACAGCCCATGCAGCCCCTATCAGCGCCACCACAAGCCTCTGATTTGTCTAAGTTCAGAGGTTCTGACGGCATGGTAGATGCGGCGGCTATGCGGCGTGCTCAAATCAATTCAGCCCGCGCCACTGGTCAGGCTGCCTATGCTGTGCAGCGGGAGTGGGAAGCGGTGGAGGAAGAGCGCCAGCGGGCTGCTGCCAATGGGCAAGTGCGCGCAGACCCTCTTGCAGGAACCGTGCCCGTGCCGGAAGCACCACAGCCCAAATCCACGCGACCCCGCCCAAGCTATGACGCGGCAGAGCCTAACCCGTCTTCTGATCAAGGCGAGGCTGCGCCTGCTGAACAAAAGCCTGCTAGCAAGTCCAAAGGTGCCCGAGGCACCCCTCGCGCCGAACAAACCACGCGATCGAGTCAAAGTACACTGGCAGAGGCTGCTCGCGCACGCGCCCGAAATCCCTCCTACATTGATCGGGAGCCCCGTCTCAGCGGTGGTCCTGGTGGGTAACAACCCTCATTTTGATGAATTCTGACCACCAAATGTTTACGCTTATCCTGTAGGACAGGTGTAGAAATGGGAAATTGAGATGCAAGTTGGCAAAAGATACGCTAAGCTACTAGAGGTTGCGAGCGAGAGCTCCAGCGAAAAGCGTCGCGTGCTGCTTAATGAAGTTACAGATTTATTCTTCGACTCCCAGGACAATCAAAGCCCCGTAGAAACAAAACTATTTGGTGATTTGATTTCTAAAGTCGCCTACGAACTCGACATCGAAGTTCGCAAAGAACTCGCCCAGCGTTTCTCCGGCGGTGAAGCACCACGGACACTTGCTGTCATGATGGCGAATGACGAAGAAATCGGCATCGCTGGCCCAATTCTGCGCCGATCTACCTCGCTGACCCAAGATGATCTGATCCGTGTAGTGGAAACCCGGGGTCATGCGCACCAAATGGTTGTGACGCAACGTCCTGACGTGGGTGAGGAATTGTCAGATGCCTTGGTCTCGCACGGTAATGATTTGGTTGTTGCCTCGCTGGTCAGCAACCAAACTGCGAAGGTTTCGGATGAAACCTTCGACAAGATTGTTGATCGGGCAGCCAGCAACCCTGAACTGCATCGCCCAATTGCGCAGCGCAAAGTTATCTCGCCAGAGCATTTGAACCGCTTGTATACAATTGTGGAAGGGCCGATGCGGCGGGAAATTCTCGAGCGCAATTCGGAATTCACTGAAGAAGAAGTCGAGCGCGCCATGCGTCGCGCCCAGACACGGGTCGCTGTTGTGAACGGCACGTTGCCGGCGGACTTTGAAGCGGTCCAAAAGGAGTTCACCAAGCAAAAGGCATCCAATGCGCTCAAGCGCGCCCATTTGCCGACCTTGTGGCGCAACCATGAATCCACGAAATTCATGATTGCTTTTGGGGACTTCACGGGTCTCGACTACTTCCAGACCGCGCTATTGTTTGAGAAAAAAGACATCGACACCATGGCCATGGTTTGCCGTGCGGCAAACTTTGAACGCGCTTTGTTTGTCACAATCGCGGTTCTGGTGCTGGGCAATGACGGCATGGGGCAGGCCCAAATTCTCGGCAACATGTATAATGAAGTGCCGCCAGAAGCTGCCCAGCGTGCGCTGCGCTTCTTGCGTTTGCGGGCCAATGTCTCAGCCCAAGCGGCTTAGATCATCCGCTCACGCACATTGGTGAAACGAATTTTCGGGAATTTCTCAGCGACATAGCCGATCTCCCAGGCATTCTTGGCCAAGAACACTTCTGCACCATCTAGATCGGTGCCCATGCCAGCGCGATTGCGATCGGCGAATTGCTCAAGATCTGCTGCACTATCGGCCGCAATCCAGCGCACGCCATTGAACGCACAAGTCTCGAACACAACTTGCAGCCCATATTCGGCGGCTAAGCGCTCTACCAACACATCAAACTGCAACGGCCCGACGGCCCCGACAATCAAGTCCGAGCCAAAATGGGGCCGGAACAGCTGAGTCACACCTTCTTCCGCCAAGGATTCAAGCGCCTTTTTCAGATGCTTGGCCTTCAAGGGGTCTTTGACCGAAGCGCGGCGCAAGATTTCTGGTGCAAAGTTTGGAATGCCCGCAAACTTCACTTGACCGGTTTCAGACAGACTATCGCCGACACGCAACACGCCATGGTTTGGCACGCCAATCACGTCGCCAGCCCAAGCCTCATCTGTGATCTCGCGGTCTTGGCCAACAAACATGAGAGGCGCATGCACGCCTATTTGCTTGCCCGACCCCGTCTTGAGGCGCATGCCGCGCTGGAACTTACCCGAAGCTAATCGCACCATCGCAACGCGGTCGCGGTGGGCAGGGTCCATATTGGCTTGGATCTTAAAGACAAACCCCGTGACTTCGTCTCGGTCCGCTTGAACCTGGGTCTCGACGCCTTTGTCGAGAGCCTTTTGATCGCGAGGCGATGGCGCATAGTCGCGCAGACCATCCAGCAATTCTCGCACGCCGAACTGACGAAGCGCCGAGCCAAAAAAGACCGGCGTCATATGGCCTTCACGGTAGGATTCAAGGTCAAAAGCCGGATAACCGCCTTGGACGAGCTCAGCCGACCCACGCAATTCGTCCATCTCTGCTTGGCTCAAGACTTCGGCGATCGCATTAGATGACAAGTCGATCTCATCATGCATCAAAGGTCCGGTGTCGCCAACTTGAGGCCGACGGAACACGGTGAAGCGGTCGTTGCGCAAGTCTACCATGCCCCTGAAGCGATTGCCGGACCCCTGCGGCCAGAAGATGGGTGCTGGGTCAAGCGCCAGCTTTGAAGCTACTTCATCCAACAACTCCATCGGATCTTGGGCTTCGCGGTCCATCTTATTGATGAAGGTCAGAATGGGGATATCGCGCAGACGACAAACTTCGAACAATTTCAAAGTCTGTGGCTCGATCCCCTTTGCCGCATCTAACACCATGACGGCAGAATCGGCAGCCGTCAGCGTGCGGTATGTATCCTCAGAAAAGTCTTCGTGGCCCGGGGTATCCAAAAGGTTGATGATGCAATCATCATGCTCAAACGTCATAACCGACGCAGAAACCGAAATGCCGCGTTCGCGCTCAATCTTCATCCAGTCTGAACGCGTCCGGCGCTGTTCGCCACGTGCGCGTACGGCCCCTGCCGCGCGAATAGCACCGCCCATCAGCAAGAGATTTTCAGTAAGCGTGGTCTTGCCGGCGTCAGGGTGTGAAATGATGGCAAAGGTGCGACGGCGCTTAACTTCACGCGCGAGTTCGGCTGACATGATTAGGGCCTGACTAAGACGAATGGGCAAATTGGGAAACGACTTGAATGCTCAAGCCTTTGAACCCCTCATCTAGCTGAGGCGTCGCCACAATTAAAGGCCTTAGAGCAATGCGAGCTCGCGCCCCTCGTCTCACGCGGCGGCAGATTGCCAGACAGAGGTGTTGATGATGCCCGAAGTCAAGCGTCCTGCATCTTGTTGGGCTTTCAGGCTACCCAGTGTCGTCAAAGAGACGGTCGCCAAACGAAAGCCGACTTCTTGGGGACGCCGGCATTTAGGCGGCGCGATGAACAGAATTGCATTGGCGTCGCTGCGGCTGGCAATCAACCAAGCCAGAGCAGCAGCCTTTTGCGGGGCTTCTGTTGCCAAGTTCGGCATATCCATAATTGCGGTCTGAACAGCCAGAATAGAATCGTTCAGCGTGTATCGGGCAACCGCGGCTGCCGGGATGCCTGCGTTGATCACCACGTCGGCATTGCCAGTTAACATCAGAACGCGGTCATTGAACAGAAAAAGCATGCGAACGTCTCCAGTCGAGATGGGGACCCTAGCGCACTTGGGTTAATAATCAGTCCACACGCTCCGTCAGAAAACTTCGGCCTAACTTGTCTTCAATCTCAACAATCCAAACATCTTGGTCTTGTGCAGCCCGCTTAGACAGATAAGCATCAATGGAGGGCTCATCTGGTCCGGCCGTTTTACCCGTTAAATCAAGATAGACGCGCTCCCCTGCTCCATCTCTCGCCGGGATAAGTAGTCGCGCGGTGCCGTCGAGGCTCGCCACTTTCACCAATACTGCACCTGCCGTCTCGTCCCCCCGGCGCACGACAAAGCCCGAAGCGCCATGACTTTGCGCCGTGCGCAACAAGGCCTGCACCCAGATATCGCTGCGGAGATCACTGTTGCTCATGGTTTTGTTTGCACCTGGCTTAATCGAAGTGAAAGGGAGCGCGCTGTACATAACGCGTATGATCTCATTTTATCGAGCCATTTTTTTTCTGGCCCTTTTGATGCCGGTCGCGAGCCATGCCCAAGTCAATGGACTGGAACGCAGCTATGCCGAGCGGATGGCGATGCGCGCGATCGACGAGCGTTGCAAATTGTTAGAAAGTGGCCCTCGTCGCGCCTTAGCCGGCTTTACTGCTCAAGCGCGGGGCGCGGCCTTGCGATCTGGGTCCAGTACACAGCGGCTGGATCTGATTGCCGATCAGGCCAAAACAGCCGCTGCGGCAAAGCCGTGTCGCGATCCAGCTGTTCAGAGCGAAGCCCAACGCATCATCGCAGCGCACAAGGGCTGGCGCGCGCAACTGACTGGGAATTATCCGGGTCTTGCGCGTAGTTGGAAGGTTGATCGGGGTGGCAAGGACATTTGGCGCGCCGTGCAAGACACCGGCAGCGCCACACGTGTTGGCCTGATTGCCAGCGGAACGGGCTTAAGCTTCGCGGTCGAAACGCCCGATCTCAATGCTTCTGGTGCACGGCTATTCTTGCGCGATTTATCCAAGCTCGGCCCACCTCAACCTAGTCGGACTCTGGCCCCGCCCTTACGCAATGGCACGACTATTCATGTCGCCGCCTCACGACGGCCAGCGGCAACTCGTGCACGTGTCGAGTCTAAGCCAAGAGCGGGAACTTTATTTGTTTTCTCGGACGCGACGACGCGGGCGGTACTGAATGCTGACCCACGCGACACATTTGAGATCGAGATCACTAGCCGCTCTGGCACGGTGACCCGTCTTTTGGTCGAAGTTGGCGATTTGGTTGCAGCCTTTACCTTCGCCGCGGAATTTTAAGCTGTTGGTTGAACAAGATTGGCAAACGGCAAACTCACCTTAGCCGTGGTCCCTTGTCCCAAAGTACTTTCCAACCAGAAACGTCCACCCTGTAATTCGGTTAGGCGTTTGACGACCGCTAGGCCCAAACCGGAACTGCGCACCACACGACTATTGGCGCGGCTCTGGTTGTCGGCTTGCGCCCAAGGCTGCCCAATTCGGGCAAGGTCCGCAGGACTGATGCCAGCCCCATCGTCGGCGATTTCTAAAATGGCCTGATCGCGTGACGGGTCGGGACGGATGCGCAGGGTGACCGTACCGTCCTTTGGTGTGAACTTGATAGCATTGGATAAAAGGTTGAACGCAATCTGGCGCATGGCGCGGGCATCCCCACGCACAGTCATAGGAAGGCCAACCTCATGGCGGACTTGCACGCCAGCAGAGCGCGCCGCCCCACTGGACAAGGCCGTCGCTTCAAACAAAAACTGGTCGAGACGAATATCCTCAAGCCGAACTTCATATCGGCCTGCCTCAATTTTTGAGATATCCAGCAAGTCCGACACGAGGTCGAGCAAATGACTGCCGCTGGTATGGATCAGGCCTGGATAATCTTCATACCCCTTGGGAAGTGGTCCAAAAACACCTTCACGCATCGTATCAGCAAAACCCAGTATCGCATTGAGTGGCGTACGAATTTCGTGGCTCATCTCGGCCATAAATCTGGCGCGGTCTTGGGTTTCAGCTTGGGCAACACGGGTCTCTGCTTGGGCAGCATCCCGGCTATCCAAGGCCTGCTTTGCCTGATCGCGCGAGGCCTGTCGGACTTTTTGGATAACCCCACCTGCCCGGGTACAAATGGCAAGGGCCAAAGCGGCGCTGATCCAGTATACCAAAATCTTGGGCAGCAGAAGCACCCAAGAACTGCCCGTTAAGCTGGGCATGGCAGGCAAGAGGGGCGTTAGGACCAGTAGTGTCGCCGCAACACACAGACTTGCTGAAATGCCGTTGATGAGTGCAACACCTGCTGCCCCTGCTGCCAAAAGCGGCCAAACCACAGCCGCAAACGCGACGCCACTGGTGCCGCCTTCGAGGCTGCCCAAGCCCAAAGCGGCCCCGGCCCACAAAATAGGGATAACCACGGCTTGGCGCGCTTGGTTGGTATAAGAAGTAACAAGAAATGCCGCCATTGCGCAGAAGGCGACGCACGACAAGCCAAAGATCAGACGCGGCTCTGCCAGCCAAATAGCATAAGCCAATGCAAGCGCTGCTAAGGCTCCACTGCTGCCACTGGCCCATTGCGCAGGGGTTAGCATTTGGTCCGATACCGACCAAGCCTTCTCGCTGACTTTAGAATCAGCCAAATCTGAGTGTTGTGACGCGTCCACACGCGCTTCTAACCGATGGACTTTCTAAAGTCGCGTCAGTTCGCGTGAAAGGTGAAGTTTAGGTATTTTGGTGATCTTGGTTGTGATTTATTCAGACACCCTCTGCCATAAGGTGCTAAGTGCAGGCGGTGGGGCGCTCTAAAGGAGATTGAAATGAGCAAAAAGTGGCTCGCATGTGCCGTTGCGACACTGTTTGTCAGTGCGGGTCTGGCCATCAGCGTGGATGCCTCCGCGCAACAACGTCCCAAGGCCAGTGCAACAAAGGCCAACGCCAAGAAGGCCCCTGCGCGTAAGGCCCCTGCGAAAAAAGCTCCCGCGAAAAAAGCGCCG
>JAJTGP010000170.1 GCA_021299265.1 Hyphomonadaceae bacterium | reverse complement strand
GCGGCATCGCTATGGCCATGGTCGTCATGATGGCCATGATCGCCGTCGGCTTTCCACTTGGGCGTGCCATGGAAGGTCATGAACGCCAAGCGCCACGAATAAAAGCTAGTCAGGGTGGCAGCCAGCAAGGCCATCCAGAAGGCCATTTGTGCGGCTGTATTGCCCGTCATGCCGGCAGCATAGGTGGTTTCGATAATGGCATCTTTAGAGAAGAAGCCAGCAAAGCCGAAGGGCGTATGTGGGATACCAACGCCAGTAATGGCCAAAGTGCCGATAATCATGATCACAAAAGTGATCTTCATATGCTTGGCCACATCACCCATTTTGCGCATATCTTGCTCGTGATGCATGCCATGGATCACGCTGCCTGCGCCTAAAAACAACAAAGCTTTAAAGAAGGCGTGGGTGAACAAATGGAACATGGCGGCCTGATAGGCACCAATGCCTGCGGCAAAGAACATGAAGCCCAATTGCGAACAGGTGGAATAAGCGATAACGCGCTTGATGTCGTTTTGCGCAAGCCCCACGGTCGCCGCAAACAAGGCCGTCACCGCGCCAATGATGGTGATGAAACCAGCCGTCTTGGGTGCGGCCTCATAAATGGGCGAGCACAAGCACACGAGCACGACGCCAGCCGTCACCATGGTCGCGGCGTGGATCAAGGCCGACACAGGGGTCGGGCCTTCCATCGCGTCGGGCAACCAAGTGTGCAGGAAGAATTGCGCTGATTTGCCCATCGCGCCGATGAACAGCAAGAAGGCGATGATCTCGATGGCGGGCAATTGATAGCTGCCCCACTTCAGCATCACGCCGACCTTTTCAGGCACCATTGCGAAGACTTCTTTGAACTCAATCGAGCCAAACACAAAGAACACAGCCATAATGCCCAACGCAAAGCCAAAGTCGCCGACCCGATTGACCACAAAGGCCTTGATTTGGGCGTCATTGGCCGAGCGCTTGTGATACCAAAAGCCGATCAAAAGGTATGAGGCGAGGCCCACGCCTTCCCAGCCGAAGAAAAGCTGCATGA
This sequence comes from Hyphomonadaceae bacterium, assembly GCA_021299265.1. GTDB lineage: Bacteria > Pseudomonadota > Alphaproteobacteria > Caulobacterales > Aquidulcibacteraceae > Aquidulcibacter. The sequence continues at coordinate 2,077 of JAJTGP010000170.1, read as the reverse complement.
AGTCTGCCGCTGTAACCAGCGACAACATGGCAAAGGTGAAGAGCGACAAATAGGCAAAAAAGCGCGGCTTATGGGGATCTTCCGCCATATAGCCCCAGCTATAGAGGTGCACCAAGGACGAGACGCCCGTGACGACGATCATCATCACCGCACTGATGGCGTCCAAACGAATGGACCAGGTGCTCTTAAGGTCGCCAACATGGATCCAAGTCGCGATGCGAATGGGCTCAGCTGGCAAATGCAAGCTGTGCTGCCAATGGCCGATAAAGATAGCTCCGGCGCAGGCTGCAGCGACAAACAACAAAGCGGTGGCGACAAACATCGCCACTTTCTCGCCAATGAAACGGTTGAAGAGCCCGCAGATGATGGCACCCAAAAGCGGCGCGAACACTACGATCGTCGCGAGCGTCTCGGCTAGGCCCGTAGTGGCGTGAGGTTCAGCAGACACGCGTTAGCCCTTCATCAGATTGAGATCTTCAACCGCGATATTGCCGCGATTTCGGAAATAGACGACCAGAATGGCAAGGCCAACGGCGGCCTCAGCGGCAGCAACCGTCAGCACGAACATCGCAAACACCTGTCCGACCAGATCGCCCAAGAAGGACGAGAAGGCGACCAGATTGATGTTCACCGCCAACAAAATGAGTTCGATCGACATCAGGATGACGATGACATTCTTGCGGTTCACGAAGATGCCGAACACGCCAATGGTGAACAGTGCGGCAGCAACCGCGAGATAATGGGATAGGCCGATCAAAGTACCACTCCTTCGCCCGGCTTCGGGTCAGTCATTTCAACGCCGCCCGCGCGGGTGCGGCCGACCTGTGCGGTGACATTCTGGCGGCGGATGCCGTCGCGGTGCCGAAGCGTCAGCGCAATCGCCCCGACCATGGCAATAAACAGAATGATACCAGCGGATTGGAACAAGAAGATGTAATCCGTGTAGAGGATGCGCCCGATGGCTTCGGCGTTGGAAACCGCCGCTGCGGCTGGCGTTGGGGCGGCAATGGCTTCTGCCGAGACAGACTTTTCAATCCACGCCCCACCGACCATGACGAACTGGCCAAACAAGATCAAAGCGATCAGGCCACCAAACGGCAGATAGGTGAAAAAGCCTGCCTTCAACTCGGCAAAGTCGATGTCGAGCATCATCACCACGAAGAGGAAGAGAACCGCGACCGCGCCGACATAAACGACGATCAAAAGCATGGCGAGGAATTCTGCCCCCAACAACACGAACAGGCCCGCTGACGTGAAGAAGGTCAGGATCAGAAACAAGACGGAGTGCACAGGGTTGCGGGCCACCACGACCATAAAGGCCGAGGCAATCGCAATCGCACTCAAGATGTAAAAGGCGGCGACCGCAATCATCGCTACTCTCTTCCCCTCTGCGCCCCGTTCATGCTGGACAGGCGCGCGCTTTGTTAAACTTCCCCGGGCTGTGGCTTAACGATAAGCCGCATCCAACTCTAGATTCTTCGCGATTTCGCGTTCCCACCGGTCGCCATTGGCCAGAAGCTTGTCCTTGTCATAGAACAATTCTTCCCGCGTCTCGGTAGCAAATTCGAAATTCGGACCTTCCACAATCGCGTCCACCGGGCAGGCTTCTTGGCAGAAGCCGCAATAGATGCACTTGGTCATGTCGATGTCATAGCGCGTGGTGCGGCGTGAGCCATCATCGCGCGGCTCTGCCTCAATCGTAATGGCTTGCGCCGGGCAGATCGCCTCACATAATTTACAGGCAATGCAGCGCTCTTCGCCATTGGCATAGCGGCGCAATGCATGTTCGCCCCGGAAACGCGGGCTGATATGGCCCTTTTCAAACGGGTAGTTGATGGTGAATTTTGGCTCGAAGAATTTCTTCATTGCCAGGCCAAACGCGCCTGCAAAGTCGAGCATCAAAGCGCCTTTGAGAGCTTGTGCTATGCTCATGATTTACCTCCCGAAGTAAGCGACATGGCCGCCTACCACTGCCACGGCGACCAAGGTCGTGGGCAGAAAGATTTTCCAACCAATGCGCATCAGCTGGTCATAGCGATAGCGGGGTACAATCGCCTTCACCATGGCGAACATGAAG
>JAJTGP010000283.1 GCA_021299265.1 Hyphomonadaceae bacterium | reverse complement strand
TGGGCGGTACCGGGCCTAACCCCAACCACACCCTCCACCTAGCAATCAGCCGCCCCGCGCCCTACATGCATGGCCACCACTTCGAACGAAAGCTGACCTGCCCTTACCGACGCGACCGCCTATGATTTTGACCTGTTTGTCATTGGTGCGGGCTCGGGAGGGGTGCGGGCGGCGCGGATGAGTGCGGCTTATGGGGCCAAGGTGGCGGTGGCGGAAGAATATCGCATTGGCGGCACCTGCGTGATCCGCGGCTGCGTGCCTAAGAAGCTTTTGATCTATGCCTCAGAATTTGGTCATGAGATGGCCGATATTGCCCCAGGTTATGGCTGGACGTTTGAAGGCGCGAAGTTTGACTGGCCGACGCTGCGCGACAATGTGGGCGCAGAGGTGGACCGTTTGAGCGGCATTTATGCGCGCAATCTGCGTAATTCTGGCGTCACCATCTTTGAAGCGCGCGCCGAGATCACCGGCCCCAATAGCTTGAAGCTCTCTACCGGGGAGACCTTGACCGCGAAAGTCATTCTGATCGCGACGGGCGGCAAACCGTCTGTCCCCACCGATGTGCCGGGGATTGAGCATGCGATCACCTCGAATGAAATCTTCCTATTGGATGCGCTACCCAAGTCGATCCTGATCGCAGGGGGCGGCTATATCGCCGTTGAATTTGCCTTTTTGTTGAAGGGCTTGGGCGTCGATGTGACGCTTCTTTATCGTGGTAATACGGTGCTGCGCGGCTTTGATGACGATGTGCGCTTGCATGTGCATGGCGAGCTGAAGCGCAAGGGCATTCGGGTGGTGACCCATACGGTGCTCACCCAAGTCGACAAGACCGACGCCGGCCTTGCCGCCCATCTGGCTAATGGCCAGACCATCCACGCAGACGCCCTGATGCTGGCCGTTGGCCGCGACCCCTATAGCGAGGGTCTGGGCTGTGAGGCGGCGGGGGTGGCACGTCAGGCCAATGGTGCGATCAAGGTCGATGATTATTCACAAACCTCTGTGCCCTCCATCTATGCGGTGGGCGATGTCACCAATCGGATGAATTTGACGCCGGTGGCGATCCGGGAAGGGGCGTGCTTTGCCGCGACCGTGTTTGGCGGCACACCCATGGCCTTTGACCATGATACGATTGCGACAGCCGTCTTTTCCCAACCGCCTACGGGCACGGTCGGCCTGTCGGAAGCCGACGCGCGGGCAAAATTTGGCCCGGTTGATATTTATAAAACCACCTTCCGGCCCATGCGCTATGTCATGCCCAATGACGAGACCCGCATGCTGATGAAGCTGATCGTGCGGCCATCGGATCAAGTCGTGATTGGCTGTCACATTGTCGGGCCAGATGCGGCGGAGATCATCCAAGCCGTGGGCATTGCGGTTAAACACGGCCTGACCAAAGCTCAATTTGACGCCACTTGTGCGGTTCACCCGACGGTGGCCGAAGAGCTTGTCACCATGAAGGACAAGTGGGTGCCCCCTAGTTTGACGGCTTAAACAGCCGTTTCGCCAATTTTAGTCGGTGCATTAGCCAATCTGTAACTTACTCATGTTACTGATTGGTAGTATCCTTGTGCGTGCTCTATCCACACCGACTAAAAGGCAAGGTGCCGATGCGCCCATCACCCCAAAGCCGAGCAACCTCGATTCTGCTGGCTGAATCCAATCCGCAAATTCGCACGGCTGTTCGGTCCATTCTTTTACACTATGAATTCAGCAATATTACTGAAGCATCTGACTCTAAAGCCTTTATCGACACCGCTCGGACGGCGTCCTATGGGGCGATTTTGCTGGATTCCGGCATACCGAATCTCGACGCCGTGGCAGTCACCCGGTTTATCCGCTCGGGCAAGCTGGGAATTAATCGCACGGCAATCATCATCCTGCTCGCCCATCGCAGCGATATGACCTTTGTTTATGAAGCACGAGAAGCGGGGGTAACGGAATTTGTCGCCAAGCCGTTTTCCAGCTCGGTCCTGATGACGCGCCTCGTCAATGCCTTGAAAAAGCCCAGAGCCTTTATCACCTCAGAAGCCTATACGGGCCCCTGTCGGCGCACAGGCCGCGAGGAGCCCGATATTGAGCCACCTAAGCAGCGACTTGAAGATCAGGTGCCGACGCCGCCTGAAGAGCTGGTCATCCTGCCACGTCAGGCTTCCTGAACAAGCTTAGCCAAACAGAGCAACGGTTTGGCGGCAGGCCAAAAGGGGCTTGCCGTCGGAGGCCCAAAGATAAGAATTTTGCGCCGAATAGCCGTCCGCAATCGCCTCGCTCTTGAGGTTGGCCGCATACCAGCCATCTGGGCTCGTTGTGTCGTCGGACAGGAAGTCGACCATCCACGTCATGGTGCTCAGCGGTGTGAAGCTGTCGAACAGACTAAGCGCGGCCGGAGGCGGCGCGTCGGCCAAGGCCAAAAGCGTGGCTTCGGCGAAATCCTCATGGCTATCAAGGGCTTTCAGCCACCAGCAAATGTCGGCGTCTGTCGCGCCAGAGATGGGCAAAGCGCCCTTGGCAACGCGCATGTCGAAATGATCGGTAAAGTGGGGCAATACCCGATCCTTGGGCTTGGGGCGAAAGACGTCATCGGGCGTTGGTAGGCTGGGCATCTCCAACAGCACTTGCCGCTTGGCCGAAACCCGACTGGCCCCGAAACAGAAAGTCGCATGCACGCCAAAGCCCGCTTCGCTGGTCAGATCCGCCGTCACAAAGGCGGCAGACTTGCCTTGCCGCAACATAGTGGGGCGAATATGCACGTCGCCCGCACTAGGGCCTGCAAAAGCAATCAAAGCAGAGCGCAGGGGTGGCAGCTCTGGAAACGCAAGACGCACTGCACGCAGGCAGAGGGCGGCCGAAATCCCGCCATAAAGGGTGCGGCCTTGCATCCAATCTGGGCCAACGCTGACTTGATAGCTGCCGTCTTCCAGCGCCATGCGGTTCAACAAAGAGTCAAAGCGGGTTGTGGCTTGCTCAACACTCATACGGACAATGCCTCTTCCACTTGGCCCAAGCGGTCCTTGCCGAAATAAAGCTCGCCTGCAACAAAGAAACTGGGGATGCCAAATACGCCTCGGGCGACAGCGCCCTCGGTATTGGCGACGAGGGTCGCTTTGACGTCAGGTTCTGCGGTTGCCGACATCAGGGCAGGGCCGTCTAGGCCTGCTTGGGTCAAGACATCTGCAATCACGGCCAGATCATCCATTTTCAAGCCATCTTCCCAAAAGCCTTTGAGAACCGCTTCCATATAAGGCGTGCCGACGTCTGCCGCTTGGGCGGCGATTAGACCACGGATCGCGTGAATGGAATTGAGCGGAAAGTGCGGGTTCATTTTAAAGGCGGTCAGCTTGTGCCGCGTGATAAAGCGGCGCATCTCCAGCATCTCATAATCCATCTTGCCCTTAATGCCGCCAAACGCCACCATCGGGGCTTGGTTGCTGGTGGCTTTGAAAATGCCACCCAACAGGCAAGGCGTGATGACAAGCTCTGCGCCGGTTGCTTCCAGAATTGGCCCTAAAGCATGATAGGCCAAATAGGCATTCGGGCTTGCAAAGTCGAAAATAAATTCAAGCTGTTTCATCTTTTCCTCACCAGGTTTCGCTGCCAGGCCGCAGATCCAATTCATGGGTCCAAGCACATTTATTCTGGCTCCACAGCCAGACCCAATTCTTCGCGGCTTCATCGACTTTGATGATGTCGCCCTTTGCCAAGCGCGCCTCATAATCAGGGAGTAGACCTTTGATAAAGCTGCCTTCGACCATGCCATCTAAGATCACATGGGCAACATGCAGACCCTTTGGCCCAAGTTCCCTCGACATGCTTTGCGCCAAGGCGCGCAAGGCATGTTTGGCCCCAGCGAATGCCGAGAAGCCTTCCCGACCCCGAAAGCTTGCCGTAGCGCCGGTAAAAATAATGGTACCACGACCGCGCGGGCTCATCACGCGCGCTGCCTCGCGCCCGGCCACAAAGCCAGCAAAGGCCGCCATCTCCCAGACCTTTTGATAGACGCGCGAGGTAGTCTCGGTGATGGAAAAGCTTACATTTGCCCCGATGTTGAACGCCACCACTTCCAGATCGCCAAGTTCGGCCTCGATCTTGTTGATCAAAGCCACCATCGACTCTTCTTCGCGCGCATCAATGCCAAAGGCGTGGGCTTGGCCGCCTTGATTGCGGATGGATTGGGCCAAGGCCTCTAGGCTGTCGAGGTTACGCGGTCGGCGCGTCAAGCACACGATCATGCCTTGGGCGGCAAAGGCGCGCGCAATGGCCCCGCCAAGCCCATCGCCAGCCCCGACAACCAGACAAACTTTCGCGCGCTCTTCCGTCATGCTTGCGTTTTCCTCGGTCAGACGATTATAGTCAGTCCATAAACTAAATGCACTTAACGGCTGGCGCTGGCCGGCGTCAATTGCCTCCGCAACGTCAACTGAGAGAGAATTTGCACATGCGCTGGAGCGAGCTTGAGTCTGCCGATTGTCCGATCGCCCGGGCCTTGAGCATTTTGGGGGACCGCTGGACCCTGATGATTGTGCGCGACTGCTTCTTTGGCGTCCATCGGTTTGAAGCGTTTCAAGCTAATCTCGGCATATCGCGCACGATCTTGCGCGACCGTCTGGCGCATTTGGTTCAGGCCGGCATTTTGGTCCAGCGCCCCTATCAGGATCGCCCGGTCCGTTATGATTATGTGCTGAGTGCCAAGGGCAAAGCCCTCAATGGCGTCATGCTGATGCTGGGCGAATGGGGGCGGACTGCCGTTGACGGCCAACCTGAAACCCAAATCCGCCATCGCCACCAAACCTGCGGCCATGTCCTGACGCCTTATGTCGCTTGTGCTGCGTGCGGGGAAGAAGTGGTGGCGAAGGATGTCCGCGCGGTGCGGGCAGCGTGAGGGTTGGCTCCTTCCGCTTCCCCGCTTGCGAGGATTCGGTGCCTGCGCGGATGCCAGCGAAGGCCGTGAAGGGGAGGTCGACTAGGCCAAGGTCGCGTTCTTGCACTGCGCTAAGCTTAAGCGGCGTCAAATTCTTCTGAAGCAATTTGCCAGAGCAAATCTGCTTGGGTCCAGCGGTCGTAGGCATCGCCACCTGTGCCATCACTCTGTGCTTGATGCGCATAATAGAGCCAATGGGTTTGACCGCCGAAGGGCACTTTGTAGGGCAGAAGTTCAATCGCGAAGATCAAAACATTCTTGTGGTCAGAAGCCGCTTTGAAGGCGGTAAAGCAGCGTCGCCACATCTTGCGAAAATGCAAAACAAAGGGGCGCTGATCGCCTGGGGCGATGCTAACTTGGGCATGGCACGCGTCTGCGATCCTGCCGTGCAGGAAACGAACACGCTCAAAAATTGGCATCAAGAAGTCAAACTTGGCTTCAATGTCCCCATAGGTCATCTCATGGCCGCAATAGTAGTGCGACAAGTCCGCGTTGAACCTGACCTCTGGAAAGCGCCCAACCATATCGACCGTCCGACGTATGTCTTGGGTTATCGTCGCGCGGTGGGTCTCAATATAGAGGGGATAATCATGCTGCGCCGAGGCCTCCAATACGGCCCCAACCAAACGATCCATTTCTAAATCTGTCTCAAGGCCGGTGCCGACATGTAAGGTGGTCGCGTCTAGGCCTAATTCATGGTGCTGTTTGGCGATGGAAGCCGCGTTTTCGGGCGTCAAAACCCGCCCCATGCCGGTTGCGTTCAGCCCAGCGGCCAAAACGTGCTCTGGAAAATAATGCTGCACCCCTGCATAGCCTGCCGTTTTGGCAGCCTCGATAATAGCACCAAAATCGCCCTTCGGCCCTGCAGACCAGTCGGGTAGACCCATCCCAGTGACACTGTTCAGATCCCGACGCAGAAACGGCTTTTGGTGCTTCATCAATTTCATCCGCTTTGTGATGCCGACGCTTACATTGGCGCTTTTTAGGGCTTGTTGACAAACTGGATTCCCAAATCATTTGAATTCTGATTCAAGGTAGCTTTTGGGGAGGTTATCTTGGCGCGGTTGTTGATGGAAGATGGAGAATGGATGTTCTTTGAGCCGTTTTTGGTTGGCATTCGGGG
>JAJTGP010000111.1 GCA_021299265.1 Hyphomonadaceae bacterium | reverse complement strand
GTGCGTCTACAAACCAATCTGGCGGCACGGGCGCGGGCCTCTGGCCAAATTGAGGCTTGGATGCGTGCCGCTTTTCGTCGCGCGCTGTTGGCCCCCGACAATTATCAAGTGGCGCACGATTTTTCCCAAGCTGCAGAAGCCGCCGGACAAATTCATATTGCCCTTGAATGGGCGCAGCGGGCTAGCCAACTTCAAGGCTACACCCAAGCTGATCGCGACAGAACCCAAACTCTCCGCCAAAAGCTCAATTAGCGAGTTCACCCTGTGCCTGACCTTCCTGCCTCAAAACCCCTGCGTATCGCCATTCAGATGGACCCGATTGAGCACGTCAATATTGATGGCGATACGACCTTTGCCATGGCCGAAGAGGCGCAAAATCGCGGCTATGAGATTTTTGTCTACCAGGTCGACACATTGAGCTGGCAGGAAGGTAAAGTCAGTGCGCGCGCCAAGCCCGCCAAGGTTCGACGCGTCAAAGGCGACCATGTCACGCTCGGCGCAGAAGTCGTTTTGGATCTGGTTGAGGATGTCGACGTCGTCCTGATGCGTCAGGACCCACCGTTTGACATGAGCTATATCACGGCCGCGCACATGCTGGAGTTCTTAAAGGGCAAAACCTTGGTGGTGAATGACCCCTTCTGGGTGCGGTCGAGCCCGGAGAAGATCGTCCCGCTTCTCTTCCCAGACTTGATGCCGCCAACCCTCGTGTCTCGCGATGTCGCCACCATCAAGGCGTTTCAGGCCAAGCATCAGGACATTGTGGTCAAGCCATTGTTTGGGAATGCGGGTGCGGCGGTGTTTCGGATCAAGCCAGAGGATGGCAATTTAGGCGCGCTGCTCGATCTGTTCTTCACCACCAGCCGCGACCCGATCATGGTGCAAGCCTTTGTGCCGGGGGTATTTGACGGCGACAAGCGGATCATCCTTGTCGATGGTGAACCAGTGGGCGCGATCAATCGGGTGCCTAAGGGCAATGATATTCGCTCCAACCTTGCCGTGGGCGGAACCGCCCACCCAATTGACCTGAGTGAAGCCGATCTGGCTATCTGCCGCGCCATTGGTCCAACCCTGAAAGAGCGCGGCCTTTTGTTTGTCGGGATTGACGTCATCGCAGGCCGCTTAACCGAGATCAATGTCACCTCGCCCACGGGCGCTTTGGCACTTAAAGCTTTCTCTGGGGTCAATGCAGTTTCGCTTATGTGGGATGCTATCCGTCGTAAATTGAACTAGACATTACTCTATGGTAAGAAAGTTGTGCACAGCCTTTAAAGGTAGAAAATCACAATCTAGCGTTAGAAATAGTCTTTTGTTCGTTCTCCGTTCGTTATATGTTCTAATTTCTAGTTGGAATGTGGATAGTTCGGAAGCGAAACGATGGTTGCTCGATTGGTTACATGGGCCTTTGATGGGGCCGAAGCGCGCAGAGTTGACGTCCAAGTCCAAATAACGGACGCCGGGGCGAACCCTTATTTCTCTATTGTAGGTTTAGCGGACAAGGCCGTGGCTGAGAGTCGGGAGCGGGTTCGCTCTGCTTTTGCGGCCATTGGCTTGTCGGTTCCTGCCAAGCGCGTGCTGGTAAATCTGGCCCCGGCGGACTTGCCGAAGGAGGGGTCTCATTATGACGCGCCAATTGCGGTCGCACTTTTGACAGCCATGGGTGTCCTGCCGTCTGACGCTCTAGATGGTTTAGCCGTGCTGGGGGAGTTAGGGTTAGATGGCGACTGGCAGCCCATTGTTGGGGCTTTGCCGGCGGCTATGGCTTCCCATGGGGAGGATTTGACCTTGGTTTGCCCGTCCGCCTCTGCCGCCGAGGCCGCTTGGTCGGGCGGGCGGGTGATCGGGGTATCCAGCCTGATGGGCTTTATCAACCATATTCGCGGGGCGCGGCCACTGGAACTGGCCCAGCCCGGTGCGCTGCTCGATGCGCCACCCGTGGCCGACCTGAAGGATGTACGCGGGCAGGAACAGGCCAAACGGGCGCTGGAGATCACCGCAGCTGGCGGGCATAATTTATTGTTGGTTGGCCCACCGGGGGCGGGCAAGTCCATGCTGGCGCAACGTCTCCCCGGCGTCCTGCCACCTTTAAGCGCGCGAGAACTCTTGGAAGTGTCGATGGTCCATTCCGTGGCTGGCATGCTGGAACGCGGATCTTTAACGCGGACAAGGCCATTCAGGGCCCCGCACCACTCGGCCAGTATGGCCGCTCTGACAGGTGGTGGCATTCGGGCCAAGCCGGGTGAAGTGTCCCTAGCGCATCATGGCGTGCTGTTTCTCGATGAATTGCCGGAATTCTCCGCCCAAGCCCTCGACGCGCTGCGCCAACCCTTGGAAACCGGCGAAGTGGTAGTCGCGCGGGCCAACCGGCATGTGACCTATCCGGCGCGCTTTCAACTGATCGCCGCCATGAACCCCTGCCGCTGCGGTGCCGCTGCTGGGCGGACGTGCGGGAAGGCACCGCGCTGCATGGTGACCTATCAGTCGCGCATTTCTGGGCCCTTCCTCGACCGGATTGATCTGCAAATCGACATCCCGGCCGTTACCGCCGCAGACCTTGCCCTGCCCGCCAGCAGCGAGGGTACGCAAGAAGCCGCTGCCCGCGTGGCAAATGCCCGCGCCGCCCAAGCGCAGCGTTATCAGAATGACGGATTGGCGATTGCGACCAATGCGATCGCTAGCGGGGCCGTGCTGGACCGTGTCGCGGCACCCGATGGACCGGGACGAGATTTGTTGGGACAGGCGGCTGACGCGCTGCGCCTGTCGGCACGGGCCTATCATCGCACACTGAAAGTCGCGCGCACGATTGCAGACCTCGACGGAGCTGAAGGGGTAAAGCGGATACATATTGCCGAGGCATTGGCCTATCGGCGGGTGGAGCCTAATCCGGCGCAAGCCGTCTCAACACCCAGTTTCCAAAAACTTTAGCATTTGCCCATGGGGACTTTGTCGGCCGTTGTCGCCCCTTTGGAGAACAAAGGCGTTGGCGCTTCGGTCTTGGATTTTTCCGCCTTTGGTTTGCGGACTTCCTTGTTACTTTTTTTCTGTCCCTTGGCCATTGGGTGCTCACTAAGTTGGAGGTTTGGAGGGACGATGTCTCAGGCTGCGGCCAATGCCTAAGCATCGGCCGCATCCATGTGAGCTTAGAAATCAGGCTTCACGAGGAAGCCGCGATTTTAGGCGCGATCTTGCAGGTTTTCGGCAGACATTTTGCCGCTCTTGCGATCTGCCACGAGGTCATAGCTGACCTTTTGGCCGTCGCGCAGGTCGCTCATGCCCGAGCGTTCCACTGCACTGATGTGGACGAAGGCATCAGGGCCGCCGTCATCAGGAGCGATAAAGCCAAAGCCTTTTTGGCCGTTAAACCATTTTACTGTTCCGGTAGTCATTAGAGTAGTTCCGTTCATAGAGAATATCATGCCGGCGTGTGCAGGCATGTTGGCGTCGACATTTCAGGAGGTATTTTTGAGAGCAGCGCCGATAATTTCAGCGAACAGACAAGCATAGAACCGTCATTAGACAAGTGCCCTATGCGCTCTTCTGAACCAATAAGCAAGCGGTTTCGGTCCGCGCCGCTTTTGAAAGCGGGAAGGGGCTAAAGCAGCAAACTATCCTCAATATGAGCATAACCCCTTCCCCTAGGCCGGACTCTCCCCTAATCCAGACCCATGCGATACGCGCTGCGAGCGCCGCGAGGGATGAAGGTCGGGCTCCTCGGTGGTTCTTTTGATCCTGCCCATTCTGGCCATGCCCATGTGGCCGAGACAGCCCGCGCCCGGCTGGGGCTGACTTGTGTCTGGTGGCTGGTCTCCCCGCAGAACCCGCTGAAGCCCAAGTCCACACCGCTCAAGAACCGCTTAGCCTCAGCTCGGGCCGTAGCGCGCGGCCGACGCAATGTCGTCACCGATATTGAGACCCAGCTGAAAACCCAATTCACCATCGACACGCTGAAGGGCCTCAAACGACGCTTTCCCGGTGTGTGTTTTGTCTGGCTGATGGGGGCGGACAATCTGAGCGGGTTTGAGCAATGGCGCGGCTGGCAAGATATTGCCCGGCTAATTCCCATTTGTGTGGTCTCTCGCCCCGGTGCAGGCCCGCGCGCCCGACTAGGACGATTGGCGCAACGCTTTCCCCATGCACGACTGAATTTGGCCAATGCGATGGCCTGTGCGCGTGCAGCACCACCCGCTTGGGTCTATATACCTGCCCGTTGGAATCCCTTATCCTCAACCGCACTGCGTGCCAGTGGTGCCGGCCTGTCACCAGTTTGAGTTGGTTTAAAGATTATTTCTTGGGGTTGAAGTTTAGATGCTTGAAGATTTGGTGCGGCAACACCAGCAAGATTTATTGGCTGGGGCGCGAACACTCAATATTGCACTGGGCCTAGACAGCCCTGCCGCGCATGTGGAGCGGGCCGAGCGCGAGGTTCTTGATCGCATGCTGTCCCAATTGGGCGAGCTTGTCGGGCCAGCTGCCCGACTGATTGATTGCGGCCCCTTTACCGGCCTTCGCACCGCTCAAGTGCTTGCGGCACTCGAGCGCCCCAAAGCCATTGTCTTGATGAATCGTGACATTGATCCGCGCATCTTTGACACGTTGAACGCCAAGGACTCAACGGCAGAGATTAGCGTGGCCCCTGCCACGGCAAGCCCGTCATCCTGGGACCTACCGGCCATCGGGTCTGGCACAAGCCTCGCTGTGATCGCTGGCGGTGGACTGGGTTTTCTGAACGAAACCGAACGCAGCGAGCTGTTCCAAGGTGCGGCCCAAACACTAAAATCCGGCGATTTTCTGCTCCTAACCCTTGAGCACACTCAAAATGCCGCCGTGGTCGAAGCCGCTTATCAAGAATTTGGCCAGCATCTGGTGCGTAGCTGCTTAACCCGCTTGGGCAAAAGCCATGGGCTCGAGCCCCGCATCTTCCATCACGCGGCAAGTCAGCAAGTTCAATTTGGCGCGCTGGCCCAAAAGGATGCGACCATCCAATGGCAGGACGTTGGCTGTGGCTTTAAGCCCGGCGACTGGTTGGCCATGGGTGCCGCGCAACAATTCACGACCGAAACACTGACCCCAGCCCTTGCAGACTTCGACCTAGAACAAACGTGGCGCTCGGGGGATCAATGGGTCGAGCTGGTGTTGCTGAAGAAAAAATAGCATGGCTTTGTCGTTCTGGTTATGTTCTGTTAAGGTGCTTGGGTGCACGAAGGCCTCGATTCGCTTTACGGGACGAAAGACATGTCACTTCAAACGATCCTTCTTGGCATTGACCCCGGTCTGCAACGCACCGGTTGGGGCGTGATTGCGTGCGAGGGCGCGCGCATTTCGTGGGTCGCCCATGGCGTTATCGCACCACCCACCAAATTGGCTTTGACAGAGCGTTTGGGCCAGCTTGCCATCGGCATCAAAGACGTGCTTGATTTCTACAACCCGACCGAAGCAGCGGTTGAAGAGGTTTTCATGGCGAAGAATGCGCAATCTGCCCTTTTGCTCGGCCATGCTCGTGGCGCGACCTTGTCCATATTGGCCCAACACCGCGTGGCTGTAACCGAATATGCCACTCGCCACATCAAAAAGGCGTTGGTGGGCACAGGCGGCGCGGAAAAGGATCAAGTTGCCTTCATGGTTCGCCGTCTTTTGCCGCAGTCGGGTGCGGTTTCAGCGGACGCCGCAGACGCTTTGGCTGCAGCCATTTGCCATGCCGCAGAACGGCGCAGCCCAACCCGTCAACTCATGGCGGCAAAAGGATGATTGGATCCCTCAAAGGCTTAGTGGCAGCAACTGGCGAAGATCGCGCCCTGATCGAAGTCGGTGGCATTGGCTATTTGGTCTTTGCAGGCACGCGGACATTATCGCGCCTTGGCCAAGGGGCTGCCGTGCATGTGTTCATCGAGACGCAGCTGCGCGAAGATTCTTTGAAGCTTTACGGCTTTTTGTCGGACGCAGAGCGGGCCTGGTTTGCCAAACTGCAAGAGATTAGCGGCGTTGGTGCTAAAGTGGCGCTGTCAATTTTGGACGTGCTCTCGCCCAATCAATTGATGGAAGCAGCCGCCCTTGAAGATAAGGTCAGCATTGCACGCGCCAATGGCGTCGGGCCAAAGCTGGCGGCGCGCATTGCCACGGAGTTGAAAGGCCGCCCACCGCCAGCCAGTCTGATGGGGCAAACCGGTACGTCTGGCTTTAGCGAAGGGGGAAGTCCCGTCACCCCCGCGCCAGATGCCCCCCAAGCCCCGGTGGTGGAAGGCCCCGCTTTAGCAGATCGGTCACAAGCCGTGTCGGCCCTTCTAAATCTTGGCATTGCCCAGCCTGAAGCCCTGCGCGCGGTTGCCCTTGCCAGCCGTAACCTTGGTGATGAGGCCAGCGTCGGCGCTTTGGTGAAGGCGGCCCTGAAGGAGATCGGCCGATGAATCAGTCGGGTGAGGGCATTGATGGCGAACGCCTCATTTCATCGGAATTACGGGTCGGCGACACGCTCGACCGCGCGCTGCGCCCCTCTGGCTTTGACGAGTTTGTTGGCCAGACCGACCTGAAAGCAAACCTCGAAATCTTCGTGCGTGCCGCCAAAGGGCGGGGCGATGCGATGGACCATTTGCTGCTGTTTGGCCCACCAGGTCTCGGCAAGACCACACTGGCGCAGATTACGGCGCGCGAATTAGGCGTGAACCTCAAAACAACATCTGGGCCTGTTATCGCCAAAGCGGGTGATCTTGCAGCCCTTCTGACCAATCTCGAACCGCGCGACGTGCTGTTCATCGACGAAATCCACCGTCTGCCGGCAGCGGTGGAAGAAATTCTCTATCCGGCGATGGAAGATTACGCGCTGGATCTGGTGATTGGCGAAGGCCCTTCAGCGCGGTCTATCCGCATTGATCTATCGCCCTTTACATTGGTTGGAGCGACGACGCGCGCGGGCCTATTATCAACGCCGCTGCGCGACCGATTTGGCATCGTCTCGCGCCTCGATTTTTATAGTGTGGCGGACCTAGAATTAATCCTGCGGCGCGCTGCAGGAAAGCTGGGTGCGCCCTTGACCCCCGATGGGGCCACCGAAATTGCACGCCGCGCGCGTGGCACCCCCCGAATCGCTGTCCGGCTATTGCGCCGCGTGCGTGACTTTGCCGATGCCTTGGGCAGCCCTTTAGACGCCCAGACTGCCGCCCATGGTCTTGCTCGCCTCGATATTGATCCTGATGGGCTTGATATGCTCGACCGCCGTTATCTGCGTGCCTTGGTGGAGACTTATGGCGGTGGGCCAGTTGGTGTGGAAACGCTCGCCGCTGCCATCTCAGAAGCCCGCGACGGGGTAGAAGATGTGATTGAGCCTTATTTGATGCAGCAAGGCTTTATCATGCGCACACCACGTGGCCGTGTGGCCGCAGCCCGGGCTTATCAGCTGTTCGGCCTGCCAGAACCCAAAGCCCCACCCCAATCGGGCCTGTTTGACGATTCAGCGCGCTAAATCACGCCCGCACTCTTGAGGGTGGCGATCTTATCGGAATCATAGCCCAGCATGTCCGTGAGGACTTCGTTGGTATGGCTACCCAGCTCTGGCCCTGTCCAGCGCACATTGCCCGGTGTGCTCGATAGTTTCGGGAAGACGTTTGGCATTGGGAACGGTCCCAGCTCTGGATGCTCCACTGTGACAATCGCTTCGCGGGCGGCAAAGTGGGGGTCGGCCAACATATCTGGCGCGCGATAGATGCGGCCACATGGCACGCCATGGGCCTCGCATACGGCCTCTAAGTCGGTGCATGTCATCTGAAGGCTCCACGCGCTTACCAAAGCATCCAGTTCGGCTTGGTTTTCACCACGCGCAACATGGGTGAGAAAGCGCGGATCATCGGCGAGTTCGGGCTGGCCCATGGCTTCAGCCAAGCGTCGCCAAACCGTGTCTTGATTGGCGGCAAGGATCAGCATCCCGTCGCTGGCCGGATAGATATTGGACGGGGCGATCTTGGGCAGGAAAGAGCCTGTTCGCTCACGAATATAGCCGCCGAAATGATAGTCGGGCACGAGGCTCTCCATCATGGCAAAGCAGGCTTCATAAATCGCCGAATCGACGATCTGGCCGCGCCCTGTATTGCGGCGGTGCTCCAGTGCTGCCAACGCGCCGATGGCGGCATAAGTCGCGGCTAAACTGTCGCCGATGGAGATGCCTGCCCGCGACGGCATGCGATCGGGCTCTCCCATCACATAGCGTAGGCCACCCATGGCCTCGCCCACACTGGCATAGCCCGCCTTGGGACTGTTTGGGCCTGTCTGGCCATAGCCGGACACGCGGATCATGATCAGACCGGGATTAATGGCCGACAAAACGTCATAGCCCAGACCCCATTTCTCCAGTGTGCCGGGGCGAAAATTCTCCAACAGGAAGTCGGCTTGCTTGATGAGGTCCTTTAGGACCGCTTGACCCTCGGCCTGCCGCAAATCCAGTGTGATGCACTTCTTATTGCGGGCAACAATGGGGAACCAAACGCCATGGCCATCTTTCTTGACCGTCCCCCATTCGCGCAACGGGTCGCCTTGGCCGGGCGGTTCGACCTTGATCACTTCTGCGCCGAGATCGCCCAAGATTTGTCCGCAGAATGGCCCGGCTAACAGCACGCCCAGTTCGATGACGCGCAAGCCTTTGAGGGGTCCAGTGGCTTCAGACATGGGAGCCCTCACGCCGCAGCAGTTTGCGGCGGGAAATTGCCAGCTTTGGTGACCATGGAAGGCAGTGGCCTGCCCATCACGTCCGTCAACCATTGACCCGCCTCAATCATGGCATCGAGGTCGATCCCGGTTGCAACGCCAGAGTGGTGCAACAAATAGAGCAAGTCCTCGGTCGGGATATTGCCTGTCGCCTTGGGCGCGAATGGGCAACCGCCCAGCCCGCCCAGACTGGAATCAAGCGTGACCGCGCCCGCCTCAAACGCTGCCCACGCATTGGCGAGGCCCGTGTTGCGTGTATTGTGAAAATGCGCGCGGATGGGAATGTCACCGACAACAGCTTGGACGCGCGTCACCAAGGCCTTAACTTGGCTGGGCACCGCCACGCCAATCGTATCAGCTAAACCAATCTCACGCGGGCCAGCCTTGGCCAAGGCTTCGGCCATGGCAACCACATGATCGGGGTTTACTTCGCCCTCAAACGGACAGCCAAAGGCCGCCGAAATCGTGACCTGTCCCGACCGACCCGCCGCCTTGGCCATGCCGACAATCGTGTTGGCGACTTGGACGCTCTCGGCGCTGGTTTGACCTTGGTTGCGCATCGCAAAACTATCGCTCGCCACAGCCACGGCACCAAGTTCATGGACGCGGGTCAAAAGCGCACGTTCTGCGCCCCGTTCGTTCAGCACGAGGCCGATATAGGTCACTTTATCGCTATCTGGCAGGGCCTCCATCACGGCCTCCGCATCGGCCATCTGGGGGACACGGCGAGGATTCACGAAGCTGGCAGTCTCAATCCGGCGCACCCCTGCCGCAATGGCGGCCTGGATCAGCGCGACCTTTTTGTCGGTAGGCAGAATATCGGGCTCGTTCTGCAACCCGTCGCGTGCACCAACTTCAACAATTTCAACGCTATTCATTATCCTTACCCCGTGGTGCGCCCAAAAAGTCTGTGTGGCCAAACTAAGCCTAAGCGCAGCTAAGGTCTATGGTTAGCTGCGCTGCTTGGGCAATTAGGCAGTTTAGATTAAAGGAAAGGTCACAAGGTCAAAGTGTTGCGAGAATAGCACCCGCCACTCAAATCGGACGTTTCCAACACAAAGGCCACTTGCTTTTCACGACGAGAACGTGATTTTGACGTCAATCGAAGGATCCTTAGAGATCCAACATCACTGAGGGGATATTATGCGTCATCTTTTACTTGGGTCCGCTGCGGCGGCCACACTTTTCTTTGCTATGGGCACCAGTGCATTTGCTCAGGCAGCTACCGAAGCGAAATCCGATGCAGGTGCTGAAGTCATCATTGTGACGGCACAAAAGCGCGTTCAAAACGTGCAAGAAGTGGCAGCTGCTGTTTCGGTTATCGGCGGGGAGCAGATTGCTCGCGCAGGTGGCTACAACATCGAAAGCGTGCAAACCCAAATCCCAACCCTGAACTTCCGTAAGGGCGGCACGAACCTGAACTCCTCGCTTTTCTTGCGCGGCGTCGGCACCATCAACTTCTCCATCGCAGCAGAGCCTAGCGTCGCTGTGGTGTTGGACGGCGTTGTTTTGGCACGCGCCGGTGAAGCTTTCGGTGACTTGTCTGACATTCAGCGCATCGAAGTCTTGCGCGGCCCACAAGGCACTTTGTTCGGCAAGAACTCGTCTGCTGGTGTGGTCAACATCATCTCGCAAAGCCCAGGCCGCGTGCATAGTGGCGACATCCAAGTCACTGCAAACGACGGCAATGAATACAAGCTGCGCGCATCGGTCGACATGCCATTCAGCGACAGCGTTCGGTCACGCGTCACCGTGTTTGGCGGCTCGTATGATGGCAACATCACGAACCTGACCACCGGCAGCAAGATCAATGGCTATGAGCGTTATGGCGTTCGCGGCATCTTGGACATCGACGCGTCTGAAAGCCTGAAGGTGCGCTTGATCGGTGACTACCGCAAAGCTGACGACAATTGCTGCGGCGAAGTCATTGGTACAGCCCCAACTGGTGCGAATGCGGCAGCACTTCTGTCGCTTTTGCCAGGCATCACCTTTGCTGGCGATGAAACCCGCGTTGTTCGCAACAACCTCGTAACCCGCACCGAAGAAGAGTCTTGGGGCGTATCGGCTCAAGCCGATTGGGATGCTGGCGACTTCACCGTCACCTCCATCACCGCTTACCGTGGCTGGGACAACCGCGAAGTTCGCGAAGGCGACTGGCTGGATCGTCCGGCGGCTTATGTCGGCAACGGCTTTGCCCAATTGCATGACGACGGCCCACAAACCTCGACCACTTTCAGCCAAGAATTGCGCTTGACCTCGCCTACAGGCAAGCCTTTGGAATATGTGGTTGGTGCTTATTTCTCAAACGCGGAGACAGAGCGTGACTTCCGTCGCGACGTGATCGTTTGCTCTGCCTCGACCTTGGCAATCGACACCACTGGCCAGCGTCCTTGCTCGACAGCAACCGGCGTTTCGACCTTCGTGACCGCTTTCTCCAGTGCGAACTTTGGTTCTGAATCGCGCAATGCCGCTTTGTTTGCGGACGGCAGCTATAAGGCAACCGAGCGTTTGTCGATTGTCGGTGGCGTGCGTGTCACTCAAGACAAGCTCAGCTACTACCACAACCGTGTGCCTGCACCGATTGGTGGCTTGCCCGGGTTGCGCAATGACACCAGCGGCTTCAAAGGCAGCACTAAGGAAGATAACGTCTCGGGTAAATTGGGTCTGAAGTATCAAGCCTCCGACGATATCAACTTCTATCTGACGCAGTCGCGCGGCTATAAGGGCCCTGCTTATAACGTCTTCTTCAACATGAACACGACGGGTCTGAATGCCATCGCGCCAGAAACCGTGGATTCGACCGAAGGTGGCGTTAAGACGGCCTTTATGGACAACCGTGTGATCTTGAACTTCGCGGTCTTCCGCGCTGTTTATGAGAACTTCCAAGCCAACAACTTCGACACCTTGAACGGTGTTGTCATCACGCGTCTGACCAATGCTGGTAACGTGTCGACCACGGGCCTTGAGCTTGACTGGTTGATCCGCGCCGACGGCGGCCTGACCATCAATGGCGGTTTGGCTGTCACCGACGCGCAGATCGAAGAATTCCGCGATGCGAACCTGGTTCTGTCGTCCACCCGTCGCGGTGAGCGCTTGGCCCTGTCGCCACGCTTCAAGGCCTCGTTGGGTGCCAATTATGAGTGGGAGCCTGAAGCGGTTCCAGGCATCATTCACTTGAATGGTCAGGTCTCCTACAGCAGCGACCAATTCTCGGACATTGGCGAGAACCCATTGCTGCGCATTCCTGAAACCACCATAGTCGATGCGTCGATTGGGATCAGCGACAAGCAAGATCGCTATCGTTTGACCTTGAACATCAAGAACCTGACCGACGAAAAATATGCATCGTTGGTCACGCCAGGTGGCCCAGGTGGTTCGCTTCGCTATCTGATCCCACGCGATGCAGACCGTTATGTCGGTTTGACCCTGCGCGCGAAGTTCGGGGGCTAATCCTATGACAGCGATTGCGGACAGGTTCTCGCGTCGCGGTCTCTTGGTAGCAGGGGCAGCTTCGGCTGCCCTTGCCGCCTGTGGCCAAGGCAGCGGATCCACAGGCAAGGGCGTTAATCTCGCCTTTCAAAAAAACGGGGTCATGCTGGTGGCCCAAACACGCGGCTCACTGGTTGAACCACTCAAGACAGCCGGCATCACGCCGCTCAATTGGGTTGAGTTCCCATCCGGCCCACCCCTTTTGGAAGCCATGGCCGTCGGCTCTGTCGATTTGGGCTTAACTGGCGATACCCCACCGATTTTTGCCCAAGTGGCTAATGCCCCGATCAAATATGTGGCCCAAGTCCGTCTTTCGGGCAAAGCTGGCGGGATCATCACACCAAAAGGCTCTTCGCTTCAGTCCCTCAAGGACCTGAAAGGCAAGAAACTGTGCTTCACGCGCGGCTCTTCGGCGCATAATAGTGCAGTCATTGCGCTGCAGAGTGTTGGCCTGACGCTGGCCGATGTGGAAGCCGTCAATCTCGGCCCAGCTGACGCCGCAGCAGCCTTTGCCCAAGGCGGCATTGACGGCTGGGTGATTTGGGACCCCTATTACAGCCTCGCGATCCGCGATCAGGGCGCACGGGTTCTCTCGGGCCTTGATCAATTGGGAGGCGGGGCAAGCTTCATATTGGCGAATGCTAAGTTTGCCGAAGCACGCCCTGAAGACCTGAAAGCTTTGCTGTCTGCCATCGCCAAAGAAGGCGAATGGTGTGCTGCCAATACCGACGCGGTCGCTGAAATCTCTGCCAAAGCTTCGGGCCTAGAGCTTGAGCTTCTCAAAGACACGATGAAGCGGACAGACTTTAAAGTAGAGCCTTTGACCGATGATGTGCTGGCCGCACAACAAGCAACGGTTGACCGCTTTGCGCAAATGGGGATCATACCCAAGAAAGTTATCATCAGCGATGCCGCTTGGCGCGGCTGGACAGGGTAGAAGATGGCAGCAACGGCCTCCGAAGGTCCTTTTAGTCGGGCACTTCCGTGGTTAGTGCCTTTGGCACTGATCATTCTCTGGCAAGTTTCATCCAGCTTGGGCTGGCTGCCGCCCAACATCCTGCCTGCCCCGACTGCTGTGCTGCAAGCCGCTTGGGTCAAGCTGCAAGATGGCAGTTTGGTTGACAATCTGGGCGTCAGCTTTGCGCGCGCCATGAGTGGCCTGATCATTGGTGGGGCGATTGGATTCAGCCTTGGCCTGCTCAATGGTCTCAGTAAGCAGGCAGAAATGCTGCTCGACCCAACGCTTCAGATGATCCGCAACATCCCGCACTTAGCGTTGATTCCTTTGGTCATCATCTGGTTTGGCATTGGCGAGAGCGCGCGTTTGTTCTTGGTCGCACTGGGTGTGTTCTTCCCGATCTATCTCAACACCTTGCACGGGGTCCGCAATGTTGATCCGCAATTGATCGAGATGGGCCGCATTTACGGCATGAATAACCGCACCTTGTTCTTGAAGGTGATTTTGCCGGGTGCCCTACCCTCCATCTTCGTCGGCCTGCGCTTTGCTTTGGGAGTGATGTGGTTGACCTTGATTGTGGCAGAGACGATCGCGGCAAACTCTGGCATTGGTCACATGGCCATGGCCGCGCGCGAGTTCATGCAGACAGACATCGTCGTCTTATCAATCGTCATTTATGCGATTTTGGGCAAGCTTGCCGATAGCGCCACCCGCGCCTTGGAACGCAAGTTCCTCGCGTGGAACCCAGCTTATGCGAAGGTCTAAACCATGAGCAGCCAACCAACCGGCGGGTCACGCGTTAGTCTGAAAGATGTGAAAAAGGCCTTTGGCAGCAATGTTGTGCTGGAAGGGATCGATCTTGAAATTCCTGCTGGCCAGTTTGTCTCCATCGTGGGCAAGTCCGGCTGTGGCAAGTCTACTTTGTTGCGCCTGATGATCGGCTTGGACTCGGTCACCGCTGGCGTGTTGGACGCCCCAGCGCTGAAAGAGCAAGCGGCCCGCATCGTATTTCAAGAGCCGCGTTTGCTGCCGTGGGCCAGCGTCAAGGACAATGTCGCCGTGGGCCTCGGCGAAGGCCAATCGGGCAAGGCTGCAGATCAACAAGCCGCTGCGATCCTAGAAGAAGTGGGCCTTAAGGGGCGCGAAGGTCTGTGGCCGTCCCAGCTTTCGGGTGGAATGCGGCAACGTGTGGCCTTGGCCCGCGCCCTTGTATCACAACCAACCTTGTTGGCCTTGGACGAACCATTGGGCGCACTCGACGCCTTGACCCGCATTGATATGCAGGCGCTCCTCGAAGGGGCGTGGCAAGATTTGGGCTTTACCGCTTTGATGGTCACCCATGATGTGGGTGAGGCTGTGGCGCTCGGCGACCGCGTGATCCTGATCGATCATGGCCAAGTGGTGTTGGATTTGCCCGTCAACCTGCCCCGTCCGCGCAAACGCGGTACGCCAGAGTTTGCCGCCCTTGAGGGCCAAATCCTCGACAAATTGTTTGGCGATGACCCCCGCGCGCGCGAAGCGCATTAGGCCGATATGAAAAAGGGCTGAGGTCGCTTGACCCCAGCCCCTTCTTTAGCTCAGAAATCCGGCTTTAACCGCCAGCAATTTCGCTCATCTCAATCGCGCGACCGGTTGCCGCCGATAGTTCTGCTGCGGCACCCATGCGCACAGCTTGCAGGCCGTCTTGAGCCGTCACTTGGACGGGTGCGCCGTTCAAGATCGCGTCGATCCAAGCCCGCTGTTGATAGAAGGTCGCGCCAAAGTGCGAGCCAGCTTCCAAAGCGACGGGATCGACATGGATGGTTTCGCGCGAGACTTGCTTAGGCTCGCGGAAGCCAACCCGTGGGCTCATCACCATTTCACCGGGGGGGATCAGCACATCGAGGCGGGCTTTATCGCCGGTTGCCGAAATTTCTTCCTGATGCTCGGCGCCATCGGCGAACATGCACAGATCGAGCATGGCGCGCGTGCCATTGGCGAAATCGACGACAGTAAAGCTGTTGTCGATAATGTCGGGCTTGCGCCCGTCATAGCGTTCGTCTTGGTGGTTGATGTCCATATTGCCCGAGCAATAAACTCGGGTTGGCTCGGACTGGATGATATGGCGCATCAGATCGAAGAAGTGGCAGCACTTCTCGACCATCGTCCCGCCCGTATTGGCCGAGAAACGGTTCCAATCATCGACCTTCTGCAAGAAGGGGAAGCGATGTTCACGGATCGACACCATCATCAAGCGACCGACATCGCCGCTATGCACGCGGGTCACAAATTCCGTCGCGGGTGGCATGAAGCGATATTCCATCCCAACCCAGAACACGCCTTTATAAACTGCGGCTTGGTCACGGATGCGAGCGGCGTCCTCTGCGGTGGTGCACAAGGGCTTTTCGCACAGCACATGCACGCCGCTTTTGAAGACGGGCTGTAACACATCGTGGTGGGTGAAGTTTGGCGAGGCGATGACGACCGCATCGACGAGACCAGCGGCCAAAAGTTCATCCCCGGTCGCAAAGGTTGCGACATTCGCACCCGCGGGGCCGAGCATGCCTTTACCCAAAGCCAGCATCTTTTCGGTCGGATCAGCCAAAGCTGTGATTTCAACTTCGGGCATCAGCTTCAAATTATTGATGTGCTCATGGCCCATCATACCTGTGCCAATGACTCCCACCCGTATTTTGCCGCTCATGACCTCTCCCCGAAGCTGCGTTGACTCGTTATAAGACATCATAAGCATAATGGCGGGCGATACACGCCCTCTTGGCAGTATGAGGAAATAGTTATGGCCCGTAATCCTGTTGAAGTCAGTTGGTTTTCCGCCCTGTGCGATGACGATTACGAGTTTTTGGGCCATTCAGAGCCGGCGCTGCAGTCCAGCTGGGAACATTGCCGCAATATCGCGCTGACCGCTGAGAAGAATGGCTTTGACAATATCCTGCTGCCATCGGGCTATCAGCTGGGCATTGATAATACTGTGTTTGCCGCTGGTATTGCCGGTTTGACCAGCCGGATGCGTCTCTTGCTGGCCATTCGGGTCGGTGAAATGTGGCCGCCACAGGTTGTGCGGCAATTGGCCACGCTGGATCGGATGATGCAGGGCAGGCTGGCTGTGAACTTCATTTCTTCCGAAATGCCCGGCGAAACCATGGGCTCTGCCCCCCGTTACGCGCGCACCTTGGAAGCGATGGAAATCCTACGCGCCTGGATGAATGGCGAGACGGTTAAGCATCAGGGCGAATTCTTCCAATTCGACTTGGCCCCACCCCGCATCACGACACAGTCGGGTAAGTCGCCCTATTTCTACTTTGGTGGTCTGTCGGAAGACGCACGCGAAGTCGCGGCCAAGGCTGCCGACGTATACCTCATGTGGCCCGACACGGTCGCCAATTCCAAGGCCGTCTTGGACGATATGAATGCACGCGCTACCAAATATGGCCGCACGCTCAAGCACGGCTTCCGCGTCCATGTCGTGGTGCGCGAAACCGAAGCCGAAGCGCGCGAAGCCGCCAATCGTCTTCTCAGCAAACTAGACGCGGCGACCGGCGACGCGATCCGCGCCAAGTCCTTGGACGCCACATCCGTGGGTGTGCGCCGTCAAGCCGAATTGCGCGAAGCCGCCAGCGCCAATGATGGCTATGTGGAAGACAATTTGTGGACCGGCATTGGCCGCGCCCGCTCTGGCTGTGGCGCCGCCATTGTTGGCGATCCAGACCAAGTGCTGGCCAAGATCAACGCTTACCGGGACGTCGGGTTCGACGCCTTCATCTTGTCAGGCTATCCCCACGCGAGCGAGTGCGACCTGTTTGGCCGCTATGTGCTGCCGAAGCTGGATCACGGCCTTCTAACGATCTAGCCGCGCTTAAAGCGAGATGGTCGCGCTGAGCTTGTCGGCCAGCGCGGCCGAGCCGCCGACAAAGATTGTGTGCATGCCGGGCTCTGACCGCCAAGTGTGGGTCGCGACGTCGCGGTAGCGCAGATCATCTGTATCCACGTCAAAGCGGATCACTTTGGTCTCGCCGGGCTCTAGCGCGACGCGGCAGAAGGCCTTCAAGACCTTGGCAGGACGATCCACGACGCAGCCCGGGAAGCCAACATAGAGCTGCGCGATTTCTTCACCCGCCCGGTCACCCAAATTGGTGACGCTGACTTGGGCCTGAAAGCCCAGCTTTGTGCGGCGCAAGCTCAAAGCGCGATAGCCGTAACAGCTGTAGGACAAGCCATGGCCAAAGCCATAGCGCGGTTCAATCTGCTCGCGCGCAAACTTGGTATAGCCATGCCAATAATCGTAAGTGATGGCATTGGCGTCCTTGTCGAAGAAGGGATAATGCGCGGGGTCTTTGGCTACAGTAAAGGGAAGTTTGCCCGACGGGGCCACTTCGCCCAGCACGAGTTGCGCCAAAGCGGTGCCGCCCTCCATGCCGGAATAGAAGTTTTGTAGGATCGCGCTCGCTTGGCTTTGCCAGCCCTCGACCAACACGGCAGAGCCCGCGACCAGCACCACCAGCACAGGCCGACCGGTTGCACAGGCCGCTTCAATCAAGGCGATCTGATCGGCGGGTAGAGACAGACTGGTGCGATCACCGCCCCGGGCTTCTTCCGCGCTTGGCTCATTGGCCGCAGCAGGCTTGGGCGCGGGCAACACGTCACTGGCTACACCAAGGGTCATGTCTTCGGGAATGTATTCGCCTTCTTGCCGCGCGGTATAGCCCGCGACCACAAGGATGGCATCGGCATCGGCGGCATTGGCCACGGCGGCCACGACATCGGTTTCATCGCCCGTGACGATCTCGGTCGCGTCACCCAGAGCGATCTGTAGGCCCTGAAGTGCCGTCACCACATAGGGCGGACGCACGCGGCTGGAG
Organism: Hyphomonadaceae bacterium; assembly: GCA_021299265.1. Lineage (GTDB taxonomy): Bacteria > Pseudomonadota > Alphaproteobacteria > Caulobacterales > Aquidulcibacteraceae > Aquidulcibacter. The sequence continues at coordinate 13,296 of JAJTGP010000111.1, read as the reverse complement.
CCAAAGTCGCCGGTGTTTTCCTTATTTGCCAAATGACCGAGCACGGCGAGCTTCTTCAGCTTCGTCCGGTCTAGCGGCAGCATCAAGTCATTTTTCAACAGAACGGCAGACTTGAGCGCCGCCTCTAACGCCAATGCGATGTGGGCGGGTTGAACCACCATTTCGAGGCTATAGGCGGGCAGGGGATCTTCGGCGCAAGCGAAGCGGTATTGGGTGGTGAGAATACGGCGGCAGGCCTGATCAATCACTTGCGGCTCAATCTGGCCCGCCTCCACAGCGGCCAGCAAGTGCTTACCAAAGACCAGGGGCTCTGGGTTTTCAATGTCGAGACCAGCAGATGCCGCATAAACATTGCGCAGGCCCATCACCCAATCGGAATGCACGAAGCCCTCAAAGCCCCATTCGACGCGCAAAATGTCGGTCAGTAGGGTTTTGCTTTGGCCACAGAAGCTGCCGTTCATCTGGTTATAGGCGCTCATGACCGTCGCGCAGCCTGCATCCAAAATGGTTTTGAAATGCGGCAGATAGACTTCGTGCAAAGCGCGCTCATCAATCTGGACATCGACTTTGAAGCGCGCATTCTCCATGGAGTTGAGCGCATAATGCTTGACGGTGGCGATCACATTATGGGTCTGAAGACCAATCGCCAAAGCCGCACCCATTTCGCCTAAATGGCAGGGATCTTCGCCATAGGTTTCTTGCGCCCGACCCCAGGCCGGGTGCCGCAGAAGATTGACGCAAACAGCCCCAGACAAGGTGCAGTCTTGCGCGCGAATCTCAATCGACATGGCCTCGCCAATGCGCCGCTCAAGATCGACATCAAAGGTCGCGCCACGCGCCATGGTGCAGGGGAAGCAAGTGGAATTGCCGCGCGCAACCCCACGCGGGCCATCCGTGAAATAAAGCGGGGGCACGTTGAGGCGTTCAACCCCGCTGCCAGCCGGATAGGGATTTGCGCCCCAATGCCGTCCGCTCTCGGCGAAGAGCTTAAAGAAGCCCTTGCCCGACATCATCTGGACCTTCTCTGCCAAGGTGGCTTCCGCCAAAATCTGACTCACCCGCTCTGCTACTTGATCTGGAGTTAGGCCTTTGGTTGGAGAGAGGTCGGTCATCATGTGCCTTTCAACTATTTCAGCTAGGGTTTGCCTGCAGGACGGCTGCAAGATTGCCTGCCCATTGATCAAGATCGGCTTTCGCTTGGTCCAAAGTCCAGCCCTTGACCAATAGGATTGCCATGCGAATGTTACGCCCAGCTTGCTCTAAGGCAACAGCGGCTTGCTCTTCTTGGCAGCCCGTCAATTCCACAATCATGGCGTTGGCACGCGCGAGAAGCTTGCGATTGGAGATTTGCATCGCGACCATTCGCCCTTCGTAGACAAAGCCGAGCCGGATCATGATGGCGGTTGAAAGGACATTGAGCGCGATCTTCTGGGCAGTCCCGGCCTTCATGCGGGTAGAGCCTGCAATCACTTCAGCCCCGGTCTCGATCAAAATGCCGATCTCAGCCGCTTGGCACAAAGGCGCGGGCAGTTTGTTGGCGAGGCCGATGGTCAAAGCGCCAGCGGCGCGCGCGGCTTCAATCACGCCAATCGTGTAGGGCGTGGAGCCGCTGGCAGCCAAGCCAATCACCACGTCGCTTGGTGTTAGGTGCAAGCTCTGGACTTCTTCCATCCCCTTGGCATGGTCGTCCTCGGCCCCTTCGACGGCCTGCATGAGCGCTATCTGCCCGCCAGCCATCAAGAAGACCATCCGCTCTTTCGGCCAGCCATAGGTGGGCCCAAGCTCCACCCCGTCTTGCACACCAATCCGGCCAGAGGTGCCGGCGCCAGCATAAATCAAGCGACCCTGACGGCCCAGACGGGCTGCTGCTTCATCTGCCGCGCAGGCGAGGCTGGCAGAGACCTTGGCGACGGCGTCTGCTGCCTGGCTTTGATTAGCGATCATTTCAGCGACGGCGTCGCCGGTTGGCCAGTCCGCAATATGGAGATAGGCTTGCAGCGCTGCTTCTGTCATAACTTCAATCACGTCCCTTGGTTTAAAATGTAGCTTGCCCGCGACCCAAGAGACCACAAAGAGCAAATCGGCGCGCCAAGATGGGCACAGCCCTGAAACAGGTTACTGCCTTAAAGAAGTTGAACAAATTAGCCAATCACAGAATCGCGCGTGATCAAAAATTTTCGGGCCTTGCTGACATTGACAGGCGTCCCCAAGTGAGGGCGAGATAGATGCTGGCCACGGCTTGAAACCAAAGGACTAAATGCGCGATGACCCATAATGCCAAAACAGTGCTTGACCTGATTGGGGGAACGCCGCTGGTCCGCCTGAACGCCGCCAGCGAGGCGACAGGCTGCGAAATCTTGGGCAAGGCAGAGTTCTTAAACCCCGGCCAATCGGTGAAAGACCGCGCCGCACTGGGGATTATTCGCGATGCAGAAGCGCGCGGCGCTTTAAAGCCCGGCGGACTGATCGTGGAGGGCACCGCCGGTAATACGGGGATCGGCTTGTCCATGGTCGCCAATGCCTTGGGCTATCGCTGCATCATCGTGATGCCGCGCACCCAGTCGCAAGAGAAAAAAGACGCGGTAAAATTGTTTGGCGCGGAATTGGTTGAAGTAGACGCAGTCGCCTTCGCCCATCCCGATCATTACACCAAAGTCTCCAAGCGCTTGGCAGACGAACATGGCGGCGTTTGGGCCAATCAATTCGATAATTTGGCCAATCGTCGCGCCCATGAAGAAACCACTGGCCCAGAAATCTGGGAGCAGACCGGGGGCGAGATTGACGGCTTCATCTGTTCGGTCGGCTCTGGCGGCACTTTGGGCGGGATTAGCCGGGCGTTGAAGGCACGCAATCCAAACATCGCCATTGGCATCGCCGACCCCGGCGGTGCGGCGCTCTATCATTGGTATAAGCACGGCGAGCTGAAGGCGACCGGAACCTCCATCACCGAAGGGATCGGCCAAGGACGTGTTACCGCCAATCTGGAAGACGTCGTGGTTGATTATGCCTATCGCGTAGAAGATGACGAATGGCTGCCGGTTTTGTTTGATCTGGTGAAAAACGAAGGCTTGGCGATTGGCGGGTCTGCAGCCCTGAATGTCGTCGGTGCAATGCGATTGGCGCAGGATTTGGGGCCGGGTAAAACCATCGTCACCATCCTCTGCGATTATGCCAGCCGCTACCAAAGCAAATTGTTTAACCGAGACTTCCTGAATTCCAAAGGCCTTCCGGTGGCAGATTGGCTGTGAGCATGGGCTTCAACCCCCATTTTGCCGACCTGCCAACGACGATTTTCGAAGTGATGTCTGGCCTTGCCCGCACACATGAGGCAATCAATCTCGGCCAAGGCTTTCCCGACAGCCAAGGCCCAGAGGCGTTGCGGCGCTTGGCCTGCGATGGGCTTATGACCGGCAGCAATCAATATCCACCGATGTTAGGAATTCCGGCGCTGCGGATAGCCGTCGCCGAGCATTATGGCACCCATCAAGGCTTGGAACTGAGCCCAGAGCATGTGGTGGTTACCTCTGGCGCGACCGAAGCACTGGCGGCAAGCTTTCTGGCGCTGTTATCACCGGGCGATGAAGTCATCGTGCTGGACCCCGCCTATGACGCCTATCGGCCCTTGATCGCGCGCGCAGGTGGCGTGCCGCGTACCGTCACGTTGCGGCCGCCCCTCTGGCAGTTGGATCTTACCGAGATTGAAGATGCCATTACCGCGAAAACCCGCGCGATTGTCCTCAATAACCCCATGAACCCAACTGGCCGAAGTTTCAGCCACAGCGAACTATTGGGCCTCGCCCAGCTTTGCCAAGACCATGACTTGATTGCCATTTGCGATGAAGTTTGGGAGCATGTGAGCCTTACCGACCAGCCCCATGTGTCGCTGTTCGCCCTGTCGGGCATGGCCGAACGCACGGTAAAGATTGGCTCTGCTGGCAAGATGTTTGGTGTGACAGGCTGGAAAGTTGGTTTTGTGTGCGCTGAGCCCGCTATCGCCAAGGTGATCGGCAAAGCCCATCAATTCCTGACCTTTACCACGGCGCCTCATTTACAGTCTGCCGTGGCCCACGGTCTCGGTTGGGACAAGGCTTGGTTTGAGGAGCAGGCCGCAGGCTATCAGGCGGCCTATCAGCTGTTGCGCAGCGGGCTGATCGAGCAAGGCTTTTACGTGCTGAACAGCGAGGCGACCTACTTTATGTGCCTTGATCTGCAACAATCGGGCATTGACCGGTCGGCGCTAGATTTCTGCTTTGCGGCCGTCAAGACTCATGGTGTGGCGGCGATTCCTTTGCAGAGCCTTTATGAAAAGCCTGATGAAGCGCCGCCCATCATCCGCCTGTGCTTTGCCAAGCAAGAGGCCGTTCTGCGCGAGGCAATTGGCCGACTTGCCCGAGCGCGACAGGCGATGCTGCCCTGATATGCCGAATTCTCGAGCGGGCCTGTGCAATAGTATCTCTAACGACTGGTTGCAGCTTGCATTCCTCGCTAGGGTGAAAACAGATGCGTATAGAAAACTTCTAGCAAGGCCAGCCTTGGAGCGCTTTCTGTGATTGATTTCGTCACCCACCATTGGCACGACATCTGGCCGTTCATTGCCGTTGGCTTCGTGGCACAATTGGTCGATGGGGCGTTGGGTATGGCCTTCGGCGTGATCACCAGCACCCTTTTGGTCAGCGTCATGGGTATGCCACCTGCTAAGGCATCCTCGACTGTTCATATTGTTGAGTTCTTTACCACCGCCGCTTCTGCGGTCAGCCATACGATCCACCGCAATGTGAATTGGAAATTGTTTGCGACCCTGGTCATCCCCGGCATGATTGGGGGGATCACCGGTGCCTATCTTCTGGCCAATATTCATGCCGAGACAGCAAGGCCTTATGTGATGGCCTATCTTGCTTGCATTGGCGTCTATCTGCTCTGGCGCGGATGGCGCATGACGAAAGGCCAACCCCATCGCAGCGCCAAATTTGTTGGCCCTTTGGGTTTGGTTGGCGGCTTCCTCGATGCTGTCGGTGGCGGGGGTTGGGGGCCGGTGGTGACGTCCAATCTGCTGGTACAGGGCACCGAACCCCGCATGACCATCGGCACCGTCAATACGGCCGAATTCTTCTTGACCACCGTGATTTCGGCAACTTTCATCGTCACCTTGGGCTGGGAGGCCTTTACGCTGGCGACGGTAGGTTTGATTATTGGTGGCCTGATGGCCGCACCGTTTGGCGCGGTTTTGGCCAAGCGCGTACCCGCCAAGCAATTGCTGTACCTAGTTGGCACCGTTTTGACTCTGACCAGTCTATTTTCCCTGTCAAAAGCCTTGGGTCTGGTTTGAGGCTAGCGACCTAGAGCGCAAGCCGCATGATCCGCTCGTCATCCAACGTATTGCCGACCTTGAAATGATAGGCCCCGACAGTGTCAAAGCCATATTTGGTGTAGAGCCGCTTCGCGCGCTCATTCTGCGACCACACACCCAAATATAGCGCTGGTGCCTGCTTATCGCGTGCCCAGTTGATCGCCATATCCATCAATTTGTGAGCTAGACCCGTCCCCTTCTGGGTTTCATCCAGATAGAGGCGGTAAAGTTCGAGTGCGTCAGACTCCGGGCTCTCCACTGGCAGGGTCAAAGGGCCACAATCAAGAAAGGCTACTAGGTCATCGCCTCGATAAACCATCGTCATGACCCGGGCGGGATCGCGAATATCCTGCAAGGTTCGCTCCAAACTGAAACGTTGGCCTAGGAAGAATTCTTTGTCTTCAGGTGGATAAAGATGGCCAAAGGTCTCGAGGAAAGTCTTGGCACCAAAAGCCGCCAAGGCCGGTGCATCAGCGTCTAGGGCCAAACGTATCTGTAACGCCTCACTCACGAATTTGTTCTCCCGGCCTTTTCGACAAGGCCTGATGTGCCGCGGCGGGCCTCTAAAACAGCGGCGACATCGGCACCCGATACGCCCCGTGCGAGCAGGCCTACCCCCAAATGATACAAAAGGTCTGCGGCTTCCTTGGCGATCTCGTCAGCCGTGCCACCAGCAATGGCCAAAGCTGCTTCAACGCCTTCTTCGCCGAGCTTTTTGCCGCACAAAACGGGACCACCCTGGAGTAGTTTCGCTGTATAGCTTTGGCTTGGATCGGCCTTGGCCTTTTCGGCTACATCCACCAGAAGCTGATCTAATGCGTGGCCCAAAGTCTCGCTCATCGCAGGTTTCCTTGAATCGGTTGCCGTACTTTGGCCCCAGCCGCCAAAAGTGCGGCGCGTGCCTCAGACAGTGTATGGGTTCTGAAGTGAAAAATCGATGCGGCTAGAACGGCATTGGCATGACCTTGTGTGATGCCTGCCACCAGATCGTCCAAATTGCCCACCCCGCCAGAGGCAATCACCGGCACAGACACTGCATCGGCAATCGCCCGGGTCAGTGCCAGATCATAGCCCGATTTGGTGCCGTCCTTATCCATGGAGGTGACCAAAAGTTCCCCAGCGCCACGTTCGACGACGTCTTTGGCAAAGGCCAAAGCGTCAATGCCAGTTGGATTGCGGCCGCCATGGGTGAAAATCTCCCACTGTTCGGGGCCGGTTTGCTTGGCATCAATCGCGACCACCACGCACTGCGCCCCAAAGCGCCGCGCGGCCGCTGTTACCAAACTAGGGTCTTTGACGGCGGACGTATTGATGGCGACCTTGTCGGCCCCGGCCAGCAATAGGGCACGGAAGTCGTCGGTCGTGCGCACGCCGCCACCGACTGTCAAAGGCGTGAAGCAGACTTCAGCCGTACGTCGCACGACGTCTAATAGGGTGCCTCGCCCCTCATGGCTGGCGGAGATATCGAGAAAGCAGATCTCGTCTGCCCCCTCACAGTCATAAAATTGCGCTTGCTCAACCGGATCGCCAGCGTCGCGCAGCCCTTCAAACTGCACGCCCTTCACGACGCGTCCGTCCTTCACATCCAGACAGGGAATGATGCGAACTTTCAGACTCATGTGGCGGCTTTCAGCGCTTCAACGGGGTCAATCAAGCCATCATAGAGCGCACGACCCAAAATTGCCCCCGCAACTGGCTTACCGGGACGGGCTTTTAGGGCGACGATATCCTGCACACCTGCCAAGCCGCCCGAGGCGATGACATCCATGCCTACGGCGTCGGCAATCGCACCCGTGAAGTCAATATTGATCCCCGTCTTGGTCCCATCACGACCCACATCGGTGACGATCAAGGCGGCAACGCCCGCATCTTCAAACTGACGGGCGAGATCGAGCGCGGCGAGATTGGTGGTCTCCACCCAACCTTCAACCGCAACCATGCCGTCGATGGCATCAATGCCCACGGCCACTTGGCCCGGAAAGGCCTTGGCCGCGTCGCGCACGAATTGGGGTTGTTTCGCGGCAATCGTGCCCAAGATGACGCGCGTAACGCCCATTGAGAGCGCCTTTTCAATCGCCTTCAGGTCGCGAATGCCACCGCCGACTTGCATGGGCAGGCTGGTCCGGGCGCGAATGGCGGCAATGGCGTCGAGATTGGCCCCGGCCCCTTTCAGGGCACCATCCAAGTCCACAATATGGAGATAGCCAAAGCCCATCGCCTCAAAGCTGGCAGCACGCGCCGACGGGTCGGTGTCAAACACCGTCATCTGGGCGAAGTCGCCTTTATAAAGGCGAACGGCCTGTCCATCTTTCAAATCAATTGCGGGGTAAAGGATCATTGTTTCAGCCATTCTTCCAACAAAGCGAGGCCCGCGCGTTGGCTTTTTTCGGGGTGGAATTGCACGCCCATGATATTGTCTTTCTGGACAGCCGCGGCAAACCGATCCGCACCATAGGTGCACCAAGCGGCTACATCGGCCTCGTGTGCGGCGCGAAACGCAAAGGAGTGGACGAAATAGACGTCCTGCGCGCCGCCCCAAGCGGCGTCGAACACCGCACTGGCAGTTGGCTCAGCGGTGTTCCAGCCCATATGCGGCACTTTCAGTTCTGCCGAGCCCGGTTGAATGACCGAGGTCTGGCCACCAATCCATCCAAGGCCGGGGGTTGAGCCAAACTCAATGCCTACATCGGCCAAAAGCTGCATCCCAACACAAATACCCAAGAAGGCCGCACCTTCCCCGCGCACGCGAGTCTCTAAAGCTTCGCGCAGGCCATCGACGGCAGCTAGATTGGCCGCACAATCAGCAAAGGCACCTACACCGGGCAGGACGATTTGATCGGCTTTCGCGATGCGGTTCGGGTCAGCCGTCACACAGACATCGCGCGCACCGGCTGCAACCAACGCCTTTTCCGCCGAGCGAAGATTGCCAGAGCCATAATCAATTAAGGTAAGCATTTCCGTGCCTTAAAGGACGCCCTTTGTGGAGGCAACCGCCCCATTCAAACGGGGATCAATTTCAATGGCCACCCTTAGGGCGCGCGCGAGGGCTTTATAGCAGCTCTCGATAATATGATGCGTATTCTGCCCATAGAGGTTCTCGACATGCAGGCACAGGCCACCATTGCCCGCAAAGGCGTGGAACCATTCCTTGAACAATTCAGTGTCCATCTCACCGACCTTTGGGCGCTCAAAATGGACGTTCCAAACCAGATAAGGCCGGTTGGCCAAGTCAATCGAGGCGCGCGAAAGGGTCTCGTCCATCGGGATATAGGCGTGGCCAAAGCGACGGATGCCTGCAAAGTCGCCCAAAGCGCTTTTGAGGGCTTGGCCCATCACGATGCCAGTGTCTTCAACCGTGTGGTGCATATCGATATGCAAATCGCCCTTGGTCTCAACTGTCAGATCAATCAGCGCATGCTTGGCAAAGCATTCCAGCATATGGTCAAAAAAGCCAATGCCGGTCGAAATTTTGGCAATGCCTGTCCCATCCAAATTCATGGTGACAGAGATTTGTGTCTCTTTCGTATTGCGCTGAATGGTGGCCGTTCGCACGATGAAATCTTTCCGCTGTTGGACGTGGTGAGCTTGATGCCTAAAGGCGCGAGCGGACCCCTCTTAGCGCTTTGGGAAGACAAAAGAAACTGGCGATCACGCTGGTTACAGTCTGCATCTGCGGCAGGCAGATTAAGCCCACGTCAACCTAATGTGTGCAAACAGGAAAAGTTGTTCTGGGACATTGTTGGCGTCTTCGCCGCATCCAGAACCTTTAGGCGTAGAATTTAGTGAAAGACTTGCTGGAAAACATTCTGAAGACGCTGGCCGGAAAGCTGACCTTGGCTTTCCTTGGTCTGATGAGTCTTGTGATGTTAGGCATGATCGTGATTCTTAGCTTTACCATTGGCTCTGGTCGCGCCTTGGCCTTTGCAATTGGTGGGTCGACTCTCTCCTTGGTTCTGGCCACTGCTGCCTTCTATGCCTTCGTGAACCGCATCACCGACCCTCTTCGCGATTTGACCGAATTTGCCCAACAGACAAATCTGAAGCGCTTAGGCGTTCGTCTCGACATTCGCTCGGGCGATGAGCTGGAAATTCTGGCTCGCGCCTTGAACCGCATGATGCAGCGCTTGGATGCTTCCATGAAGCGCATCCAGCAATTGGCCTTTGTGGACACCATCACCGAACTGCCGAACCGCGACCGCTTCCGCCAAGAAACTGACGAAGCGGCAAAGTCCAACGCGGCTAACAATCTGGTCGGTGCCGTGATCTCCATCGATGTCGATAAGTTCATTCGGGTACAAGAAACCCTTGGCCAAATTGCGGGCGAAGAATTGCTGGGCCTGGTGGCAGAGCGCTTGTCTGCCGCCGTGCGGGCATCGGACCGAATTGTGCGTTTGCAGACTTGTATTGCCCGACCCGCTCTTTTGGCGCGGACAGGCATTTCTGAATTCGCCGTTTTGATCCCCGATATTGATGATCCGACCCAAGCCGGACGTTTTGCCCAATTGGTTGCGGCTGGTCTGCGCCAGCACTTTGAACTGGGTGGGCACCGCATCGTGTTGGGCGCTTGCGCCGGTATCGCGATCTTCCCGCAAGATGGCGAGACAGGCGAAGAGGTTTTGCGCTCGGCAGACTTGGCGCTTAGCCACGCCCGCAACGGCGGTCGCAACCGCAGCGTGTTCTTCACCCGCAAGATGAACCAGCGCGCGCTGGAAAAGCTGGTGCTAGAAAACGAAATTCGCGCCGGGATCGAGCAGGGCCAGTTCATGGCCTATTTCCAGCCGAAAGTGGATTTGGGGACAGGACGCATTCACGGCTGCGAAGCCCTAGTGCGCTGGAACCACCCAACCCAGGGCATGGTGTCACCCACGAAATTTATTACCGCCGCCGAAGAGACGGGCTTGATCGCGCCTTTGGGCGATTACATCATGCGCGATGCGGCGAAGAAAGCTGCTGCTTGGCTGCGCCGAGGCATTGCACTCCGGGTCGCTGTCAATGTGTCGGCCATGCAGTTCAATGACGATAATTTTACGGCCAAGGTACAGAGTATCTTGGCTGAAACGGGCCTGCCTGCGTCCTTGTTTGAGCTGGAAATCACTGAATCGATCGCCATGAGCAATCCAGACCGGGTAATCCGCTTGCTGGAGCCCTTGCGCAACAAGGGCGTGCGGATTGCCATCGATGATTTCGGCACGGGTCACTCCAATTTGGCGGCCCTGACGCGGATGCCGTTTGACGTCTTCAAGATCGACCAAAGCTTTATCCGCGCTTTAGGCAAGGACCGCAACGCACCGACCATGATTGAAACCATCATCGCGATGGCAGGCGGGCTGAATTATGAGACGGTGGCCGAAGGGGTTGAAACCCAAGAACAAGCCGCATTCTTAAAGAAACGGGGCGCAACCTTGGGCCAAGGTTATTTGTTTGGTTCACCCATGTCGGCAGATCAATTTGAAGCCCATGCCCGCAACTGGGCGGCCCGCGCGGATGGCCTAAGCCCCGCACCCAGCATCGAAGGACTGCGCCGTACCAGCTAAGTGGAACGCGCGCGCCTTGAAGTCAGCCCTCACAAACGCCATTACATAGGCATGAGCGATTTTGAACGTCCCGCCGCCGACTGGCGCGGCACAACGATTTTGGCAGTGCGCAAAGGCGGCAAAGTGGTCGTCGTTGGCGACGGCCAAGTCTCAGTTGGCAATACCGTCATGAAACATGGCGCACGCAAGGTACGCACTTTGGCGGGCGGAACCGTGCTGACGGGCTTTGCCGGGGCGACCGCGGACGCCTTCACCTTGTTTGAGCGCCTTGAAGCCAAGCTGGAGCGCTTTCCCAATCAATTGCTGCGCGCCTGTGTGGAGTTGGCTAAGGATTGGCGGACAGACCGCTATTTGCGTCGCCTAGAAGCCATGCTGATTTGTGCCGATAAAGAAGGCACTTATGTGCTGACTGGCACGGGCGATGTGCTGGAACCCGACCATGCGGTTGCCGCCATCGGGTCTGGCGGGGGCTATGCCTTGGCGGCTGCTCGCGCTCTTTACGATCAAGACCTCGACGCTGAGACCATTGCCCGCAAAGCCATGGCGATTGCGGCCGATATTTGTGTGTATACCAATGGAAATCTGACCATTGAACAATTGGCGACCGTAGAATGACCGACCTTTCCCCCCGTGAAATTGTTTCTGAACTCGACCGTCATGTGATCGGCCAGTCTGACGCCAAACGTGCCGTCGCCATCGCGCTGCGCAACCGCTGGCGCCGCAAGCGCTTGCCGGAGAAATTGCGTGAAGAAACCACGCCAAAGAATATTCTGATGATCGGGCCAACGGGCGTCGGCAAGACGGAGATTGCGCGTCGTCTGGCCAAACTGGCTGGGGCACCCTTTGTCAAAGTGGAAGCCACCAAATTCACCGAAGTGGGCTATGTCGGCCGCGATGTGGATCAGATCATCCGTGATCTGGTGGAGGCTGCCATCCATCTGGTGCGCGACCGCCGCCGCAAGGATGTGCGCGCCAAGGCCGAAGCCATGGCCGAGGACCGCGTGTTAGACGCCCTCGTCGGCACTGAGGCTAGCCAAGGCACGCGCGAAGCATTCCGCAAGAAGCTGCGCGGCGGCCTGTTGGCTGACAAAGAAATCGAGCTAGACTTTGACGTCAGCTCGCCCGCCGCCTCAATGATGGAATTCCCAGGCGCCCCCGGCGGGATGATTGATCTGGGCACCATGCTGCAAAACCTTTCGGGCACCAAAAAACGCACACGTAAAACGACGGTCGCTGAAGCCTATGAGCCCTTGGTGACCGAGGAGAGCGACAAGCTATTGGATAAGGATTCCATCACGCAAGAAGCCTTACTCTTGGCAGAAACCGAAGGCGTCGTTTTCATCGATGAAGTCGACAAGATTTGTGCCCGGGCCGAACGCCAAGGCGCTGATGTCAGCCGCGAAGGCGTGCAGCGCGATTTGTTGCCTTTGATCGAAGGCACCACCGTTTCGACCAAGCATGGCGCGCTGAAGACCGACTTTATCCTCTTCATCGCCTCTGGCGCGTTTCACGTTGCCAAGCCGTCGGATCTTTTGCCCGAACTACAAGGCCGCTTGCCGATCCGGGTTGAGCTGCAAGCCCTGACCCGCGATGATTTCCGTCGCATCTTGACCGAGCCTGAAGCCAGTCTTGTCAAGCAATATGTCGGCCTGATGGGCACCGAAGGCGTAACGCTTTCTTTCACCGAAGACGCCGTGGATGCCATCGCCGATGTGGCGGTAGCGGTGAACACCAGCGTGGAAAACATCGGCGCCCGCCGCTTGCACACCGTTCTTGAGCGCGTGCTGGACGACATCAGCTTCCACGCCACTGACCGCGGCGGCGAAACCATCGACATCACCGGCGCTTATGTGCGCGAAAAGGTCGAAGGCTTGTCGAAGAACAGCGATCTCAGCCGGTTTGTGTTGTAGGGGCTTTCGGAACCACTTGTAAATTTGTCGCCACTTAACCCGCTTCTGCGGAGCGGGATCACATGTGCGCGCCCTATAAATCTTGCTGTGATTGAATTTGATAAAAATAGTGCTTATGATTTAAAATTGTTAGTCTACGTGCGTATTCCTCCATAAATTCAGAAAACTAATCAAAAAGGGGACGAAATTGCCCAAAATCGAATGCGCGTGCGCCTGTGGCATAATAGCATCTTGTATCCCACAGCCCTTGAGTTAAGTTATATGTTAAGGTCTGTGGCCTATGTCTGAAGCGCGAGCCGATGATGACGTGTGGGAGATGTTCTGCGACGGACCGGTTGCTTCGATCTGGATGAACAAACACTGCTTATACCAAGCTGCATTGATCATAACCCATGCGCCCATTTGCGCCGACCAATGGTCATGATGTGCCATGGCTGATCGATGAGCTTGTTCCATGCCTCGCAGCAATGGTCGACGATGTTGTCGTAGGAGGTGAAGACGCGGT
>JAJTGP010000062.1 GCA_021299265.1 Hyphomonadaceae bacterium | reverse complement strand
CAACCGCGTCTTCACCTCCTACGACAACATCGTCGACCATTGCTGCGAGGCATGGAACAAGCTCATCGATCAGCCATGGCACATCATGACCATTGGTCGGCGCAAATGGGCACATGGGTTATGATCAATGCAGCTTGGTATCAGATCCGAATTTATCGGCGGAGGCTTTGTGCCAAAGGCTCATCACCTTATGCAGCGTCATCAACAAATTTACCCTTCCAATTCCGCTGGAGGGACAAGGTAAACCGATCAAGGCCATGCTGATGGCCCCAACCGCGATCGGCCCGATGCCCAACAACCCAAACTGGGACCGCGCTGAGACCACACGAAAGCGAGCGTTTCCATTGCTGAAAGCTGCAGGCCTTGAACACGGCTTCTCCGTCTTTGATGGAGCGCAGGCTGTGCCCGCTCCCGGTCCTGATGGCCTCCACTTTGGACCAGATGGCCATCAGCGTCTGGGACTTATGGCGGCAGCGGCAATACGAGAAGCTCTTCGATAGGCGCTTCATTGAGGGGCACTCAAACAATAAACGCCAAGGGTTGCCGGTTAGGGCAGGTTGGCGGTCGCTCGCAAGTGGACAGTCTTAGGTTCTTTGGGGGCGCTGGCCAGCCGTTAACTCACTTCAACCTTCCGCTTGGTCGAAGAAAATTTCACGTCTTACAAATCGCAACATGGAATGATCGGAAAAATAACTACCCAACCAGAAGTGTTGGGCGATCAAACCCATCCTCCAGAATATCCCTCGTCACACTTCCAAACAAAGACTGGTGTAAAGGACCGTGACGAATTGCGCCGGTTGCCAAGACATCTGCCTCAAATTCCTCGGCAGCAGCCAATAAAGCGGCGTGCGCATTTCTACCTTGTGCTGGAATTGCATGAAACTGAGCCCGAATACCATGGGCAGCGGCAAAGTGAGTCGCTTCAATGCCTAACTCATCGGCGCGCATGGCGTTAGGCTCTTCGATTTGGGCGATGACAATCTCGCAGTCAGTGCCAGCAAGCGCTATTGCTGCCTTGAGCGCTCTTGAGGCCGCAGCCCCAGCTTTCCAACCGACCATAATCCGCGAGAAACTGTTCACTGGGGTCTTGTTCTCTGGAAGGAAGAGAACGGGTCCACCATTAAAGATCGCTGTACTTGCAATCATACGGAAGCCCGCAGACTGCTGAGCTGGCGCGCCGAGGATACCAAGATCACACAATTGCAGGAGCGTTGCGAAAGTCTCCCCAATCCCTTCGGCGAAGTTTGTCCGATCGTGGACCGCGATTGGCGCACCTGCCTCTTGCGCCCATCTTTCTAGCTCCGCTTTTGCAGCAGCCAGAGACCCATCGCCAGGGCCGACTTGGGATGAAAGAACATTAGTTGGGTAAGCTAGGGCTTGAACGCTTGCCCCTGCCTTTGCGGCGAGGCTGCACGCCAGCCGGACCGCGACCTCATCGCTCAACGTCAGAGGACGTTCTGCGCGCACTGCAATACGGCGAATTAAGGATGAGTCCATCGCTTATTACTCCTGAACTTACTAATGCAAAGTACACCGCGTCACTGATTTATGACAGGCACTTGGTCGATCTGGGCCAACAAGAAAATGTGAACTCGTCACAATAGTATGGGTTGCTACCAATTACTGAACCAGATTGGTTCAGGGTGTTTGACCACTTGCCGAGAAGGTGTCGTAGACAAAACCATCTCCCAACAGACACATTGAACTGGTTGATGCGTCACTCGCTGCAATAATTGGCCAATGCCTAGCTACGAAAACGGGGCGATTGTGCCGTTCAAAAGCCAGGAGAGA
The DNA here is from genome assembly GCA_021299265.1 of Hyphomonadaceae bacterium. Classification (GTDB taxonomy): domain Bacteria; phylum Pseudomonadota; class Alphaproteobacteria; order Caulobacterales; family Aquidulcibacteraceae; genus Aquidulcibacter. The sequence goes on along the minus strand of JAJTGP010000062.1, from coordinate 22,639 downwards.
AGCGAACTGGGGGTTCTGACGGATCATGAGCCAGCGAAATCACTTTTTGGCGATTGGTGTCTCCTTATTTGGCCTAACGGGAGGCGGTTCCACCCTGGCACGACCAGCCCGGTCTCTCGGACAGAAATCGCCACTTACTCAGGTTCAGTGGGTGACGCCGAAGGTCGAAGAACCCGACCTTTCACTCCGCAAGTTCAGAAGCACTGCGTCAGGTTTCATGTCCTTGCAGCTCCGGCATGCAAAGCCAATTCTACCCGGCGACTGCGAGTGGTCTATTGGCTGCGTGGGTCTGGCGTGGGAGTTGCTGGCATAGCTCCGGGGCGGTGCCCATCCCTATTCATTGTATTCGTCAATGGCCTCCAGATCGGGATGTACATCGATTGGGCGAATGGCTTAGTTCTGCCGAATTGCGTGCAGTCTTAAATGCGCTAAGTGTGGATGTTGTGAGTTAGAATCTCATCGCCGCTCCATTTTTACTTGGATAGTTTGGATGCATTAGGCGGCGCTTTACGCGCCTAGGTGCCTCACCGCGCCAAGCTTTTGCGAAAATACACCGCTGAGGCGCAAATGCCGAGGAAGCCGATCAAGCCCACGGCATAGGCTGCTTGGATGAAAAACGGTACCCAAGCTAATTGGATATTGCCTAGATTTTTGGTCAACAACAGGCTGATGCTACCTATGTAGCCGACAGAATCGGCGACATAAATCAGGAATCCTGCTGTCGCGATGCGGCCACTGGCTGCGACTAAACGATCGAACAGGACGGTATTAAAGGGCGTATAGGCGGCATAGAGCCCTGCACCGACGAGAATCATCCATGTAATCGGGCCGAGTAACCCCGCCTGAAAAGCCAAAGTAGATAAGCCGATACAGGCAAAGCCAGCGGCCAAAATTCCGTGCACCACAAGGAAAGCGATCCGATTGTCCTTGATCACCATCAAGGAGGCAAGAATGACCAAGGCAACCACGGCAACGGGCAGTTCCGATAAGGTGAAAATCGCCGCTCCATTGGCCTGCCCAAGGTCGCGCCAGATCTCAGCCGCGAAATTATCTCGGAAATCGCGAAACGCCGTCAAGAAAACATATGCGCCAACCAAAAGGATGAGTCCGGGTGCATAGGCCAACATAAAGCCATTGCGCTCTTTGGGTTGCATCGGTTCTCGGCGCACGCGCTCGGCCTGATCTTCAGCCGAAGGCGGCGGCAACAGCGATAGGCCCCATACAGCCAGGAATAGCAGCGGGAAGAACAAGGCACCTGCCGCTGACGGCATCCAGAAAGGGCTGATGACAAACTGGCTCATCAAAAGACTACCAACGGTCTTCACAATGCCAGACGAAACGATGAAGCTGACACATAAGATCGCGCCCAGCGCCTCTGATGTTCTGCGGCCTTCCAGAAAACTGAACACCAAACCCCAGATCAGGCCCAGCGGCAGGCCATTGAGAAACAAGGCCGCGACATTCCAAGGTGCCGGAACAATAGCAAAAAGAATTAAGGCAAACCAAGAAAAGCCGATCAGAGCGAGAATCGCTAGTCCGCTCTTGGCCCCATCTAATTCTGCGATAATCTTGATGCCAATGAATTTAGAGACTGCATAGCCAAGCACTTGAGCGATCACCAAGGCGACTTTGTAATCAAGTACAAAGCCCCAGCCCGCTACATCTTCATAAGTCGCAGCTGAAAACGGCTTTCGGAACGCGAACATTGAGAAATAAGCGCAGAAGGCGACGAGACCGCCATAGGCAATAAAAGCCGCCGGATGGGCACGCGATAACCAAGATTGAACCCGCCCCATTCCGCCCCCACTATGTCGTCCGCCCCCGGACATGCTTATCCAAGACTACTTCTCGAGCGTCGGCAATAGCTTCACCTGTGCGATGAGCTTTACGAGGAAGCGCGTTGATGCCGCTTTCCAAGCTCACACTCTCGTGATTGACTGGGGCATGACCCAAGCCACGAACTCAACTCTCAAAGTGCCCGCCATCCTGACCATGATGGTCGGACTTCTGTTTCTGTTTTGCTTCAAAGGCGTGGTGACCGCCCCGCCAAGCGTCACCGAGACAGGCGCAGCTACTGGATTCGATACGAAGGCAGCAATTGATCGCCTTGCGCGTGTTTTGGGAGATGAACGACCACATCCAGTAGATTCCGCTGCCAATGATCTGGTCCGTGAGCGCATCCTGAGTGAGATCAAGATACTGGGTTACACGCCAGAGGTACGCGATGATTTTGCGTGCCGGGGGTCTAAGCGCTTTGGCGGGATGAGCTGCGCGCGGGTGCGTAACATCCTTTTCCGTACAGGCCCCGGAGGTGGTGGCGCGGCTTTGGTCGCTGCGCATTACGATTCTGTGCCGGCTGGTCCCGGTGCTAGCGATGACGGGGCGGGTGTTGCAGCCACCTTAGAAATTGCGGCGCGCCTTGCTGGCCAAAAACTGCCGAAGCCTGTCATCTTCCTCCTAACAGACGGGGAAGAAGTTGGACTATTGGGCGCGACTTCGTTTGTGCGCAAAGACCCATGGGCCAAGGACGTTGCCTTTGCGATCAATATGGAAGCACGGGGCACAGGCGGCCCGGCCATTATGTTCCAAACCAGCGCCCCAAACGGTCGCGACGTTGCGGCATTGACCGCAAAGCCAGTGCGCACGATCGCCAATTCAATGGCCGCAGATGTTTACCGCACACTTCCCAATGATACCGACGCGACCGAGTTTTTGGGCAAAGGCTATGATGTGGTCAATTTTGCTTTCATTGCCCCGCTCGCGCGCTATCACACCCCGTTGGACACACTAGCCTATCTTGAGCACGCCAGCGTGGGACATATGGGTGGAGCAGCTTTGGTGGCCTTGGAAGGTTACTTGGAAGCAAAGCCAACGGCCGACAACCCCGAGGCACAGGTCATCTACTCCGACATTCTAGGTCGCATCATGCTGGTCTTGCCCGTTACAGCTGGTTATTTGTTACTCGGCTTCGGGCTGCTAGCAGCTTCATTTGCCTATGTTCGAAGCGGGCCAAAAGGTGCGGTCAAAGCCTTAGCTGCGCCTCTGGCTTCCATCCTTGTCGCCGGCGGGATTGGATTTGGCGCATTATGGCTGATAGACCAAATGCGGATCGAGAGCCAGTGGTGGTTTGCCACGCCAATGGCGGGGCGGGCTTTGGTTTACAGCAGCGGGCTTTTGGGTGCCCTGCTTGCGCTGTGGCTCTGCCGTGGGATCAGCGCGACACGCGTCCTTGCTGGGGCTTGGGTCTGGGTAACGGGCTTGTTCTTAGGGCTCTCCATCGTGTCGCCGGGCAGCATGATCCTTGCAGCCCCGGCTGCGGGACTTGCCGGTCTTGGCTTCTTGTTGACGGGCATGAAGGCTGACCGCAAATTGCTTGTGAACGTGTTTGGCCTAACTGCCGCGCTGGTCCTACTCATCTTTATCCTACCAGCCTTAGACTTTGCCGAAGTCGGTTTGGGATTTGGCTTAGGTTGGGCTTTCGGGGCTTTGGCGGCCCTTCTAATGCTCTGCACGCTGGTACCCGTGTGGCAGTCCGATGCAAAGATGGCTGGACTAACCCTAATGACTTTAGTGGCGGTCGGCTCTTCCTTGGCGTGGGCCGCTGCTGCTCCAGCCTATTCACCGGAAATCCCGAGACCCTTAAATGTGCAACATTGGCATGATGGGGAAGCAGACAATGCGTGGGTTTTAGGCCCTAGCAATGAAGCAGCACCCGAGACAATGCAAGCACTTGCCCCCTTTAAACTGGCCCCCCTTAGGAACAATGATGGCGCGCGCGTTCATGCACCCGCTCCGGTGCCGACCGGTGCCACTGTGCCTGCCCGGATTGAAATCCTCTCTGAAACAAAAACGGCAGACGGACGTATCTTGAAGCTACGTGTCTTGGCCCCAGGGGCCGATGAAATCGTGCTTTCAATCCCGAAAGAGGCTCAAGTTCGAAGCTTCAGGGGTGGGATTGATGGACAGGCGGGTGGCGTCAACTTCGAGAAGCCTCAGGGCCATGGTCTACGCTGTGTCGGACGGTCATGTGTGCAATGGGATTTAGAAGTGACGCTGGGCGCGGCCGAAACCTCATGGACCACGTTTGCCACCGTGCGAGGCTTGGGGCCTGAAGCAGCGCCACTCGTCAAGGCGCGTCCGCCTTCGGCCTCGCCCGTTCAAGGCGGCGACAAAAGGATCACCAATCAGAGCCAAAGAATCTAAGAAAAAGCCCTCCCCCATGCAGGGAAGGGCCCATTCTGAATTGGCAAGGTCGAAACGCTAAGCGATCAGTATTCGCTCTCATCCACATAGAAGCTCGGCTTAGAAGCAGGTTGCAAGCTTGGGCCCTCTTCTGGGTCGATAATGCCGGCATCGGCAGCTGCTTTTGCGCGACGCGAGGAGGAAGCTTTGACCAAGGCGTCAAGTTCGATCTGCGTGCACAGACCGATGGTGACGGGATCAACAGGTTTGATTTGTGCGCTGTTCCAATGCGTGCGGCTACGGACGCTTTCGATTGTCGACTTGGTCGTGCCGATCAGCTTGCCCATTTGGGCATCGGTGATTTCTGGGTGGTAGCGCAAGAACCAGGCAATCGCGTCTGGGCGATCTTGGCGACGCGACACAGGCGTATAGCGCCCGCCGCGCTTCTTTACCGGCGGCAAGTCCAGCTTGCGGCCTTCTAATGGCTTAATCTTATGGGTTGGGTCTGCCTCACCGCGGGCGATTTCCTCGCGCGACAATTGTGAATTGGCGATTGGATCCAAGCCACGGACGCCGGTCGCGACATCGCCGTCGGCAATCCCTTTGACTTCCAGCGGATGCAGGCCGCAGAAAGCTGCGATCTGGTCGAATGTCAGGCCGGTATTGTCGATCAACCACACGGCAGTGGCTTTGGGCATCAAGATCTCGTACATGATTTCTGGCCTCCAGATACAAAATCGCCCGGCGCGACGGCCGGGCAAGGGGTCGCGGGCCCCTGCACTTAGGGACCCTATCGGCACAGACATAACGGTCTCTTGCGAATTTTGGAAGCCCGATGACTGTTAGTTGGTGTGCAATCGGGCCAACAAATCCGCGGTTCTAGAACCGCGTTGAGGCTCGCACACGCATCAAGGTCTCCCCATTTGCACTGGCGATATGATTGGGCTGATAGATGTGGGTCAACTCAACACCTAACCAAGCCGCGGTCTCAGACTCGCCACCCAACAGCCAATCACGGGTAGCGGTCAAGCGCAGCTCGCGCCCCGATGGCACAACATTAATGCTGCGCTCCGACCAAGTCTGGGCGCTGCCCCAGACCAGGTAAGGGTCGGCCAAACGATAGCGCAGGCTACCCTGTTCAACGCGCATCGGCTGCTCAAGACCCAAGCGCCACCAGCCGTTGCGCAACTCTTGCGCATAGGTCAAGGACGCTGCGCTGGCATAAATCGGCGCACCAGGCGCAAAGGCTTTGTTACCGGATAAATCAGCCATGCGGGCACCTTGGACCCGGGCCGTCAGGCTCGCGCGGTCAGTCAGTGCAAAATCAAACTGCATACCGACGAACCGGCTTTGGGCGCGGGTGTCATCGTGACGTTGCCCATCGCCCAGCCATGACCCATCGCTCCAGCGTGATCCCAAGAAGCTGCCGCGCTCGGCAAGGCTGCCCATTTCAAGAACACTCGTGAAGCGTGGGGTTTGATGTGCCAATTGTACGAGAGAGGCGGATTGGCGCGTCGCAGCCATGCCGCGCAATCGATCAAAGCCGCCGGAAGCATTGAACGCGTGCAGGCTGAAGGAATCCTTGCTTAAAACCAAGCCTTGGAAAGATTGGAACTGACCCAATCCCATCAGCCCGAACTGGGTACCACCGCCTGCAGCATTGCCGGCCAGTCCATAAGGACGGGTAGCAGAACCTGCATCGGTTTGTGCCAGAGAAATGGCTAGCTTTCCGCCCCACGGTGCGCCCGACACTGGCATCAAGGCCCGTACCAGTGGGGTCTGTGCAGCAAGGCGGTCATCTAGTCCGCCCCAAGCCTCGCCCGCAGGTGCGCGCTTGGTGAAGCTCAACAAACTGTCGCCAATTTGCGCGGTTTGTTGCGGCTCCGAGGCATAGGTTTCAGCCGTGAAGCCCAAATTGGTTTGTGGCCGTAGCCGGTAGCCCAGCGAGACATTGAAGGGGCGCTGGTACTCGTCCAACACGGCTGTTGAGAGTCCATCTTGCATAAAGGCATCGCCAAAGGCTTGACCCGCTTCGCCATCGAACAAATCAACCCGCACAGCTTCGCCCGAGGAACTGCTGGTCGCCGTTGCGCCGAGTGGCGAGAAAGCCCGCTCAAGATCGATAATGCCACGACCGAATGTATCGTCGGTCCCGGTCGTGCCGAGGTCGCGGGCGGTGCGGTAGAGAATATCAACTGCCTGCGCACCCGTCAGATTGGGGAAGGCTTGGAACAACAGCGCCAAAGAGCCACTGATATGGGGGGCGGAAAATGAGGTGCCTGACAAACGCCAGCACGACGTCGTATCGCAATCCGCGATGATGTCGGTCCCAGGAGCCACCAGATAATTGGTCCGCGCAACGCCAGCCTTCGCGCTGAAGCTGGATAGCGCCTCTACCGTATCGGTTGAACCTGCGGCAATGATCAAACCTTTAAAGCGCGGGTCGATCGACAGTTGCGCTGGGAATTCCGGGTCTGCGGTCGCGTCATTGCCAGCTGAGGCGACAATAACGATACCTGCATTGGTAGCGCGCAGGAGAGCGGCGGTGAGCGTCGGACCCGTGGAGGTCGACCCACCCAAGGACAGATTGATAACACGCACGCCATCGGCAATCGCGGCATCGACACCGCGCGCGATATTGGTTTCTGGCAATTTACAGCCTTTGTCGGTCCCCGTCTCTTCACACGTACCCTCACGGTCAGCGCGATAGCTGATGATGGTAGACTTAAACGCGACGCCGACAGTGCCTGATCCATTAAACTCGTGCGCGATGACCCCGGAAACGCGAGTTCCATGGCGCTCTTCAGCAGCGATGGTCTGATTGGGCCGACCGATTTCCATGTCGCGCGACAAGGGCGAAATATTATTCTTTAAGTCGATCTGATCAAGATCAATACCTGTGTCGACAACTCCAACCCGGACACCTGCGCCAGTCGCGCCGTACTCCCAAGCCTTAACCGTCTTTATGCCCGCCAAGCCCCAGCTGCGCGTATATTCGCGAGACGTAGCTGACGGATAGTCCACGCCAGCAACCAATGCGGGCGGTGGCGGAGGAGGTGGCGGCGGGGGTGGCGGTGGCGGTGGCGGAGGGGGCGGCGGAGGAGGTGGAGGTGGAGAAGGTGGAGAAGGTTGGACGACGCTGCCGCCACCACCACCGCCACCGCCGGCACACGCCGTCAACAGCACGCAATTCGCAGCAGCCAAGACCAGAAACACTACACGTAACGTCATCACTTTGGGCCTCCTGCCCAGATTACCTAGAGTGACGCTAACAGAATTCTATTTCAGGACCGTAAATCAGGTCGCAGATAAGAGCTTTAGGATGGACTGACCATAACGGCGGGCTTTGGCCTCACCAATTCCAGATATCATCATCAAAGCCGATGATGTGGTGGGGCGCGCGATAGCTACCTGGCGCAGGACCGAATCGTGGAACACGACGTAGGGTGGAATTCCGGCTGCACGTGCGGTTTCCAGTCGCCACGTCCGCAACGCGCGATAGAGCGTTAAGGTCTCGGGGTCGAGGTCATCATCCATTGCGAGCTTGGCTACCGTACGCTTACTGCCGCCGGTTTGCACTGGATCTTCACGGGTGAAGACTGACGTCTCACCTTTCAAAACCGATCGCGCCAGATCCGGACAAGCGACGGTTAACATTGGAAAACCATCGCGATTCTGCTCCGCCAGAATCCCCTCAAACAGGAGTTGATCCAGCACCCGACGCCAAGCGGTCTTGTTAAGGCCTTTACCAATACCATAGGTCGTACGCTCGGCAAAACGGGTCTCTAATGCCCCGTCTGGCTCGGCACCGATCAGATGGGAAATGATGCGCCCCCGCCCAAAACTCTCCTCACAGCGGATGACAGCAGACAAGGCCATCTTCGCCCATTGGCTTGAATCATGGCCGATGTTTGGATGCGTACAAACATCGCATTGCCCGCAATCTCGCACCTCCGTCTCACCAAAATAGCGACGGACGCCCCCTCGCCGACAAGCGAGGCCATCGAGAAAGCCATAAAGCTGATTGAGCTTAGAGCGCTGAACTTGCTTGACCTCATCGGGTGCGGGCGAGCCATCGATCCGCTCAGCCATGAAGCGACGGTCGGAGAAGCCGTAGAAAGCGATGCCCTCCGCTGGCAGGCCATCGCGACCGGCGCGCCCCACTTCCTGCCAATAGGCCTCTATACTTTTGGGAGGATCAGCATGGATCACATAGCGTACATCGGGCTTGTCGATACCCATGCCGAACGCGATTGTGGCCACCATCACCACGCCATCTTCTTCTTGAAACCGACGCAAATGCTCAGCCTTCAGATCAGGTGGCATCTGGGCATGATAAGCCAGCGCATGGACACCCTTATCCCGCAAACTGGCCGCTAGTTCTTCGGTTTCCTTGCGTGCCGTAACATAAATGATGCCGCAGAGGTGTTGGCGCGCCAGCACCAGTTCCAGGATTTTGGCGGATGTGCGGCTGTCCTTGCGTCGCGTCGAGAGGATGAGGTTAGGGCGATCAAAACTTGCGACAAATTCGGGGGCATGGGTCAGATGCAACTGGCGGCGAATGTCTTCGCGCGTGCGCGCATCGGCAGTCGCTGTCACTGCCAAGCGCGGAACACCGGGAAAAGCTTCTTGCAGCGCACCCAAGCGGCGATAGTCCGGCCGGAAGTCATGGCCCCATTGGCTGACGCAGTGGGCTTCGTCCACCGCGATCAAGGAAATCGGATAGCGGCTCAAACGCTCGATCAAGGCACCAGACGAGAGGCCCTCTGGCGACACATACAAAATGTCGAGGCGGCCTGCTTCAAGAGCAGTGAATACCGTCTGTTTGTCTTCCCAAGCCATACTGGAATCAAGACGTGCGGCTCGCACGCCTGCCGCGCGCAAAGCTTCGACTTGGTCGGTCATCAAGGCAATTAGGGGCGAAACGACGATGCCAACGCCGGATCGCAGCAGCGCCGGGATTTGATAGCACATGCTTTTTCCGCCACCCGTTGGCAGCACGGCCAAAGCGTCACCACCCGCCAAGACGTGCGCCACGACATCGGCTTGCAAGCCACGAAATGCGCTATGGCCGAAGACACGGTGAAGCGTAGCCTGCGCATCTTCCAAAGTCGGTTCGAGAGGAGGGGGCACTTCAGCCAGCATACCCTCTCATGGAGCGCTTCGAGATCGGACGCTAGCGCTTGGCACTGCGGGCGGCATCTTCTACCAATCGGCTTTGAATGGTCCGTTTGGCTTGCTCAATATCTGCGCGCGATGCGGTGACTTCGAGGGGATATTGCCCCTCGGTCGCATTGCAAGTGATGAAAGTTCCGTCCTGAAGGTCAAAGCGGCCGACACGAAACTCAAGCCATCTAAGCTTCACACCTTTATCGTCGATACCGCCTTTATCTTCATACGTTGCCATGTCGCCACTCGACTTAAATTCTTGGCGCTCAATGACGCTATCGCTGTTGCGATCCAGAGTAGCAAAGATTTCGCGATTGCAAGGCACCTGCAGTTCAGTTCTGCTCAATCTGCCATCTTTGTCCGCATCTAGCTTTGCAAAAACGTCTGGTTCCGACGCGAGCGCACCAAAGCCGACGAGAGCAATGACGAGGCCGATGGTAATTGGCTTAAATTGATAGAAGGACATCAGAACGCTCCTCAAATAGTTGAGCGAAACTCCTCTGATTTGACTGCCTTCACAAGGCTATCAACCTTGAGTCCTCCTAACGACTCAATTCCCGCATAGCCCGATCAAGGCCTTGGATCGTCATGGGGAACATGCGGTCGCGCCCGATCACTTCGCGGATCAAATTCACCGAAGGCGTATGGTCCCAATGCCGCTCAGGAACTGGATTGATCCAGATGAGATGCGGATAGACGTCCGACACCCGCTTTAGCCACGCCGCGCCAGGCTCTTCATTCCAATGCTCAACACTGCCACCGGGATAGGTGAGCTCATAAGGGCTCATAGTCGCATCGCCGACAAAGACGACTTTATAGTCGGCTGGAAACTTGTGCAGCACGTCCCAAGTGGGCAGCTTCTCCGCTGTGCGGCGACGATTGTCCTTCCAGACTTCCTCATAGACGCAATTATGGAAGTAAAAATATTCCATATGCTTGAACTCAGTGCGGGCAGCCGAGAACAATTCTTCGCATACTTTGATATGGGCATCCATGGAGCCGCCAATATCAAAGAAGATCAGCACCTTAACGGTATTGCGGCGCTCTGGCCGCATCACAACATCGAGATAGCCATTCTTCGCGGTTGTATCGATGGTGCCTTTGAGGTCGAGTTCCGAAGGGGCGCCATCGCGGGCCCAACGACGCAAGCGGCGCAAAGCAACTTTGATGTTACGGGTGCCAAGCTCAACCTGATCATCGAGGTTTTTATACTCGCGCTTATCCCAAACCTTGACGGCCCGACCATGGCGGCCTTCCTTTTGGCCGATCCGCACGCCTTCAGGATTGTAGCCATTGGCACCATAGGGTGAGGTGCCGCCGGTGCCGATCCATTTATTGCCGCCTTCGTGCCGCTCTTTCTGTTCTTCGAGACGCTTTTGCAGCGTCTCCATCAGCTTTTCCCAACCGCCCAGGCTCTCAATCTCAGCTTTTTCTTCCTCTGTGAGATATTTCTCCGTCAGAGCGCGCAACCAATCTTCAGGGATGGCTGCAGCCAAGGCGTCGCTGGTCTTCTCCAAACCTTTGAAGACATGGCCAAAGACGCGATCAAACTTATCGAGGTTGCGCTCATCCTTCACCAGTGCCGAGCGCGACAAATAGTAGAATTCGGTGATGTCGCTCTCAATCACTTCCTTATCCATCGCTTCCATCAGAAGCAGATATTCCTTCAAGCTGATAGGAACCTTGGCGTCGCGAAGTTCTGAGAAGAAGCGTTGGAACATGGGTGTGTGACCTGAGACATTTGTGATTTGCACCAGACATTAGAGAACCCAGCGCACTTGTCGAGTGCCAAGCGCTTAGAATCGCCGCGCAACTTTGATCCCCACGGATCAAAACGCGAGTCTGCTAGATTTAGCGCGCAACTTTGACCCCATGGATCAAAACGCGCTTTAGCTAGGGATGGTCCCGGAAAGCGGAATTTTGAGATAGCGCTTTCCGTCCGCTTCAACCGGCGGGAAATAGCCTGCGCGCATATTGACTTGCACGGAGGGCAACAACAGCACTGGTGGTGCCAAGCCTTTGTCTCGCGCTTGGCGCATGGCAACGAAATCAGCTTCCGTCACACCGTCATGAATGTGCACGTTTTGCTCCCGCTGTGTGGCGACATCACTTTCCCACGCATAATGGTCCCGGCCAGGTGCCTTATAATCATGGCACATCCAAAGCTTAGTCTCAGACGGCAACGCAAAAATCTTGTGGATCGAGCGATACAGAGCCGCAGAATCCCCGCCGGGGAAATCACAGCGCGCCGTGCCATAGTCTGGCATGAACAAAGTATCACCGACAAAGACATTGGCACCGATATGATAGGCAACACAGGCCGGCGTGTGGCCGGGCATATGGATCACTTCAATTTGCTGATTGCCAAACCGCAGAACTTGGCCGTCGGCCGCCAGAATATCGAACTCAGCGCCATTCAAGCTGAGATCATCGGCATGAAATACGGGGGCAAAGGTGCGTTGCACTTTGTCGATGCCACTGCCGATGACAATTTGCGCGCCAGTCTGCGCCTTTAAGAATGGGGCTGAGCTGAGGTGATCGGCGTGGACATGGGTTTCCAGAATATAGTCGATCTTGGCGCCCTGCCCCGCAGCGGCATCCAAACGGTTTGCGCCGACCGGGTCGATAGCGAGCCACCGCGATGATCATAGTCCAAAACTGGATCAATGATGACCGCCCGCGACGTCTCCGGATCAACCACCAGATAGGTAATTGTAAAGGTCGCTTCATCGAAAAATGCGGTGATACGTGGATCGGACATGACGTGTTCTCCGTTTAACTGAAAATCTTACTTGTCTATATATTAGGATATGCTAAATTAGCAAGTGCTTATTTATAGGGCGAGATGCATGTCGACAGAAACCACATCGCAACAAGAGCTAGAACGCACAGCGGACGAAATGGCTGCTCGGGCTGGGGATGTTGCGAAATTGCTGAAGGCGATTGGCAATGAACGGCGCCTGCTGGTGCTGTGCCAATTGGTTGGCCTGGGCGAGGCCAGTGCCGGAGCTTTGGGCACAACAATCGGCCTCAGCCAATCTGCGATGAGCCAGCATCTCGCTGTGATGCGTGAAGAAGGGCTTCTTTCGACCCGGCGTGAGGGCACGACGATCTTTTATGCCATTGCCGAACCCAAACTGACGGAACTGATGGACACCCTTCATCGTCTTTATTGCAGCCCCAGCGCTGCGTGATCCAACTCAAACCTTAGGAGATAAAAATGACCCTCAAAACCGTTTCAATAGAAGAAGCAAAACGAATGATCGCCGATGGTGCGCGTTTAGTTGATGTCCGCGAGGCTGATGAAGCCGCACGCGAACGCATTGGCTTGGCCAAGAACATCCCCTTGTCCAGCCTAGGTGATACCCTGCCACTGGGCGGCAACAATGCGATTATCTTTCACTGCAAAGCTGGCAATCGCACGTCGGCCAATGCAAGCCGCTTGGCGTCTGCCTCGACTTGCGAAGCTTATGCCTTGGAAGGCGGCATTGAGGCCTGGAAGGCCGCAGGCCTGCCGATCATTAAGGACCACAAGCAGCCGATTGAGATCATGCGCCAAGTTCAAATTCTAGCGGGCAGCTTGGTGCTCTTAGGCGTCATTCTGGGCACCTGGGTCCATCCAGGGTTCTACGGCCTCTCAGCTTTTATCGGTGCAGGCCTAACCTTTGCCGGCACAACAGGTTGGTGCGGGATGGCAAAGATGCTGGCGTTTCTACCTTGGAATCGGCCCCAAACACCTTTGTCCGCAAAGGCATAGTTCAGCCATGGAACCCGCCACAATCCTTGCCGCTCTAGGCTCTGGGCTGCTGATCGGTGCCATTTTAGGCTTGATTGGCGGTGGCGGATCCATCCTTGCGGTGCCTTTGCTGATCTATGTCGTTGGCGTTGTAGACCCGCATACGGCCATCGGAACCGGTGCCGTCTCGGTCGCCGCTAATGCACTTCTAGGCCTTTGGGCCCACGGCAGAGCTAAGAATGTGAAATGGCGCTGTGCCTTTATGTTTTCGGCGGCGGGTATCTTTGGCGCGACCTTGGGCAGTCTTTTAGGCAAGGCGATGGACGGCCAAGAGCTACTCACTCTGTTTGGCTTTGTGATGATTGCTGTCGGCATTCTGGCTGCCCGCAAGCCCACCCGGATTGAGGCCCCAGATGTCCGGCTGTCCTTGGCGAGTGCCCCCGTCTTACTGCCACGCCTCATCGCCAGCGGCACGGGAGTTGGGCTTGCGTCTGGCTTCTTCGGAATTGGTGGCGGGTTTCTGATCGTACCCGGACTGATGTGGGCCACCAGCATGCCGATGAGCATTGCAGTGGGAACCTCGCTTGTTGGCGTCGCGGCTTTTGGTGCAGCGACGACTACCAGCTATGCGCTGTCAGGCCTCGTGAATTGGCCTGTTGCGGGCCTGATGATTGCTGGCGGCCTGCTCGGAAGTACATTGGGCACATGGGCCAGCCAGTCCTTACGCAAGCACAAACGCGCGCTCGCGCTGGTTTTTGCCGCGGTCGTGGTTCTCGTAGGTGCTTGGATTGTTTGGACGGGGATAGGCAAACTCTAGGCACAACCCCGTCCGTCACCGTTTAGCCGCGGCTTTCGCGCCGCGCCAAGAATGCCAGACGCTCAAACAAGGCAACGTCTTGCTCGTTCTTCAGAAGTGCCCCGTGCAAAGGTGGAATCAGTTTTGACGGATCTTTTTGCTTGATCGCGTCAAGGTCAATATCATCGGTAACTAAGAGCTTGAGCCAATCCAACAATTCAGAAGTTGAAGGCTTCTTCTTGAGGCCAGGCACTTTGCGCATGTCATAGAAGCTAGCCAACGCATTGGCGATCAAACGCTTCTTGATACCGGGGAAGTGGACATCCACGATAGCTTGCATTGTGTCTTCGTCTGGGAACTTGATATAATGGAAGAAGCAGCGACGCAGGAAAGCGTCGGGCAATTCTTTCTCATTGTTAGACGTAATGATCACAATGGGGCGCTCAATCGCCTTGATCGTTTCGCCGGTTTCATAGACGTGGAACTCCATCCGATCCAATTCTTGCAAAAGGTCGTTTGGAAACTCGATGTCGGCCTTATCGATCTCGTCGATCAAGAGAACGCAGCGGCCCTTATGCTCAAAGGCCTCCCACATCTTGCCCTTTTTGATGTAGTTTTTCACGTCCTTAACGCGCTCATCGCCCAATTGGCTGTCGCGCAGGCGGGTCACGGCATCATACTCATAGAGGCCCTGTACAGCTTTGGTGGTGGACTTGATGTGCCATTCCAACAAAGGCATTCCCAAAGCCTTCGCAACTTCAATCGCCAAGACCGTCTTGCCGGTTCCAGGTTCACCCTTAATCAGCAAGGGGCGCTCCAATTTGATGGCCGCATTAACCGCGACTTTCAAATCATCCGTCGCCACATAATTCTTTGAGCCCTCAAACCGCATCCCTAGCACTCCTGATCATCTTGTTTTTGTCAGCTTGTCGACAGGCTAACAGGCATGGGGTGGTTGGAGCAAGTGCTGTTTGCCGAGGGTTCAGCAAGTTGGATGCGCCTGTTTTTTGGGCAGGCCTGCGCAAGATACACTCAGTCCGCTTGACAGACGGCGCGCTCGCCCGTCGAGTGCGGTCACACAAGGGGAAACACCATGGCGCGCGCGCCTGACAAACTAAGTGATATGGCCGCGCCGCCGCGTCCGGGCCAAGAAGGGCCATTTGAAGGCTATCATTTGGGCGCGGCCTACGATGAAATGTTCGACGCCAAAGGCGATCCGCGTCCGGGTTGGGCAGGGCTTTACAATCGCTTGAGCCAAGCGACCCCGCAAAGTCTGCGCGATCTACAAGCCAATATTGATCGCACCTTTATGGCGCAGGGCGTGACCTTCACCGTCTATGGCCACGAAGATTCGACCGAAAAGATCATCCCCACCGATATCTTACCGCGCATCATTCCCGCTGCCGAATGGGACAAATTAGAGCGCGGCTTCAAACAACGCCTCGAAGCGCTGAACCTGTTTTTGGCCGATATTTATGGCGATCAAGCCATCATCAATAATGGCTATGTGCCGCGCGATCTGATTCTCGGTTCTTCCAATTATCGTCGGGAGATGTTGGGCGTTGAAGTGCCCCATGGGGCCTATGTCAATATTTGCGGCACCGATGTAATCCGACGTGAAGACGGTGCCTATGTGGTGCTAGAGGATAATCTGCGGGTCCCTTCGGGCGTCTCTTATATGTTGTCCAACCGCGATGCCGTTAAGCGCGCTTTCCCAGACCTTTACCGCGCGGCGCGGGTTCGTCCGGTTGAGTCATATCCCGACGATCTGCTCGCGATGCTGAAAAGCTTGGCAAGCGAGTATCAACCCGACCCCACCGTCGTGGTGCTGACGCCCGGCGTGTTCAATTCCGCCTATTTCGAGCACGCCTTCCTGGCCCGTCTGATGGGAACGCCCCTAGTCGAGGGGCGCGACTTAGCCATCCATGACAATGTCGTTTACATGCGTACGACCTCAGGCCTGAAACGGGTCGATGTCATTTATCGGCGGGTCGATGACGCCTTTGTCGATCCCTTGGCATTTAGACCCGATTCAACCCTTGGCGTCGCAGGGCTTATGAACGCCTATCGCGCTGGCAATGTGGTGATCGCCAATGCGCCCGGCGCCGGTGTGGCTGATGACAAGGCGGTCTACGCTTACACCCCACAAATCATCAAACATTATCTCGACCAAGACCCGATCATCGATATCGTGGAAACCTTCCTGTGCCGCGAGAAGAACCAGATGTCGTATGTCTTAGCCAATCTCGACAAACTGGTTGTTAAAGCAGTCGGCGAGAGCGGCGGTTACGGCATGCTGATCGGGCCCCACTCGACCAAGGCGCAAATTGAAGAGTTTGCTGCAAAAATCAAAGCGGACCCAGACAATTATATCGCCCAGCCGACCATCTCACTTTCCACCGCACCGACCTATATTGATGGCGCTGTGGAGACCCGTCACGTCGATTTGCGCCCCTTCATCTTATGTGGTGCCAAAATGACCCTCACGCCCGGAGCCTTAACCCGTGTCGCCTTGCGCAAGGGTTCCTTGGTGGTGAATTCCAGCCAAGGCGGCGGATCCAAAGATACTTGGGTACTTTCAGGCTCTAGCGATGGGCGGGCACGATCATGATGTTATCGCGCGTTGCAGACAGTTTTTACTGGATTGGCCGCTATACGGAGCGGGCAGAACACGCCTGCCGAGTCTTGCAAATTACCTTGACTGCCGGGCTTGAGGCCGGAGCAGAAGAGGCTGAAATGACCACGGAGCGCGCGATGCGGGCCTTGGGTGCCGCACCCATGGCCGCGCGGATGGACGCCTTGGAAGAAGCCCGCCTCCTGACCTTTGGCGGCAAGGGAGACCTCTCTTCGATTCATACGGCCGTCTTTGCAGCGCGAGAGAATGCCCGCCAAGTTCGCGATCAGATCACCACCGAAATGTGGGAACGGCTGAACCGCCTTTATTTCCGGGTGCGCGAAACGGCGACCAAGCGCAACTTCAACCAGATTGCTGCTGGCTTCTTTGAAGAAACGATCAATGATCTGCATGCCTTTAAAGGTATTGTGTCTGGCACCATGAGCCATGGCGAGGGCTTCCACTTCCTGTCGATGGGTCGCGCGATAGAGCGGGCACAATTGATTGTTCGCCTGCTCGATCTGCATTTTGGTGAAAAGCAAGCGGCGATTGGTGATTTCGGCTGGGTACAGTTGTTGCGCATGTGCTGCGGGCTTGAGCCTTATCTGCGGGTGAAGACGGCAACTTTCCGGCGCGATCAGATCGCCGATTTCTTGGTGCTCGATCCCTATTTCCCAAGGTCATTGCGCTTTTGCGCCAATACGATTGCCCAACATATTGATGCAGTCGGTGCCCTAGCAGATGAGCGTGCACGCGAGACCTGTACACGCTTGTCTGGCCGTTTGGCTGCGCGGCTGAACTTTGCCGTGTTGGATGAGGTTACGGGCAAAAATGGCCAAGCCTTTATTGCCCAAGTCGCAGACGATTGTATCGCGATCTCCGACGCCGTTCATGCGGCCTTTATCAGCTATTCTTTGGCCGACCGCCTACCCGGAACCAGCACTTTAGGAGTGCGTTGATGCGCCTCGAGATCACGCATGAGACCCGCTACACTTACTCGGCCCCCGTCCGCGAAAGCGTTATGGAATTGTGGCTGCAGCCCCTAACCCTGCCTATGCAGCGTTTGGTCGGGTTTGACATTGTGACCGAACCCCGCGCGAAAGTGATGACCTATCGGGATTGGCTGGGGAATATCGTCTATCATTTCGACGTACCCGCCAAACATACCGAGCTGATCATCCGGTCACGCGCCATGGTTGAGACCTATGAGCGAACAGACCCATTACCCAGCAAAGTCGATCCAGGCGCGTGGGCCCATTTGCGCAGCGATGAAGTGCGCAGCCGCTATTACGACATGATGAGACCATCCACCTTTGTCGACGGTTCGGGCCATCTGGAAACCTTCATGCGTGAACGGGACCTGCTGGCATTACCACCCGATCCACTGACCGGTCTGCGAATCCTAAACAAAGAGATATACGGGGCCTTTGATTACGTTCCAGGATTTACCGCTGCGGATAGTCCGATTGATGCCGCGCTGGAGCACCGCAAAGGTGTATGCCAGGATTTCGCACACATCATGTTGGCCGTCGCGCGCCACTGGGGCGTGCCGTCTCGTTACGTGTCTGGCTATCTCGCACGTACCGATAATGACACCCAAATCCGCTCCGTTCCAGATGCATCACACGCGTGGATCGAATGCTATCTGCCGGAACAGGGCTGGGTTGGCTTTGACCCAACCAATGATATGCTGGCCAATGAACGCCATGTCGTGGTCGCCTATGGGCGCGACTATGCCGACGTACCTCCGACCCGAGGGGTCTTGAAGGGAGACGCGGATAGTTTGCTCGAAGTCGACGTGCACGTGCGCCAAGCTGAGCGTTTATCTTTGGATAGTGACTTCCTGAAAGTCGTTCGCTCGCCACGAACGAGGCCCGACCAATTTATTGCGGCAACCAAGCCTCAGAGATCCATTGCGCTCGAAATGCAGCACCAAATGGAGCAGCAGCAGCAATAATTTGCAGTAACCGACTACCAATCTCTCGGGCCTGTAATATGTTGGCATTGTGCATGCTGAAATACGCTTGCGATTTGAAGTGTCGTCATGATTGATACTCGCAAAGGGTGAAAAGCGGGACGAAAGCGCTTAACAGCGTGGTCTAACGACTTCTCCAATCCGCGCGTTGAGTTGAAATATTATATCACTATAATCAATGCGCTAATTTTTCGGCGTCTTTGACGCGTGTCCAACTCTTTTGACGATTTCCCCAATTAGGTTACCAAAAGTTATATCATTTCTGAATGGAAAATGAATAAGGCTGCGGCATTGATTCCCCATATAATTGAATCTGGATGATGCCTGCTGATTACTTAATTCAAATAATGAACCCGAATGAAACGCAGAAAAATTCCCAATTGGTAACGTTCTCCTCTGGTAACTGATGCAAATTAGGTCTTCTCCTGTGCGCGACGCAATGTAAAAGCTAAAAAACGAATTTAAAAAGTGGAGGATTTTGTATGCCACAAGGTAAATTGAGTACCCGACCGGCGGTCGCAGCTCAGGACCGCGCTGAGCGAATTCTTATCGAGGCGACGAGATTATTCACCGAAAATGGCTACGCAGGCACACGAATGTCTGACATTGCCTCAGCAATCGGCGTGACTAAGCCTATTGTCTATCGCTACTTTGACTCTAAGCAGGTTTTGTTTGAAGCATTGGTACGGCGCGTACTTGCGGACCAAATCGAAGGCGCGTGCCGTTTGATCGACGAACATCGCGGCCCAACAAAGCCTCTACTGAACCAATTGGTCCGGGATGCTCGGATTGCCTTAAGCGCGCCTGGTGCGCTGGCCCCTTGGCGCATCGCCGTGGGCGAAGCAGATCGCTTTCCAGATCTGGCCGCATTCTTGCGCCATGGCTTTATCGACCCAGTCGAAGCATCCATCAAAAACTTGTTTGAGCGTTCCTTAGCGGCAAATGAAACCCAAGGCGCTAATGCGGCAACCTTGTCGCGCCTGTTCTGTGCCCCTGTGGCGGCAGTGGCGATGATGATGGCAACCTTTGGCGAAACTGAAGAAGCACAGTTTGACGTCGACGCCTTTTTGGCCGCCCATGTCGAAGGCTTCTGGCGGGGTTGGGCAGTTAAGCCATAAAGCTTAGCGGCCCAAGCGGCGCTCCCAATATTTGGCGAGCCGCAGGTAGCGATAAAACGCGTAATTCATGGCTGTCATGAAGCCATAGAGCCCACGAACAAAATGTCTTCTCGCGATATAGGCCTTCAAAAAGGCCAGTGGGAACTCCAAAACTAAGCGCAGCGCTCCGATCTTGCGACCCTTCTTGTAGAGATCATCGGCTTGCATGTCGGCATAGGCATTCAGCTTGATCAATTCATGGCCCAGCGAACGGATCGAGCGGTGCTCGATCACGCCCTGCAGGCGATGAACAGGGGTTCCCTTCACCAGATCGACCCGGTCATGCACAGGCGAGGGCGAATAGCGGCCAATCTGTTTGTGGTACAAGCGAACAGGACTTAGTCGGAAGGCCCAAGCATGCGGCTTGGCTTCGCCGGGAAACATCTCAATAATGTCGGTTTCATACCCGCAAGGCGCGAGATCAGCTTGGCCGAGGGCGGCCATGATGGAGGCTGCCAGCTCTGTCGTCACAACTTCATCTGCATCAATATTGAGCATCCAATGATGGCGGCACTTATCCTCGCCAAATTGCTTTTGTAGGCCATAGCCCGGCCATGGATTAAAGATGACACGGGCACCCAAGCGCTCTGCCAACTCTTGCGTTCCATCGGTCGAGCCGGAATCGATCACCACTATATCGTCAGATAAGCCGCGCACGGACTCAAGCGTCGGGCCAATGCGATCCACCTCGTTCTTGGCGATGATAAAGATCGAGAGGGGCAATGACACTGCGCGAATCCTTCAGGGAGCCTTACCCTAGCAGAGGCCCCACGCGCCCGTCGAGATGGACGGCTAGACAAGGCATCCCTGCTTCTGCACGCAAGCTGATACCCAACCCTCGCTTCGTACTAGCTATCGCCCTA
This sequence comes from Hyphomonadaceae bacterium, assembly GCA_021299265.1. Taxonomy (GTDB): domain Bacteria; phylum Pseudomonadota; class Alphaproteobacteria; order Caulobacterales; family Aquidulcibacteraceae; genus Aquidulcibacter. The sequence goes on along the minus strand of JAJTGP010000062.1, from coordinate 2,147 downwards.
CATAGAGAGCATGAGCGAAGATCGTGAGCGTAATCGATTAAGTGGCCGACTGAGCCGGGTTGCCCGTGTTGGGGTGAATATGGGTGCGGCTGCGGCAACCTTTGGCGCTCAAAGACTGGTTGGTGGCAGTGATGCCGATAAGACGATTGCCATCGCGCTGCGCCAAGCACTTGGCAAAACGCGCGGCCCTTTGATGAAAGTGGCCCAGATTCTGGCCACCATTCCCGACTTCCTGCCCCCTGAATATTCCGAAGAGCTCGCAGCCCTGCAGTCGAATGCGCCTTCCATGGGTTGGCCATTTGTTAAACGTCGGATGCGCACCGAATTAGGCCCCGACTGGGAGAGCCGCTTTGCGTCCTTTGAGCGCGAAGCAGCACATGCTGCCTCACTCGGCCAAGTCCACCGCGCCACGCTGCATGATGGCCGCTTGGTCGCGTGCAAGCTGCAATATCCCGATATGGCAAGCGCAGTAGAGTCCGATGTGGCGCAGTTGAAATCCCTGCTGAGTCTATTTCGGACTTTTGAGAAATCCCTCGACCCCTGCGAAGCGGTTGAAGAAGTGACCGACCGTTTACGCGAGGAGCTCGATTACACGCGCGAGCGCCAGCACATGCGGCTGTACGGCGATCTGCTGGGGGAACAGCCAGACATTGCCTGCCCTGAGCCCATTGATGACTTATCGACCGGGCGGCTGTTGACCATGACGTGGCTCGACGGTGCGCCGCTTTTAACCTTTAAGGACGCACCACAAGAAGAGCGCGACCGCATCGCGACATTGTTGTTCAAGGCGTGGTGGGTGCCCATGATGGCCACAGGTGTCATTCATGGCGACCCGCATTTGGGCAATTACTCGCTGACGCCGAGTGCAAACCGGCTCAACCTCCTCGACTTTGGCTGTGTACGCATTTTCCCACCGCGCTTTGTCGCAGGCGTGGTGCAGCTTTATCTGTCGCTAGAGCGCGATGACTTTGACGGCACGATGGCCGCCTATGAGATTTGGGGCTTTAAGGGGCTGACGCGCAAATTGGCCGAAGTCCTGAACCTTTGGGCCCGGTTCATTTATGCCCCCCTGCTCGACAATCGCGTGCGCACCGTCGCCGACGGCGTCGCCCCGGGCGATTATGGGCGAAAAGAGGCCTTTGAAGTGCGCAATCTGTTGAAAGAACATGGCCCCGTGACCATCCCACGGGAATTTGTGTTTATGGACCGCGCAGCCATTGGCCTTGGTGCCGCCTATCTCCATTTGGGTGCCAAGCTGAATTTCTATGAGTTGTTCCAGAATTCCATCGCAGGCTTTAACGAGGCAGCCCTCGGCGCACGACAAGATCAAGCCCTCCAGCGCGTCGGTCTACGCTGAAATCTGTCCGCGCTTGACGCTAGGTCACGGCTTGCCCAAGGGCGCGCCTTAGGCCAAGTCGGATGTATGACAGAGGCCAGCCCCCATAATCTCGTTCGTTCCGAATTGTCGTCCGTCCCCGAAGTGGCCGAGGGCAGCCGCGATAAGGGGCCTTTGGAGGCCTATGGTGGCGAGCGTCCAGCCTATCCGGCTTGGGCATTGGACGCCATCGCGCACGCGCCAGAGGTCAAGCACTTTCACGTCGAAGGAGCCAAACTGGAACTGCTGATGTGGGGAACAATCGGCGATCCAGGCGTGCTGTTGCTCCACGGCAATGGTGCGCATGCGGGTTGGTGGAGCTTTATTGCCCCATTCCTCGCCAAGTCTGGGTATCGCGTCGCCGCACTCTCCTTCTCGGGCATGGGCGGATCAAATTGGCGCGAGACCTATACAATGGATCTGTTCGCCGATGAGGTCTTGGGTGCTTGCGACGAAGCGGACCTTGCCGCAAGCGGCCACGCTCCTGTCATTGTTGCCCATTCTTTTGGGGGCGTCCCCGCAATTTATACCGCGTTGAAGGCCGCTGACCGAGTGGGCGGGCTAGTCTTGCTGGACAGCCCGATTGAGCCGCCCGGCGAGGAGTGGAAGGGGCCACCCAAGCGCACAGCCCCTAATCGTGTCTATTCCACCTTAAACGACGGCTTGGCGCGCTTCCGTCTTGCGCCGCCTCAGCCGTGTGAGAACCATTGGGCATTGGACCATATCGCACGCGGTTCCCTCAAACAGGTTGAGGGCGGCTGGACTTGGCAGT
>JAJTGP010000145.1 GCA_021299265.1 Hyphomonadaceae bacterium | reverse complement strand
TGTCCCCCAATGCAGAATTGCGGGCGGAGATCCCAGCTTAACAGCCACAACCAAACTCGCCCCACCACCGTGCAGGATCAGATTTTCCATAATGTTGTTGTTCCCAAATCTAGGTCTTGCAAGTTGCGCGCGGAAAGCCCGCTTTTATTTTCCATTTCCGAAGCTTGCCTCAGGCGGAAGGGCTTACTAGTGTCTGCGCCTAAAGAAAAGGCAAGGGGGAAATGCCATGTTTCAAGGCAGCGCGTCGGCGTTACAAATCGGCATTTTCTTCGGGCTAACCGCCCTGATCGCCGTCCTGACTTATTGGAAAGTGCATGGCGCGGGGGCTGGCCATAAGGATCGGCAGAAAGATGGCGGGACAACCCGTGAAGTGTTTCTGGCAGGCGGTGGCCTTTCTTGGTTGTTCGTCGCTGGGGCCATCACCCTGACCAATCTCTCGACCGAGCAATTGGTCGGCATGAATGGCAACCAGATGCTATTGTTAGCTTGGTGGGAGATTTGCGGCTTCTTTGGCCTCCTTATTCTGGCGTTCGTCTTTGTGCCCATCTATTACCGGAACAATTGTACCACGGTGACGGAGCTGTTGGAGAAACGCTATAAGGGCGGCAGCATCCGTACCGTGATTTCTGCGCTTTTCCTGATTGGCAATGTGCTGATCTATCTGCCAGCGGCTCTCTATAGCGGCAGTCTGTTCCTGCAATCCATGTTTGGCGTTGAGTGGTCGCTTTTGTGGTTTGCCGCGCCCATGGCCATTATCGCAGCCATTTATACCATTACGGGTGGCCTGCGGGCGGTAGCCGTGATGGATACTTATTCCGGCATTGGCGTTCTGGCGATTGCGTTTCTGGTTGTGATCTTGGCGATGGCGGCGGTCAATTTTGATCTGGTGTCGGGTGTTCCAGAAGAACGTATCTCAATGATCGGCTCCTTCACCTCGCCCATTCCGTTCCACACGCTGTTTACGGGCATGCTGTTCATCCAAATCTTCTACTGGTCGACTAACCAAAACATCACCCAAAAGGCGATGACGGCCCCGACCGTGCAAGAAGCGCAGAAGGGGGTTCTGGCTGCTGCCGCCGTGCGCATCCTGATTATCCCTGCCATTGTGGTGATCCCCGGTGTCGTAGCTTACAAGCTTTTCGGCAGTGTGGGAGACGCCGCCTATGGCAAGCTGGTTGCCCATGTGTTGCCGTCGTGGATGTCGGGCGCTTTTGCCGCCATGATGGCCGCGGCCGTGATTGCGCATACCAGCGCCATTCTTAACTCCAGCGTCGCGCTTTATTCCATCGACTTCCATGAGAAGTTCATTGGCACGGTGAAGAACCATTGGCGCTTGGCAGCGATTGCCTCGGCAGTGTTGACAGTGACCTCCATCGCGCTAGTCCCAGTCTTTCAGAATGCCAAGAGCATCATCAATCTCTTGCAAGAGCTGAACGGCCTATTCTCCATGCCGATCCTGTCAGCCTTTATCGCGGGGCTCTTGTTCCGCAATGTTGATGCACGGGCAGCGATTGCGGGCCTTATCTTCGGCTTCCTACTCTATGGCTTCCACAATTTCGTGCTCTACAAGCCAGACACCTTGTATCCGGGTGAGACCTTCTATCAGCACATCGGCCTTTACTGGTTGCATTATATCGACGTGATGCTGATCGTGCTGATCACCTCGGTCATCACAGCCTTGAGCGTCAATCGCTGGGTGTTTGGCAATAAGGCCGTGTTCATTTTTAGCGCCAAGGGGCGTGCGATGAGGGCGTTGGAACCATGAGCGGCAAGATCCTTGTTATTGATGAAGGCACCACCTCCACCCGCGTGATGTTGTTTGAAGCCGATGGCACCTGCCTCGGGAGCGCGCAGAGACCCTTGACCCAGCATTATCCTGCCCCCGGTCTGGTCGAGCATGATGCCGAAGAGATCTGGACGCTCACACTCGCCTGTGCCCAAGAGATGGTGACCAAGGCCGGTGGCGCTTCAGCCATTGCGGGCATTGGCATCACCAACCAGCGCGAGACCATCGTGTTTTGGGACAGGACGACGGGCAAGCCCTTGGCCCCCGCCATTGTCTGGCAAGATCGGCGGACCGCTGACATGTGTCAGGCCCTGAAAGAACAAGGCCAAGAAGCCATTGTACAGGCCAAGACCGGCCTCTTGCTCGACCCCTATTTCTCTGGCTCCAAGATCGGCTGGGCCTTAAGCAATTGGCCGCAATTGAAGGCAGCGGGCGACAAGCTCGCGGTTGGTACGATTGAGAGCTATCTCGTCTACCGTTTGACCGGGGGCGCGCATATCTCCGACGCGACCAATGCCTCGCGCACCGCGCTGATGGCGATTGGTAGTGCGGGCTGGGACGATGGCCTGTGCGACCTATTCGGGGTGCCGCGCGCTATTCTGCCCCAGATCGTCGATTGCGCCGGACCTCTCGGCCAGACTTTGCCAGAGCTGTTCGGCGGCGCGATTGCCATTTCGGGCATGGCGGGCGACCAGCAAGCCGCAACCATTGGCCAGGCCTGTTTAGAGCCAGGCCAGACCAAAGCGACCTTCGGTACCGGGGCCTTTGTCCTGACCCAGACCGGGCGGACCCTGCCGCAGTCGAAGAACCGATTGCTCGCGACCATTGCCTGGCAATTGGACGGCGTGCGCCATTACGCCTTGGAAGGCTCGGTCTTTGTGGCCGGAAGCCTGATGCAATGGCTGCGCGACGATTTGGGTCTGATCGAACGGGCTTCCGACTCTGAAGGTCTGGCCCGCAGCGTGGCAGACAATGGCGGCGTCTATCTGGTGCCTGCCCTATCCGGCCTTGGCGCACCCCATTGGCAACCCCATGCCCGTGGGGCCATTCATGGTCTCAGCTTCTCAGCCAAGAAGGCCCATGTGGTCCGCGCAGCCCTCGAGGCCATGGCCCATCAGACGTATGACCTGAAGACCGCCTTTGCCGCCGACGGGGCCGATTGGGCCGAGGTCCGTATCGATGGCGGCATGGTTGCCAATGATTGGATGGCGCAAGACTTGGCCGATATTCTGGCCATGGATGTTGAGCGCCCCCACTTCATCGAGACCACGGCTCTGGGTGCCGCCATGCTGGCCGGCGTTGGCTGTGGCCTTTATGGCTCGCTCGAAGATGCCGCAATCATGCGGGGGAAGGTTGAGCGGTTTAACCCCGCTATGGCCAATCCGATCCGGCAGACTCGCCTCAGCGGCTGGGCCGATGCCTTGAAGCGCGTCCTCGCTTAAGTCTCTAGATTCAACGCCCTGACAAGCACTCCTGTCATTTTGACAAGGGTGCTTGACATTGTCTCGCCCGTGTGTGACAAGTGTCCTTGTCATAATAGCAAGGAAGCATGACATATGTCTGAGGTAATCAATCAAACGCGACCGGGAAACCCTTGGATGAAATTCGTGGTCGGCACTGCGATTTGGGCAATTGTGGGCGGGATATCCGGTTATCTTCTTGCCACCCAAACCAAGGGAACCAAGCTTGAAGATGCTGTGCGCCTTGTCTTTGAACGCGACTTTGTCTCGTTTATGAGCGTCTTGTTGGGTTTCATCTTGCTTGGGATTTATGTTTTCTCAGCCATCATCTTTGCGCTTGCTATCGTCAACAAGCGTGTCGCCAACAACCGAGCTTTGACCGGCGGTCTCGGCAGTAGCCCGTCCTCTCGCAAAGCTTACCCCTATATTCTGACGTTTTACGTCGCTTACACAGCCATTCTCGGCGTCCTGACCTTTTACCAATTTCATCCTCAAGGGCTTTCCAGCATGTCTTGGCCTTTGTTCTTGATAGGCCTCACAAGTGGTGTTGCCATGGTTTGGACGGGCCACAGACTTTGGTTCCTTTTGGACGAGTTCTTTAGAGCAATCTGGTTGGAGGCTGGGGCCCTAGCATCCTACATCATGCTGGTCATTGTCCTCGCCGCTGGTTGTGCGATGGCAGCAGGTCTGATGCCAGCTGCATCACTCTACTCAGGCCTAGTCCTCTACCAGATCATCTACTTGATCGCTTACGGCTGGGTGGCAGGCAAACGTGATCCCAATATGCTCGAGATGGGGGAGCCAGAGGAGGCATGAAAAACCGTCTCAAAGTTCTCCGTGCCGAGCGGGATTGGTCTCAATCCGATCTGGCTGATGCGCTCGACGTCTCCCGCCAAACCATCAATGCCTTGGAAACAGGGAAATACGACCCCTCCCTGCCCTTAGCCTTCAAAATTGCGCGTTTATTTGCGCTGCCGATTGAAGCCATCTTTGAGGACACCCTATGAACGACCCCGCCTCCACACCCAAAAAAGCGAAATGGTCGCGACAAGGCAAGATCAATTTCTATATCATTGGCTCTCTCCTGCTCGGCGGTGCTGTTGGTTTCTTGTTGCCTTTCAACGAAGCGAACGGACCCAGCCTTCTGGTGGTCGGACTATTGAGCCTCGCCATGATCATCGCGGTTGCAGCCACCATTTTCTACACCAAGCTGTTGGATGAGTTGGCCCGCCACACGCACGAGGTTGCGCTTTATTGGTCCTCTGTTGTGTCCATGGCGATCTGCTTCGTGCCTGCAGCAGCGATCATCGGCTTTCCAAACTTTGAACTCCTCAGCTTGGAGACCATGCTGGGTACCAAAACTCACGCCTTTGCTGTCGGCATGGGTGTGACAATGGGGGTCATGCTTGTCACTTATTTCGCGATCTGGACGCATCTTTGGCTCAAACGAAACAGGGCCTGAGCCAGCCCACCCGGACTTTGTTTTACCTCCCTCCCCAACTTTAACGCATACGAGGATCATGATGATGAAAAAGACTCTATTCGCAGCCCTGTCGGCTTTCAGTTTTGCCCTGTTCCAAGCCCCATCCGTTCTGGCCCAGCCCGCAGCAGCGCCGGTTGCGACGCCAGCGGCCAGCCAAAAGGCGACGCCTGCTCTGTGGGTCGTGAAGGACCGAGACACCACCATCTATCTATTCGGCACCTTCCACTTGATGGCCCCTGGCATCGATTGGAACCATGGCAAAGTAAAATCCGCCTTCGAAAGTGCCGACACCTTAAAGCTCGAGATTGCCAATATCGAGGCTGAAGCCCCCATTATCGGCAATCTGATGGCCTCTAAGGGCCAATTGCCCGCCGGCCAAACCATTTATGACGGCCTGACCGAAGCCCAAAAGACGGCCTTAAGCGCCATCATCGCACAAAGTGGGTTTCCACCCGAGGCCATCCAGCAAATGCGGCCTTGGATGGGCAGTCTGATCCTATCGCTTGGCCTCTATCAAAAGCTGGGTCTCGACCCGAACCAAGGCGTGGACAAAACCCTCGACGGTTTGGCACGCGCTGCAAACAAGCCGGTGGAAGGCTTTGAAACTGGCGCTGAGCAAATTGGCTTCTTCGCCAATCTGACCGACCAACAGCAAAAGGCGATGTTGGTTTCGACGATTGAAGATTGGGACCAAGCCACAAATATGCTGAACGACATGATTGATGCTTGGAAGACGGGTAATGCGGACAAGCTGGGCGATCTGATGAACACCAGCCTGCGCAGCCAGCCAGAACTGTCCAAACTCATTTTGGCCGATCGCAACAAGCGTTGGGCGGATTGGATCGCTACGCGCATGGCCACGCCCGGCACCGTGTTCGTGGCCGTCGGTGCAGGCCACTTGAGCGGACCAGACAGCGTACAGACCTTCTTAAAGCAAAAACGCATCAAGTCCACGCGGGTGGAAACGAAGTAAAGCTGCTCTTTGCCACTTTGGGTGTAAAGGCTACCCCTTCAGTCCCTTCGGGACACATCGGCGCATGCGCCCTCCCCTTGTGTGTTTGGGATGTGATAGAGAGGTCGAGTGAAGGCTAGTCGCGCAACCAGCCTTCACCGCGACCTTGAGACCGTGTGTCCCCTTTGGCGTAAACCGTGGGAGAGCTTGGTCCTG